>JBMNSK010000054.1:0-2987 GCA_050945155.1 Eggerthellaceae bacterium | reverse complement strand
CTGCAGAAAAGGTAATCGTCCTTCGTTTATCGAAGCTGGAAATCCACAGAAGGCAGAAGAGCTCTACGAAAAGTTTTGCGACCGAGCTCGCCAAGATCTTGGGTCGGTTGAAACCGGGCGCTTCGGATCCGACATGCAGGTCGCACTCGTCAACGACGGGCCCTTCACCATCATACTTGATACCGAAACGCTATAAGGCATCCCGCGCTACTAGGACCTGCGTGCAGAACCGTAGGCAGCATGCTTGCGGTTTCCGTAAGCACTTCCCTTCCGTGCCGTCTTCTTAAGATTTGCAAGCACATCTTCTTCGCTTGATCCTTCAAGGTTTGCGCGCAGATGAACTACCTGGTCACGCAAGTGGGCTGCTTCTTCGAAGTCCATATTGGCTGAAGCTGCGGCCATCTCATCTTCCATAGAAGAGATGATGCGCATAACCTCACCACGGGACAGTGAAGCAAGTTCTTTGTTGACCTCTTCGGCACTTGCTCCATCCACATCCTCGGTGACATATCCCATGATGTCATTGATTGCTTTGCGTATGGTCTGAGGCTTAATGCCGTGCTCTTCATTAAAGGCCATCTGCATGCTGCGACGACGCCGCGTTTCGTCAATGGCGGCCTTCATCGAATCGGTAAGCTTGTCGGCATACATAATGACTTGGCCGGACACATTACGAGCCGCTCTACCGATGGTCTGAATAAGGCTTCGGTGGTTACGCAAAAATCCTTCTTTATCGGCATCGAGAATGGCAACCAAAGAAACCTCGGGTAGGTCAAGGCCTTCTCGCAAAAGATTAATGCCAACCAAAACATCGAATTTACCTAAACGCAGGTCGTGCAGGATATCGACGCGGTCTAGCGTTCCGATATCTGAGTGCATATAGCGTGCACGAATACCCTGGTCAAGAAGGTGGTCAGTGAGATCTTCTGCCATTTTTTTCGTGAGAGTCGTAATAAGTACACGCTCGTTTTTCTCAGCGTGAACACGTGCCTCATCAATGATGTCATCAATTTGGCTTTCGCTCGTACGCACAATAATCTCAGGGTCTAAGAGCCCGGTTGGACGAATAATCTGCTCAACCAGATTTTGACTTACCTTTTCCTCATAATCACCTGGCGTAGCCGATACATAGATAAACTGAGGAACCCGGTCTTCAAATTCATCAAAGCGCAGAGGGCGGTTATCAAGACAGCTCGGCAGACGAAATCCGTGTTCAGCCAAGGTAATCTTGCGTGACCGGTCTCCTTCGTGCATACCGCGAATCTGAGGCACGGTCACATGACTCTCATCAATGATGCACAAGAAATCTTTCGGAAAATAATCGATGAGGGTATAGGGCGGCTCTCCCGGGGCGCGACCATCAAGGTGTCGTGAATAGTTCTCAATGCCCGAACAAAAGCCCATGGTTTCCATCATCTCAAGGTCGTAGTTAGTCCTCATTTCGAGACGCTCGGCCTCAAGCAGCTTACCTTCGCTCTTAAATTCTTGGAGCCGCTCACGTAGTTCGTCCTGGATGGTTTCAATAGCATGTTCCATCTTGGGCTTTGCTGTAACGTAGTGGGAAGCAGGCCAGATAGGAAGCGCCGCATAGGTGTTGAGAATCTCCCCAGTTACGCGGTCAACTTCAGAAATTGAATCTATTTCATCGCCCCAAAACTCAATGCGAATCGGGTTGTCTGCATAGGGCGGGAAAACATCGAGTAAGTCTCCGCGCACCCTAAATGTTCCTCGTTCGAGTTCATAGTCATTACGGTCATATTGGATATCAATGAGCTTGTGGATGATATCATCGCGGTCAGCCTCTTCATCGGTGTCAAGGAATACCGCCATACCTGCATAGTCAGCCGGACTTCCAATACCATAGATGCACGACACACTGGCAACAACAACGCAGTCACGTCGGGAAAGCAGAGCACTTGTTGCAGCATGGCGAAGTTTTTCGACCTCTTCGTTGATAGAAGCGTCCTTTTCGATGAACGTGTCGGAGGCCGGCACATAGGCCTCAGGTTGGTAGTAGTCATAGTAGGAAACAAAGTAAACAACAGCGTTATCAGGAAAAAATTCCTTGAGCTCTGCAGCAAGCTGCGCAGCAAGCGTTTTATTGGGAGCTAAGACAAGCGTCGGTTTTTGAACTTTCTCAATGGTCTTAGCCATCGTAAAAGTTTTTCCTGAGCCTGTTACTCCAAGCAGCGTCTGGTAGCGAAGCCCCTTCTCAACCCCTTCGGCAAGCTTCTCTATGGCCTGGGGTTGGTCGCCAGCAGGCTCATAGGGAGCAACGACATGAAAAGGCTGCGAGGCAAGGCGCTCCTCGGAAATCTTGCCTTCAATTACTTTTCCTTCAATGCTGGAAAGATGAGACATGAATGCGTGCCACCTTCAATACCTATCAAGACGCATTAAGTTGTCGATGCGTGAAAACTCAACCGTGTGTCTGTGCAATAGAAACAAAGTCTAATGCCAAGGTTATAAGGCAATCAAGACGAAAAATCTCACACCTGAAATGACTGCGTC
This sequence comes from Eggerthellaceae bacterium, assembly GCA_050945155.1. Taxonomy (GTDB): domain Bacteria; phylum Actinomycetota; class Coriobacteriia; order Coriobacteriales; family Eggerthellaceae; genus JBMNSK01. The sequence goes on along the minus strand of JBMNSK010000054.1, from coordinate 476 downwards.
CGTAACAGCGGGACTAATTTATTGATTTGCGTCCTCTGCTTCGTCATCTGCCTCTTCGGCACTTTCAGCTTTTTCACGCGCACGTTCGGCCTGGTGTTCGTGCCACCACTCCACTACCTGGTCCCAAAGCTCCTCACGCGTTCCATCGTTATTGAAAACTACATCAGAGCGTTGGATTCTTTCAGCATCGGTAATTTGCTGTGCAATACGGCGGCGAACGTCATCTTCTGCCCAACCCGAAGCTACGGCGCGCTGAATACGCAGTTCAATGGGAGCGACAACCGCAATGATGATGTCGGCGTCATACGCCATCGAGCGCTTCTTGCTGCGGAAGATAGAGTTTTCGACTACAACCGCCTCTTCGCCTTCTTCTTTCAGCTTTTCAACCTGCGTAGTATAGGCATCCTCAATACGTGGAAGTGTAAGTCGATTGAGCCTACGTGTGGTCTCGGGGTTTACAAATGCTTTCCGAGCTA
>JBMNSK010000053.1:0-3397 GCA_050945155.1 Eggerthellaceae bacterium | reverse complement strand
GTTGGAAATTCTCAAGATGCTCCATGCCGTTATGAAGTCCATGGGGAAGGGGTCCATAGGTCTTGCGCGCCTCTTCAAAGAAGTCGAGCAGCACATGAATTGCTTCGTCGCCAATAGTATGGACACGCACAGGCCATCCATGTGATGCCGCATTCATGATGAGAGCATGCATATCTTCGGGGTCAATAGTTGGGCGCCCGCAGTCTCCTTCAAACCGTGCGTTTGTATAGGGCTTATTGAGCCATGCGGTGTGTTGCGATGAGACGCCGTCAAAAAACTGTTTGAGTCCGTTACATGAAAGCAGCGGTCCCCGGAAGTGCTCATACATGCGCTCGAAGCGGCTTGTGTCTGCAAGCAGTGTTGGGAACATATTGACACGTGAGGTGAGCTGTCCGCGCTCAAGGAGCATTTCATGGACATCGTCACGAATAAAGTCAAGTCCCGGCAGTGCCATAAGGCTTAAGTCACAGACACTCGTGATGCCGTTTTGACCAAGCCTCTTGAAAAAGCCGCGATAGGCTTCTGCAAACTCTTCATTTGTGAATGCACCCATAATTTTAGGCATGAGTTCCATCGCAGCAGCCTCGCGGGCAATGCCGGTCAGTTCGCCATGCTCATCACGGTCGTAACTTCCACCTTCCGGCGCTTTTGAATTATTTGAAATGCCCAGTGTTTTCAGTGCGCATGAATTGAGCCAGAGCGTATGGGCATCTCCTGAGTAGAGTGCAACGGGACGGTTTGGAAAAACCGCATCGAGTGAATGTTTTGAAGGAACACGTGGGTCGTCCCACCGGTATTCGCGCCAACCTTGTGACAGAAGCCAACCATGCGGGCGCTTTTTTGCAAGCTCTTTCATGCGCTCAACGCAGTCAAGTTCATTTTTTCCTAAGAAGCTTGCGGCCAAGTTTGATGAATAGACTGATGAATGAAAGAAGTGGACATGAGAGTCGTGAAATCCCGGGGAGACAAACGCATCACCGAAGTCACGAATCTCTGCTGGAGTCGAACCGGTATTTTCCTCAGCCGCAAAAGCCTTCATTTCATCAAGGCTTCCGATTGCGGCAATCTGGTCATCTGAAATTGCGAGGGCGCCTTCAAAAGTCGATTGAGATGAAGCATCCAGGATATGCGTGCTCGCAATAATCGTTTGAACTGGCATGGTATATCCCTTTCGTTATACACTCAATGTTCGTCATAGTTACGCTAGGTTAACTTTCTTTATATTCAGAAAAAGGCCGGCATCTGCCGACCTTGAAAGTTCTTGGTAGCTCCGACCAGATTCGAACTGGCGATCTCCGCCTTGAGAGGGCGGCGTCCTAAACCGCTAGACGACGGAGCCACGTTGCGTTTGCGTAGTATAGCGCAAAAATGGCTGGGGTGGAAGGAGTCGAACCCTCACATACGGCACCAGAAACCGCTGTCCTGCCATTAGACGACACCCCAAGTGCCTCTTTGCAACGTTGCGCAAGATGCAAACGCGCGAGTGATTATATTAGGTAAGCAGGCATCTTTCGTCAAGCCAAAATGAGGATATTAGAACGCGAGCGCATCAAAATTGCATCGGTTCTTTGCTGGTGAGGGCGCCTTCTTGCTATACCTTAGGAAGCGAACTTATCTTTATTATCCTGCCACCATGCGCCGACGAAGTCGCAGAGCGCTTTTTTATCGTTTGCCAGTGTCTCGTCAATCACGGCATCAAGGGCTGCTTCAAGTGCTTTACCTACGGCTGGGCCGCGTGTGACGCCAAGCGCGATAACGTCGTCTCCTTTAATGGCAAGCTTGGATAGAGTAAAGGCTTCTTCTGCGTCTAGAATCTCATCGAGAATCTTCTCGAGATTATCGGCGAGTTCAACACGGCCAGCGCACTGGGGCGCCTGTGATAGGGCATCGGCGCGCTTGAGTTCACAGAGTGCACGGAACAGGTCGGGATTATCGCCTAGCCGGTGAAGCATGCGCTTAACCGCTTTCGTATTCGGGTTGACGATATCGTCATGATGACGCACCAATAGAAGCACTTCTTCTTTGAGGGCAGAGGGTAGCGTCAAATGATCCAGGCTTGCTTGAGCAATGCGCATGCTGACGAGTGGGTGCCCGTAAAAATGCCCTTGTCCGGAACGGTCGGTGAAAAAAGATGCAGGCTTTCCGCAGTCGTGGAAGAGCGCGGCAAGCCTAATCAGAAGTTCGGGTGGGGTATTCTGCACCGCATAGGCACTATGTTCTAAGACATCATATATATGATAAGGAGTCCTCTGGTCGAAGTCCTTCATCGCAACAAGTTCGGGAAGGATAATGGAGAGCACATCAACACAACGCATAAGGGCGAAGTGGGTATGGTCGCCAAGAAGAAAGAGCTCAAGTTCATGGGTAATCCGCTCGGCTGGCATCTTTAACAGCATTCCCTTGCAATACACCATGCTGTTATAAGTTGCTTCTTCGAAGTCGAAACCTAGCTGAGAGCAAAACCGACACGCACGAAGGATGCGAAGTCCATCTTCTGCGAACCGGTCTTCAGCTTTGCCGACGGTACGAATTATGTGAGCCTGGATATCTGCATATCCGCCGTAAGGATCGTACAATCCTCGTTGCGGGTGGTAGGCAAGCGCATTTATGGTAAAGTCACGGCGCTTAAGATCCTCTTCGATACTTTGAGCAAAATGCACGGTATCCGGATGGCGTCCGTCGCTGTATTTTCCGTCACTGCGATAGGTAGTAATTTCAAGAGGGAATTCATCAACTATGACCGTAAGTGTTCCATGCTTTGTTCCCGTTTCATGAGTCCGGTATCCCTTTTCTCGAAAGATACGGTCAACGTCTTGCCAAAGAGCGTTGGTGGCAATATCAACATCGCATAGCTTACGTCCTAAGATGGCATCGCGCACGAAACCGCCAACAAGCCATGCTTCAAACCCTGCATCTTCAATAAGCTCAAGCGCCGTTTCTGCATAGGCGGGTATGCGAAACTTGGGTTTATCTGAGGAGGTATGTTGCTTTTCGGCCATCGTGACCCTTCTCTATAAGTCGGTCTTACAGTTAAGAAATGCTTTGCTTCCAATATAGAGAAAGAAGCAGCTTCTAATATAGAGAAGACAAAGGAAATCGGCTAGGGAAGAAACAGGTCGTTTTCAAAAAATTAACCCGTATTCGCGCAGCTAAAAGACCGGTTGCTACCTGGTCACTTGCCAGGTTCTTTACCGTCTGCGCACGGGAGTAAGGATTAATTTACAAAAGTCAAAATTTTCCCTTGACGCTCAATAAAAGCACCGTTAATATGTTTGCTTGCGCTGTGCTGATAGCACCGGCGCGCCCTTTCTTTAAAGGGGTCAAAAGAACCTTGAAAACCGGATACTGTGGATGACAAGAAATCGAATTTCAAAGTCATGCTTTTTGTCAAATAGAT
>JBMNSK010000052.1:0-3588 GCA_050945155.1 Eggerthellaceae bacterium | reverse complement strand
GGAAGAAGGTAGAAGAAGGAGCCAAGCTTGCCCGCGAAAAGAACGTCGATTACATCATCGCTGTGGGCGGCGGTTCGGTTATGGACTGCTGCAAGATGGTAGCTGTCGCAGCCGTTGATGATGACGATAGTCTGTGGGACAAGTACTTTGTACGCTTTGCGCCAATCGAAGTAGAACCGCTTCCTCTTGGCATTGTAGTTACCGCCACTGGTACCGGCAGCGAAGGAAACGGCGGCGCAGTTATTACTAACGAAGAGACGCATGTAAAAACTGGGGCTGACCATCCGGAAATGAATGCCCGTTTTGCAATTCAAGATCCTGATCTTACCTTCACCGTTCCGTACACCCAAAAAGCAGCAGGTGGCTATGACACTATGAATCACCTGATGGAGGAGTATTTCAGCTACCCAATTGGCAATGTAATTGCTGATGACCTTATTGAAGCAACCATGCGCTCTGTCATTGAGAATCTCCCCATTGCCCTTGAGGATTCTCACAACTACCAGGCGCATGCAAACCTCGAATGGGCATCTTCCCTTGCTGAAAACCGCATCTTAAAGAGTGGCAAAGCAACATGTTTCCAATGCCACATGATTGAACATCAGATTGGTGCATTCACCGACTGCGTCCATGGGTTGGGTCTTGCGGCTATTACATCAAATTATTACCGCCACATCTATAAGGCAAACGCTGACGCGCTCTTCCAATTCAAGCGTTTTGCAACCAATGTCTGGAAGATTGATGAAACCGGTAAAAGCGATGAAGAGGTAGCGCTCGCTGGCATTGAAGCCCTTGAAGCCTGGACAGAAAAAATCGGCGTTGCACGTACGCTCTCAGAGCTTGGCGTTACGGAGGATATGATTCCCCAAATTGCCGACTCCGTCGTTTGCCTTCCCTCCGGTTTTGTCCAGCTGACGACCGAAGATTTTGCGACCATTATGCGCAATAGCCTCTAATCCAACTACTAAGCCAGCGCCTACCGCAAACGCAATAATGTTGAAATTCTCAACAGAAAGCGGGGGCGCTGGTGTCGCCATGGTGGTCGGACCCATCACGATTGCAAATGTCGAGCCCATTACCAAGCCTAAAATGAGATATATCATGGCGGAACGGTGCTTCTGCAGGAGGGCGCGCACCACTTTAATGGCGCAGGTAAGCCCAAAGACAATTCCTACAACCAAAACAAGCAGACCGGGCAGTACTGCAAAGTTCGCATTCATAAGCTCATGCACAGACAAAACCATCGGCGCATAGACTCCGAAAATAAGAAGGAGTGTTGACCCAGAAATGCCAGGCAAAATCATCGCTGATACTGCAACTGCACCCGCAATGAAAATATAGATATATTCAAACCCCGTAAGCATCGAAAAATCGAGCGCGGGGCCAGAAATGACCTGGCGCAAAAGCGAAATACCTACGACAAAAAGCGCTCCTATGAGCGTAAAGACAAGCATCCACTGTTTGCCCCGTAATGTGGCATGCTCCGTGCGTACAATAAGCGGAATAGCGGCCAAGGTAAGTCCCAGAAACGCTGATGTCATAAGGTAGATATTCGAGTTTAGTAGGTGAGAAAGAACAACGAGCGCAAAGCCCATGCCGACTGCCCACCCACAGCCAAGCTTAATGAGATAGCTACCGGATTCCTTGCGTTTTTCTCCTTGTTCAAAAAGGAGACCATGAAAGGAGTTGAGCAGGTTCTCATAAAAACCCATGATAAAAGCGATAGTGCCGCCAGAAACACCCGGCACGCTATCGGCTAAAGCCATGCAAAAGCCGTTTACCATTGTCCTTATCTTGTCTTTCACGTACAGACCCTTCTCCTGTATGTTCTGCTTAAAAGGCTCTGGCGGCGAATGCCACCGGCGAAGTTTTAGGCTGCGGGGAGAAAACTTCAACCAATACTAAGAAAAATCTCGGCAACATTCGCCATCTGCCTTGAGAGACAGTGTCGGATATAAAAGCGAAATCCATATAAATAGGACTTAAACCATTTATAAACTCTGGATGTGAAAAGTTTTCTTTCAGATACGTGGTGTTACGCACGCTAGTTTTTGGTATGGGTTGATGCGTGCGGGAAAGGCTTTTTATGTAAGAAAGCAGTACCTAAATAAGACCGGTTTTACGGTAAGAAACGATACCCCGCTCCCCAAACCGTAACGAGGTGTCGCGGATTGGCAGCGTCCTTTTCAAGCTTTTGCCGCAGTCGATTGATATGAACCGCAACGGTGGCATTATCCCCGATAGCTTCCATACCCCAAACACGCTCATAGAGCTGTTCGCGTGTGAAGACAATATCGGGATGCAGTACGAAAAATTCAAGAAGTTCGTATTCGCGATTCTTTAAGTTGACCTCTTTTTCGCCCACCCACACACGGCGTGTTGCGGTATTAAGCGTAATATCGCCCATGGTAATGACCGATTTCTCCACCGCAGAACCAGTGAGGCGTTCGTACCGCGCAAGATGCGACTTAACGCGCGCAACAAGTACGCTCGGCGAGAAGGGCTTTTCTATATAGTCGTCAGCGCCCATACCCAGACCGCGAATTTTGTCGATATCCTCCCTGCGAGCAGTAACCATAAGAATAGGAATATCGAGCGCGTTGCGCAGTTTTCGACAAACTTCAAACCCATCCATACCGGGAAGCATCAAGTCGAGAATTATAAGATCGAAACCACCTTGCAGTCCCTGGGCAAGACCGGTTGTGCCGTCACTCGCAATTTCGGAGTCGATACCGCTCATGCGCAAATAGTCGGCTTCAAACCGAGCAATATCAGAATCGTCCTCCACGATAAGAACGCGCGTCATATCGGTCCCCCTCCATCCTTAGGAACGTGCACACGGGAGCGTAACCATAATAACAAGACCACCCGTCTCTGCATTCTTCGCGCATACTGACCCATGCATGCGCGCAACTGATGCGGCCACAATGGAAAGACCCAGGCCGCTTCCTCGTTGTCTCGAGCTGCGCGCACTATCGCCCCGATACAGGGCATCAAATATGCGACTGAGGTCTTCTGGATTCACGCCAGGACCGTTATCGGCAATTTCAAGGCGCGCATTGTCCCCATCCTGCGTAAGCGTAACGCTTACCTCAACCTCATCTTTTATGCGATAGCGCAAACTGTTGTTAAGCACAATATCGAGAATGCATCGTAGCTCATCTTTGTTGGCCATCACTGTAAGATCCGAGAGCTTGCAGGTAATATGCATGCCCTGAGCAGCATACTCCGGCAACGACTCATCAAAGTAAGAGGAAAGAAAATCATTGAGTTTAAGGGGCTCAATGCTTATTTCTGTGTCTGGATTATCGAGACGCGTCATAGCGAGCAAGTTGGATATCTTTTCTTCCATCTCGTTTGTCTTATCCAAAATGACCTCGAGATAATATTTTTGATCCTCGGTCGTTTGCGCTACACCATCACGCAAACCTTCGGCATAGCCTCGAATGGAAGTGAGCGGGCTTCTTAAGTCGTGAGACATGGCAGAAAAAAGTTCCTTGCGCGCATCTTCGCCACGGCGGTCCCGCTCAACTGAGCTCGCTAAACGTTGCGCCATTTCGTCAAATGCATCACAGACCGGCTTAAACT
>JBMNSK010000051.1:0-4002 GCA_050945155.1 Eggerthellaceae bacterium | reverse complement strand
GCAGAGCGTATCAAGGATAAAACCTGGCCCATAAAGAACATGCTCTTCAAAACCCAAGATAGCATTGGTTTTTCGTAAGTTTACGTTTTGAACGACCGTGGTTATCTCTGGACAGCGTTTTACTAACTCACGGCAAAAATTTCTTGAAGAAGGAAATGTTTGCGCATTAGTGACAAGCGTCACTAAGACTTCCCCACTTTCATGGCCCACGCGAACCACGACGTGACGCATAAACCCCTCACCAGTGTCTTCGTTATACGGCTCAATACCCCAACGAAGCATGAGACTGCGCACGGCAGAAATGACTTTTCTACCCACTGGATGTTCAACCGGGCAGACATCGGTTTGAACAATATGGTGCGTCCCAGAAGCATACATGCCGCAGAGCACATCGCGAGAACTGCGGCTTTTCGTCTTCGATGGTTTCAAGCGGGGACTAGGAGCAAACGGTGAGGCAATCTTATTACGGTATCCCCAAGGTTTTTCCATTGCCGCATAAGGTTCAACAACGGTGTTTTCCGTAATCTGCGACTTAAACAGTTCGCAGACGAAACCTTGTTTGCGGGCTACCTGGTGCGCATAAGGTTCATCAATACACGTGCATGCCCCGCACCTATCTGCGATTCTGCAAGGTGAGTTTGTTTTGGCAGCTTTAGCTTCACTCTGCGCGTTATTGGAAGTTTTCTTTTTCATACTGCCATTGTGACATGGTTGCGGCCCTCGTGCACAGACATAAACTTGTCTAGCCGAGAGCCGCTTGCACAATTAAAGGATATTAGCCTACAAGCTCAAGCATCTGATTGAGGTTCTTCTTCCCAAAGGACACTTCTTCAGACCCATCTTCGCGCTCCACCACCACACAGGGAACGCTCATGACGTTGTACTTGTCCCTCAAATTCGGGAACAGAGCGACGTCATAAACTTGCGCCGTAACATCTGGATTATCGGCAGCTATACGCTGCGCCGACACCACCGTCTCTGGGCACATCGTGCAGGAAAGGCCTACGATGACACGAATCTGTCTTGGTGAAGTAATAGCCTGTATTGACGCACGATCTTCTTCCGCAATAGGCTGACCTGGTCCTGCAACGTTATAGAGGCCAAGAATAAAGCTAGTGAACTCGTGGCCTCCTGGTACCCCATGAAACTCAAGACCAGATGGCGTTTCGTCTTGGCGGAGCACCTCTACAAAAGGAAGATCATCTGCATTGTCGTTGCTGGTGCTTGCCTCCTGCACCAGGACACGGTCGGTCAAAGAGCCCAGTGTCTCTATATATGCGCGCAAATCAGCCGATGCATCGCTTGAATCTAAGTGCATACGAAGCACAACCGGCTCACTCATCCTTGAAAAGACTGCATCAAGTTGAGCACGCATCTCATCATTGAAGAGCTCACCGGATGGTGCTGCCTGTACGGCCGATGACCCAGAAGGCTTCGAATCGGAAACAGCTGCGACATGCGCTTCCGATTTCTGCCCTGCAACGCGACTTGCTGGCTGCACCCCTGCAAGTCCCGTGCGCTCCTGAGCTTCCTTAATGGCTCGCTCCATCTCTGTTGCCGTCGTTGCCGCCTGACCTACGGCGGTAGCCACTTGGCGTAGTGGCTTTACGCAAACGTCGCCTGCGGCAAAAAGACCTGGAACCGAAGTGCGCTGATGTTCATCTGTCAGCACATAACCGCGCTCGTCGAGATTGGCAATATCTTTAACCAGGTCAGTTTCAGGCGCATATCCAACAAAGACAAATACTCCCAGACCGTCGTCGGAGTGAAATTCGTGGGTTTCACCCGTATTCTTATCTTCCCAACGAATCGTGCGGACGACCGTATCGCCTTCAACCGCAACTACTTCAGTATTAAAAAGAACGTCGATTTTATCGTGAGCAAGGGTCGCCTCGGCAGTTTGTGCTGCGCACTTGAATGCATCAGAACGAACAAGTACGGTTACATGACTTGCGTACTTCGTGAGGAAGATAGATTCTTCGGCTGCCGCAAAACCACCTCCGACAACAAAGACTTCCCTTCCTGTGAAGAATTCACCGTCACAGGTTGCGCAGTATGCAACGCCATGACCTTTGAACTCTTCTTCGCCTGCAAAACCAACAGAACGAGGATGCGCACCGGTAGCTAAAAGCACCGAGAGTGCCTCGACGGTTCCACGAGTGGTTTCGACCTTTTTCACATCGCCTTCCATATGAAGATCAGTAACTTCTGCCAAAAGGAATTCAGCACCGAAGGCTTCTGCCTGTTTCCTCATAGTCTCAGTAATTTCTTTACCACTTGCAGCAAAGACGCCGGGATAGTTCACGACTTCATCGGTGATAGTAATCTGGCCACCAAAGGTGTCGCGCTCAACGAGAAGGACGCGGTACCGTGCGCGCGCCAAATAGATTGCCGCAGTAAGGCCTGCGGGGCCACCGCCCACGATAACAGCATCATAGAGTTTAGAGTTGTCAGTCATTATCTAGCTCCTCTCATTGGTGCATCCGGCACTACGCAATGCGAATTTCAGGTGATACAAATCAGGAATAACTAAGAGGCGGCCGGCACCTTCTTGGTGTCCGACCGCCCATGAGGAAGGTTGACTCACGGCTTAGAGCTGACCTACCAGATCCAAGCTTGGCTTCAAGGTCTCAGCACCTGGCTGCCACTTAGCAGGGTAAACCTGGTCACCATGCTCGGCTACAAACTTTGCAGCCTGAACCAGACGGAGCAGCTCACGAGCGTTGCGGCCGATTCCACCAGCGTTAACCTGGTAAACCTGAATATTGCCCTCGGGATCAACAATGAAGGCACCACGCTCTGCAAGTCCGTCAGCGTCAATCATGACCTCAAAGTCTTCTGCCAGAACATGTGCAGGGTCGCCCAGCATCGGGAAGGTTACCTTGGACACGCGCTCAGACTCGTCGTGCCATGCCTTATGAACAAAGTGAGTGTCGCAAGATACGGAATAAATCTCGCAGCCCTCTGCCTTAAAGTCATCATAGTTCTCAGCAAGCTCTTCAAGCTCGGTCGGGCAAACGAAGGTAAAGTCTGCAGGATAGAAGAAGAACAAGCTCCACTTACCCAGTACATCGTCTTTGGTTACGGTCTTAAACTCACCGTTCTGATACGCCTGTACACTAAAGTCGCCAATCTGCTTTCCGATAAGAGACATTGGGTGCTCCTTTCATTTCTTATTGATACTATTTACTATTAACGACAATATTTTAGTTTTGTCAAGAATATTTTTGAGATTAATTAAGTTCCAATTAAAAATTTCATATTTCGGAACACCACTTTGCAGCAAACCATTTAGCACCACGCTGCATGAGTGCAGTGCTTTTAAAACGTTTGTCTGAAGCGTTCTATGTGTGATGTCTATCTGAGAGGTTTAACCCTGTCGATGGAGAATTGAGTTCATTGATGTAAAGCTTGACTACTGATACGTAAAGGGCGGACCAAATCCAAATTAGCTACATTGCCCCCTACTATGCGCTATTGATATAGCAGATTAATTTATCGGCATTGTACATTACGCCGTTTGCATTCTAGAGTTTTATTAGCAAAGAAAACCCGTCAAGAGCAGTAAGAAATCTGCAAAGAAGTTTTAGCTGAGTTAAAACTTGGAAAAGAGGAGACATGGAAACTATCAAGCTGTATAACGGCGTAGAAGTCCCAAGCCTTGGTATTGGCACGTTTATGATTAGCCCTGAAGACACCGAAAAGTCTGTCTATGCCGCTTTGAAATCTGGGTACCGCATGGTAGATACGGCCAATGCGTATATGAATGAAGAAGCCGTCGGAAAAGCTATTCGCCGCGCTATTGAAGAAGGTATTGTCAAGCGTGAGGATCTCTTTGTTTCAACCAAAATCTGGCCAACGCTGTAGACGACACGCTTAATCGACTCGGTCTAGACTATGTTGATCTGCTATTCATCCACCAACCTGCAGGAGACTTCGTTGCCGGCTACAAGCTCATCGAAAAAGCCTACAACGAGGGCAAGGCACGCTCTCTTGGTATTT
>JBMNSK010000050.1:0-5648 GCA_050945155.1 Eggerthellaceae bacterium | reverse complement strand
CCGAAATACTCGACGCCGTCTTTGCCGTTAATAGTCATCTTGCCCGTACCGGGTACTAAACGAACGCGTGCTACCGCATTCTTCCTGCGGCCGGTGCCTTGGTATAAAGCTTCACCTGCCATGATTAACCCTCCATCTTGATCTCACGAGGCTTCTGTGCCATATGCGGATGATCTGGTCCGGCATAGACCTTAAGCTTCTTGGCCATCGCGCGACCCAGGGTATTCTTTGGAAGCATTCCCTGAACAGCATGCTCGATGACACGCTCAGGATGTTTCTCCATGGCCTCGGCGAACGACTCACGTTTCAAGCCGCCTGGATAACCACTGTGGTGGTAGTACTCTTTTTGAGCAGCCTTGTTACCCGACAGACGGACTTTGTCGGCATTGATAATAATGACGAAATCGCCCGTATCAACATGCGGGGTGTATTGCGGCTTATGCTTGCCCTTAAGAATCTGCGCTGCCTTGACTGCAACCTTACCAAGAATCTGGTCGCTTGCATCAATCAAGACCCATTCGCGCTCGACCTCTTGAGGCTTCGCGTAATACGTCTTCACTTCTTACTCCTCCAAAAAGATGATTTGAATGCAAAAGCATTCAACCTGCCAAAAGCAGGTGCTGTCTGTTTTCAAAATTGCAAGGACGGTTTTTGCGGGAAGGCTTCCTACACCTAAGCGAATCCCCTTGGTCTGGACTCCGCAGTTCTTTCGCTTCCGCTTCCCCCTTGCACACACGGGACATTTGAAAGCAGCCTGTGTATTGTACGTTTCCTCAAGAACGAAAGTCAACGTAGACCTATAAATTTGAGGACTTCTGCACAAAAGGTGAATATTACTGGCGACCTGCAGTCTCCTCAGCCGCAAAAAGCCAAAAAAGCGCCGCACCAAATCTAAGCAGGAACAGGCACGCGCCTATAAACTGAGGCTAGCTCGCGTCAGAAAACGTCATTTCAATGAAGTCTGGAGCGTTAAGCTCTTCAAAGCTGTCAATCACGAGGTCTGCTGCAGCCGCAAGTTCCTCATGCGTGCCATATTCTTCACCCGCATAAATACCAACGGTACGAAAACCGGCAGAACGCAAGGTATGCAGTGCATACACTGAGTCCTCAAAACCCCACGTAAACTTGGAATCTGACCCCATGCACTTCTGGGCATAGAGATAAATTTGCGGCTCACGCTTAGAGTGACCCACATCGTCTACCGATATTGCCTCTTGGATTAAGGCATTTAGACCGGTGTGTTCTAATCCGGCTTCAAGGTATGACAAGGGGCTTGAAGAGGCCATAGTCATGACAACCCCGGCATCATAAAGCCCCTTTACAAAATCAAAAGCTCCTGGACGACACACAGCTTCATTGCGGTAATACGAAAGAAGAAAATCGTCCATCATTTTTTCGACTTCGAGCGCCGTTTCACCCAGGCCATAGTTTTCATGAAAAAGAACAGCTGACTCTGGATTCGTAAGCGTTACAAGCTTGTCGATGTCTTCTTGGGCAAGCGTAGCCTGAGCCTGGTCGGCAAGATAGTGTTCCATCTTCGACCAGACACCGAGAGAATCTAGCAGGGTTCCATCGCAGTCGAAAATTACCCCCATGCGACCGCGCGTCATTACTAGTCCTCCACCCTGATAACCGTAGGCGTACCACGCAGAATATCATCCATAGGTGCGATATCGGCAAGCACGGCCTGGATATTCTTTTCGCGTGCCTCATGGGTGACGTATACCAAATCAACGGTGCCACCACCCTCAGCGCCACGCTGAATAACCGAGTGAACGCTTACATTATGGTTTGCGAATACGGTCGCCATCTGCGCCAAAACGCCCGAATGGTCGTCAACGACGAAGCGGATATAGTACTTCATGGTGAGATTTTCCATAGCCACGATGGGCAGGTGGTCGGTGCAGGTGCAGCCAACAAGCGGGCCGCAACCCTTTTGAATATGACGAGCCACCTCAAGCACATCGCCCATAACTGCACTTGCAGCAGGACCGGCGCCAGCACCCTCGCCAAAGAACATCGTCTCTCCGACAAAGTCGCCCGTGACATAAATAGCGTTATAGACACCGTTTACTTTAGCAAGTTGGTGGTTTTCAGGAATCATCGTAGGATGAACGCGGACATCGATTCCGTCTTTTGTACGGTGACCGATAGCGAGTAGTTTTACACAATAGCCCATTTCATGAGCTGCTTCAAAATCAACCGGAGAAATTCCGCTGATTCCCTCGTAATAGACGTCATTAATAGTGACGCGAGAATTAAAGGCAATGGAAGAGAGGATGGCAATCTTTGCCGCAGCGTCATAACCACCCACATCAGCTGTGGGGTCAGCCTCGGCAAATCCCTTTTCTTGCGCTTCCTTCAAAGCCTCGTTGTAGTCGAGCCCATCTTCATCCATACGCGTCAGCATATAGTTTGTCGTACCGTTGACAATACCCATGACCGAAGAAATCTCGTTTGAGAACAGCGAGTGCTTCAGTGGCGAAATGATAGGAATGCCACCTCCAACGCTTGCTTCAAAGGCAATTTCTTTATTGGCCTCGCGGGCTAAGGTCATAATCTCCTCGCCGTAGGTAGCCATGAGCGCCTTGTTGGCCGTTACCACGTTTTTGCCAGCGCGAAGTGCGGCGCATACCAAGTCGTGGGCTGCCGTTGTGCCTCCGATAAGTTCAATGACGATATCGATTTCTGGGTCATTGATAATGTCGTTGAAATCTTGGGTGAAAAGATCTTCCACACCATGCTCAATTGCCTGCTCAGGATTGCGCGAGCAAACACGTGTCAGCTCAAGTTCGATTCCAAAATGATTCTTAAAATCTTCTGCATGCTTTTGAATGATATCGATGCAGCCGCCGCCAACCGTTCCGGTTCCGACTAAACCCAACTTTACAGACATCTTGCTCCTTCCTGAGTAATTAGGGACAGCTTTATGGTACCCGACAATGCGCAAAATCCGCCTTGTATTCCGTCATCCGGCGTGCTTAGAGGTCTCTACGCATCAAATCTTCGTAAGTTTCCCGCCGAGTCGTAACACGCGCTTCGCCATCTTTCACGAAAACGATGGCAGGTCGCGGCTGGCCGTTATAGTTCGAAGACATGGAATAGCAGTAGGCGCCCGTGCCAAAAACGCAGACGATATCACCTAGGTCAGGGTGCTGAATAGGCATGTCGATTACCACCGCATCGCCGCTTTCGCAGTGCTTACCGCAAAGCGTCACGATTTCTGTCCTCGGCTCGTCAGCTTTGTTTGCAATGATTGGTTCGTAATTTGCGTGGTAGAGAGCAGTCCGAATATTGTCGGACATACCACCATCAACGGCGACGTACTTACGAATGCCTGGCAGGGTCTTTAATATGCCAACGGTATAAAGGGTCACGCCTGCCGTTGCCACAATACTTCTACCCGGTTCAACAAAAAGACGCGGCTGGGCAATTTCATAGTCAGCGCAGGCCTCAACGAGCGCTGATGTTGTCGTTTCAGCAAAGTCATCAATGGTTGAAGGTTTGTCTTCAGCGCTGTAGGCAACACCAAGTCCGCCGCCCAAATCCAATTCCTGAATTTCAAGGCCATACCTATCTTTAATACGGCGCATAAATTCAACCATGACACGAATGGCCTCACGGAACGAATGCAGCGAGAAGATCTGCGATCCGATATGGCAGTGCAGGCCGATAAGATTCACGTTTGGAGCCTTAAGAACGTCGCCGACGCAGTTAAAAGCAAAGTCTTCACGCATCGTGAACCCAAACTTCGAGTCCTCGCATCCGGTCTTGATATATTCATGCGTATCGGCTTCCACACCGGGAGTAATACGCATATAGACATCTTGGGTTACGCCGAGTTCTTGGGCAATGGCAGAAACACGGGAAAGCTCGATGCGGCTATCCAGCACGATGCAGCCAACGCCAGCGCTTATGGCCTCACGCAACTCCTGCGGGGTTTTATTGTTGCCGTGTACGACAATGCGGTGGGCAGGCATGCCGGCTGCTAGAGCACAGGCAAGCTCTCCCCCGCCAGCAACATCAAGGTAGAGGCCTTCGCTGTACGCAATGCGCACGGCCTCCTTGTTGAGAAAAGCTTTTCCCGCATAGAGAATGTCTGACTTCGGATAGCGCTTCTTGAATGACTCGCGGTAAGCTTCCATGCGCGCACGCATATCCGCCTCATCCATCACACAAAGAGCTGTCCCTTCCTTATGGGCAAGCTCAACCATATCAACCCCACCGATAAAGAGGTGGTGATTTTTCACCTCGGCCGTTAGAGGCAAAACCGCACCTAAATCCATCGTGGTGCGATTGTCCGGCCTTTTGCTCAAATCAGAAGCGGGCAAAGACATGCGTAATCCTTTCGAGTCAAATTCGTTTTAATGAGACTGTATATCATACCCGCCGCGCAGACAAAGAAGCCAATCTGAACGAAATCTCACCCGTATACGCTATACGAGTTCCTGAGAAGCAGTTATCTGTTTTGTTTATAGATGCGCTTGACCTGCTGATTTGCTAAATTTCGGGCATGTACATTGAGGTATTCTCACCTTGCAATTATGAATAGTCTCTGATTAAATGGGCGCTCGTAACACCTTCTGCACAGAATCATCACAGTGCGTGCGGTTTTACAGATAATGACGAAAAAGTTCAACCGTGGACTTTTTAGAAGTGGAAAGGGTAAGACAATGACTAAGATTAGGAAATCCAAGCTTGGCTTGGTGGGCATCATCGCCGTCGTCACTGCTCTCGCACTGGCTGCGGTTGTTCTAAGCGGGTGCGGTTCGTCTAGTTCAACCAGCTCTGATAACAGCGACAAGACCATCACGGTGGCAGCGAGCCCAAACCCCCATGCTGATATTCTCAACAACGCAGTTAAGCCTCTTCTTGAGGAGCAAGGCTATACGCTTCAGGTTGAGGAATTTACTGACTACGTACAACCAAATAACGTAACTGAGCAGGGCGAAGTAGATGCAAACTACTTCCAGCATCAGCCCTATCTGGACAACTTCAATGAAGAGAACGGCACACACCTTGTTTCTGTTGAGCCCGTTCACTTCGAGCCTTTCGGCCTGTACTCTAATAAGATCCAAAGCCTTGATGACCTTGAGGACGGTGCAACAGTTGCAGTGCCAAATGACGCAACGAACGAAGCTCGCGCTCTTCTTCTGCTCCAGCAAGAAGGCCTCCTTGAGTTGAAAGACCCAGAAGACATCAACGCAACCATCAATGACATTACAAGCAACCCGAAGAACCTCCAGTTCAAAGAGGTTGAAGCAGCAAGCGTATCAACCATCCTTGACGACGTCGATTTGGCAGCCATCAACGGTAACTATGCTCTCGAAGCTGGATTTACCGTAAATGAAGATGCTTTGGCTGTTGAGTCCGCTGACTCTGTCGCAGGTCAGACCTATGCAAATGTTCTGGTTGTCAAGGACGGAAACCAGGATTCCGAAAAGATTAAGGCACTCGCTGATGCGCTTCACTCTGACGAAGTTCGCAACTATATCAACGATACCTACAAAGGCGCAGTCGTACCAGAGTTCTAAGCACATAAAAGATAGTCCATATGCGAACCACCGTGGCCGCCACCACGGTGGTTCTTTTTTGGTCAAAATAAGGAGTGAAAAAGAATTGCTCGCGTGCCTGAAGCACGAAATAAG
>JBMNSK010000049.1:0-6449 GCA_050945155.1 Eggerthellaceae bacterium | reverse complement strand
TCAGATGTTCAGAAACTCTATGACGACGGTATCTCGAAACTCGAAGAAGCTGATAAAGCCGCTTCTGAAGCGAAGTAGTGCTGCCTAGTATGAGGACGTTTCGTAGTACGGAAAGTCAGTAATAGAAGTGCCGGCAAGGGCTCTGCTCATAAAGTCTTTCCATAAGGCGTTACAGGTAATCGAAGAGCTTGTCGAGCTGTAATCGCGGTTTCCAATCCAAGTTGCACAGACCAGGGTCGGACTATATCCAACAAGCCAGTGGTCTCTGAACTCTTGCCCCGTTCCTGTTTTACCAGCGACGGGCTGACCGTTTGACGGACTAGCTCCGCTTGCGGTGCCGTGGTCAAAAACGCCGCGAAGCACATCAGTTACCTGAGAAGCCACTTGTTCATCTAAGACGCGTTCGCCGGTTGTAGATGCTTCGTAAAGAACTTTTCCATCCTTGTCGACAATCTTGGTGATGGCAATGGGCTTGTGCTTAATGCCGCCGGATGCGAGTGTGCCGTAGGCTCCAGCCATTTCAAGGGGTGTTACATTTTCGGTTCCCAGGGTGATAATGGGGTAGTCCGGTAGGTCTGACTCAATACCCATGCGGTGAGCGGTTTCGGCAACCTTATCGCCGCCGACTTTCTGCGCAAGACGGTAGTAGCCTGTATTTGAGGAGATTGCAGTCGCGTCTGCAATGGTTCTTGTGCCGTAGTCAGCTCCGCCAAAGTTTGAAAGCTTGTTGCCGTCTTCCATAGTGAGTGGGGAGCTGCAGTCAATGGTGGAATTCGGGTCAATGCCTTCTTCAATCGCTGCCGTTAGGGTAAAGGTTTTAAAAGCAGAACCGGCCGGTCTTCCTCCTTGGGTTGCAATGTTCCACTGGTCTTTATCGAAGTCCTTGCCGCCAACCATGGCGCGAATAGCGCCAGTAGACGGGTCGGTCGCTACAAGCGCGATATCTAAATCATCACTCATGCGGTCATACTGGCTCTTGCAAGCTTTATCGGCGCAATCCTGCATCCGCGTGTCAAGCGTGGTGTAGATAGTAAGGCCGCCTTGGAAAAGGTCAGCATACGAACAACCAAACTCATTGTTTGTTTCCATAAGAAGAGAACGGACGTAGCTCGTGAAGTAGGGGGCATCATAGATGCCAGAGTCTTGCGATGAATCTGATGGATTTAAGTTCAGGTCAGAATCTCGAGCTTTATCGTGTTCTTCCTGCGATATGGTTCCTCTTTCGAGCATAGTATCAAGGACCGTATTGCGGCGCTTCAAGCAGGCCTCGGGATTTTCTTTTGGATTGAAATTGGTCGGAGACTGCGGAATGCCAATGAGGGTTGCAACTTCTGCAAGCGAAAGTTCGGTATTTGACTTCTGGAAGTAGTTTTGTGCCGCCGCCTCAATGCCGTAGCAGCCATCACCATAGTTGATGGTGTTCAAATACATGGTAAGAATTTCTTCTTTTGAATAGGCCTTTTCTACGTCGAGGGCGAGCTGACCTTCCCGTACTTTGCGCTTAAGGGAAATTTCGTCCGCCTCTTGTGATAAAAGCGTATTGCGTACCAACTGCTGTGTGATGGTGGACGCACCTTCGATATCGGTCCCGACGAGGTTATTAACAAGCGCTCTTAAAATTCCCTTTTGATCTACGCCGTTATGCTCGTAAAAGCGAGTGTCCTCAACATCGATGGTGCCCTGGATGGCATAGGGATTGATATTTTTATACTTCACAGGCTTGCGCTTTTCCAGCTGAAAGCTTGCCAGGTCGGTCTTTCCGTCTGCGGCGAGCATATGAGACTCACTTGCGTTTTCAAGTTCGCTCATGTTGTTTACGCTCGGTAAGTCTTGGGTCCACTCGGCGGCGGCACGCTCGAGTGCAAATGATGCTACAAAGCCCATGAGACATATGGCTATAGCGATAAAAGCCAAGGTCCATTTCACAGGATGTGCACGGGATTCACGTTGTTGTCTGCGTCTATTCATCCTTCATTTATACTACCATGCGTACAGACCTCCGAGAGAAACAGGTCGCTCGGTCGTAGGGCAAATTTATTTATGCGGTAGTGAAAAGAAAGTTCTGGGAAACCTAAGATGACGCAGAAATCGGAATGCAAGATAGAACTTCTTGCGCCGGCAGGAAACAGGGAAGCTTTAGAAGCAGCCGTCCGTGCAGGCGCGGATGCCGTCTATCTCGGCCTTGATTCTTTCAATGCGCGCCGCGGTGCTGATAACTTTACGCTTGAAACACTTCGAGAAGCTTGTGACTATGCGCACTTACGCGGAGTGAAGATTTATCTTACCTTAAATATTGAGGTCCTGCCTTCCGAGGTCAATGCCGCTATGAATCTTGGTCGGGACGCATACCTTAGTGGGGTTGATGCGCTAATCGTTCAAGACATCGGCATCGCTGCAGAACTTCATCGAGCACTTCCCGAAATTGAAACGCATATATCAACGCAGATGAACATCCATAATCTTGCGGGTATCGAAGCGGCTGCGCAGCTCGGTGCAAAGCGGGTGACCCTTGCGCGCGAACTAACCTTAGAAGAGATAGACTACCTGTCTCAGGCAGCTCGGGACTTCGGCATGGAAGTCGAAGTTTTCGCCCACGGCGCTCTCTGTGTTTGCTATTCGGGGCAGTGTCTTATGTCCTCACTTATTGGTGGTAGGTCCGCTAATAGAGGCATGTGCGCCCAGGCCTGCAGGCTTCCTTACTTTTTATATGAGGCGGGAAGCGAAGACGAAATACCCGTTTCGGGGGATCGCCTCTTATCTCCTAAAGACCTTTGCACTATCGACCTTATCCCAGAGCTTATGGCAGCCGGTGTAAAGTCGCTCAAAATCGAGGGGCGCATGAAGTCTGCTGACTATGTATATGCAGTCACTTTAATCTATCGCGGCTTACTTAATCGCGTTAAAAACCATGGTGAAGGTGACCAAGATTTCGCCTTGTATGCTGCAGGGGACAAGAGCAGTTCTGAGGTAAGTTCGGATGAGAAGCCCACGGCACTTCGGGCAACGAAGCGCGAGCGTCAGACGCTTGAAGAGTCTTTCTCGCGCGGTTTTACCACGGCCTATTTAGAGGGAAAACGTGGGAATGAAATTATGAGCTATGGCAGGCCAAACAACCGCGGAATTTTCATCGGACGGGTGGCCTCAATAAAGCAGGGTCTTGTTGAAATAAGTTCTGAAGAAGTCCTGCACCCAAAGGATGTTCTTGAATTTTGGACCAACAAGGGTCACTTCGCCTACACCTTGGCAGAGGATGATTTTCGCGGTGACCGCGTTTTTGCGCGTCCCCGCGACCGTGTTGCCAAGGGGGACCGCGTCTTTCGAGTGCGCAATGCCGAAGAAAGCTTTGAATCCAAACCATTCGAGCCGCGCATTCCTATACGTGCAGAAGTAGATATTCATACCGGATCTTTCATGCGGATGACGGTAGAGACCCTCGATGGTCGCGCCTCTGCTGTAGCTGAGGGACCTCTCGTCGAGCCTGCCCGTACGAAAAGCATTTCTGAAGAAGAGGTGCGCAAGCACATTAGTCGAATGGGGCAAAGTCCTTATTCGCTTACTCACCTACGCGTGAACCTTGATGAGGGAGTGGGGCTTGGGTTTTCTGCGCTCCACCACCTGCGCAGTGAAGCACTCGAAATGTTGAGCGAGACTATCTTGGCTCCGTATCATGGAAGAACTTTACCAAAGCTTGCGTCCTATGAGGTACCAAGACATGGTCATCGAAGACAGCAGGCACAAAGTTCTGGAGACCTGCGCGTTGTTGCGCTTGCTACCAATCCATCCTGCGCGCGTGCTGCTAAACGTGCCGGAGCCGACGCTATCTATGTTCCAGCTTTGAATTACAAGCGTGGACAAGCCCAGATAGCCGGGGCTTTGGTTGATGCTGAGCAGGCAGGCTATCCGAAAAAATCAATCGTAGTTTTGCCAACTGTCGAACACGAAACACTTCCTTCTCGCCGTCTGAGTGAGAAGGAGTTCGATGCCTGGACCTATCTTCGTAACGGGGATAGGGTCTATGCCGATTCTTTGGGGGCTATGGTTGAGTCCAAAAAACGCGACCTCGTTTTTGAAGTGGGCAGCCACGTTCCCGTTACCAACACGCTGACACTTCAGGCTTTAAAAACTTTTGGTGCAGATATGGTTTGGCTTTCGCCCGAGCTGACACTTGGCCAAATTGCCGACCTTGCCAATTCTTCGCCGCTTAATTTGGGTCTTATGGTCTTAGGTAACCAGGAGCTCATGATAACTGAGCACTGTCTTTTAATGGCCGAAGGTCCCTGCAATGAAGACTGCGCCCACTGCGCACGACGCAGAAAGGTCCACTACCTCCGCGACCGCAAGGATTTCGACTTTCCGGTGGTGACCGACGCGATTGGGAGGACGCATCTTTATAACGGTGTCCGCCTCGATGTCGTACATCTTTTGCCCGACCTTATTTCCATGGGACTTGTAAGCTTTATGGTTGATACTACGCTCATGGAAGCAAAGGAAACAGAAATAGCTGTCCGCCGCCTCGTCAAAGCACGCAACCTTGCTCTTGAGACCGGCGCAGCTTTGCCGAAAGAGCGCGGAACAACTGGCCATTTGTTTAGGGGTGTAAGCTAAGAAGGTTCCAAATTGGCTGGTCGAGATAATCTTTGGAACTTTTACTGGAGATAATCTGAGAAACCGGTTCTTGAGAATAATCCTTTTGTAACGCCACCAAAGGCGCTTCTCTTTCTGTGTTAGAATCGCAGGCTGAATGAAGACTTATATTAGGGAGAAAAGATGCTTTCGGCTGAAGAACAACTACATATCCTTGCAAGCGGTGCAGCGCAAATCGTCCCCAAAGACGGACTGTTAGAAAAGCTTAAGCAAAACCGCCCGCTTACTATCAAACTTGGCGTGGATCCTACTGCTCCCGATATTCATCTTGGACATGCTGTTCCTCTGCGCAAGCTACGTCAGTTTCAGGACCTCGGTCACGAGGTTACGCTCATCATTGGCGATGGAACCGCTTTAATTGGTGACCCTTCCGGCCGCAACACAACCCGTCCTCAGCTCTCCCGTGAACAGATTGAAATCAACGCGCAGACCTATGTGGACCAGGCTTTCAAGATCCTCGATCCGAAGAAAACGAAACTCGTCCATAACTCTGAGTGGCTGCTTTCTATGGACCTTGAACAAATTTTGAAGGTCTCGAGCAACTTTACGGTCGCACGAATTCTTGAGCGTGACGACTTCCATAATCGGTATACGAAAAATCTTCCCATCGGTCTTCATGAATTCCTTTATCCAGTTCTGCAGGCCTATGACTCAGTTGTGACGAAGGCAGATGTTGAAATTGGCGGAAACGATCAACTCTTCAACCTCTTAGCGGGTCGCGAACTTATGGAAAAACTCGATATGGAACCGCAGGCCTGCCTGACACTTCCGCTCCTTGAGGGTACGGATGGCGTTCAGAAGATGTCGAAGAGCTATGGCAACTACATCGGCCTGACTGACGAGCCGGCGGACATGTTCGGAAAAGTTATGTCCATTCCTGACGAGCTTATGATTAAGTACTACCGTCTTGCTTCGACGGTTCCCGTGGGTGAGATTGACGAAATTGAACACGGTTTAGCTGACGGCAGTCTGCATCCGAACAAGGTAAAGCGCCACCTTGCGCGCAATATCGTTGAAGCCTATTACGACGCAAACGAAGCAGAAGAAGCCGAAAAGCAGTTCGACCTTCTTTTCAAGCAGCATGATATCCCCGACGACATTCCAGTGTATGAGGGTGAAATTGTCATAAATGATGACGGCCAGGTTTATCTTGCACGTCTCATTTCTGATGCAGGCCTTGCACAGTCTGCTGGCGAAGCGCGGCGCCTCATTGATGGTGGTGGGGTAAAGATTAACGGTGAGGCTTTGCCGAAGAAGTCCTATAACATTGAACCCGAAAAGCTTCAAGGAGCAACCCTGCAGGTTGGCAAACGCAAGTTCATCCAGCTTCCATAAAGAAGACGACTGCAAAGCTTTTTACGTGTCGAAGCTTCATCTTTGGTACGTATCAACAGAGCCTAGGGGCACTCTTTGGAGCGCCCCTAGATATTGTTAAAGACACGGTCCAGATAGGACCCTTCACCAACTGTTCACAAGCAAAATTTTTCTTGAAGAATTGGCCCAATGCGGATACAATAAGTGTTCCTGTCTCTCAAACATTTTTTTGAAAATGAGGCAGAGACACGGGTGCATCACTCGTAGTTGTAGACACCTTCGAAATCTTTTTGGAAAGATTAAAAAGTTGTTGACAATGTCGGAAGCAAACGGCATCATAACGCGTTGCGCTTTCGATACGAGAGTTTGCTTGCGCTGTGCTGATAGCACCGGCGCGCCCTTTCTTTAAAGGGGTCAAAAGAACCTTGAAAACCGGATACTGTGGATGACAAGAAATCGAATTTCAAAGTCATGCTTTTTGTCAAATAGAT
>JBMNSK010000048.1:0-6852 GCA_050945155.1 Eggerthellaceae bacterium | reverse complement strand
TTTGCGGCAGGCTCAGTCTTTGCGGCAGACTCTGCTTCTGCAGCAGGTTCAGCCTTTGCAGCCTTCTTTGCAGGCTTCGGGTTGTACTTCTCAGAACCGACAGAAACAATACGCACACGCGTCAGACTCTGCCTGTGACCACGCAGGCGCTTATAGTTCTTGCGCTTCTTGAATTTGAAGACCAGCTGCTTGTCACCCTTGTATTGATCAAGAACCATTGCTTCGACCTTCGTCGCAGCAGCGGCATCGGCATTGGTTTCAACCTTTTTACCGTCTACAACGCAGATAACGGGCAGCTCTATTTTTTTGCCAACTTCAGCATCGACCTTCTCGATGCTCAGCACATCACCAGGGGCAACTCGGTATTGCTTGCCGCCTGTCTTCACGATTGCATACATGCTTTTTCTCCTTGAAGTGAGTTAAAACGCAAGTTGTAACTTTATCAGCAGGACCCCATCAAGTCAACGGATTAGCGCAATTTCCTTCTGTATTTTCTATGCATTCCACCTGCGATTTAGTGGGCTTCAGCCCAGGTATCCCCGACCTCAACGTCAACGTCTAAAGAAACGTCTAAATCAACGACATGCTCCATGATATCTTTCACTAACGAGGTCAGCGCCTCAATCTCGTTTTCCGGCACCGAAAAATCGAGTTCGTCGTGGACTTGCAGGATAAGTTGTGCCTTGAATCCTTCCTCTTCCATGCGTATGGCAACTTGGCGCATGGCAAGTTTGATAATATCAGCAGCACTTCCCTGCATGGGATGGTTCATAGCCGTTCTTTCACCAAAACTGCGCTGATTTCTATTACGCATACGAAGTTCGGGAATATGGCGCTTGCGTCCGAACATCGTCTCGGCATACCCCTTCTCCGTGGCATCTTCGACTACCTTATTGAGGTAGGTTTTTACTCCCGGATATGCCTCGAAGTAGCGGTCAATCATAGCTTGGGCCTCGCCGAAAGGTATCTCAAGGCTTTGCGCAAGACCATAGGCTTGCTGGCCATAGACAATGCCGAAGTTAACCGCCTTCGCACGACTGCGCATCTGCGGTGTTACGTCCTCAGGTGCACAGCCAAAGATACGGCTTGCGGTATGGGCATGAAAATCCGCCCCTGAATTAAAGGCGTCAATGAGCAAACGCTCCCCGGAAAGATGAGCAAGGAGTCGAAGCTCAATCTGGGAATAGTCGGCTGACAGAAATTTTTCTCCAGCATTAATAGGAACAAAACAATCGCGAATATGGCGCCCGAAATCTGTCCGTACCGGAATGTTTTGAAGGTTTGGGTCAGAAGACGAAAGTCTTCCGGTCGTCGTAATAGTCTCATGAAAGGTTGTGTGCAGCAAACCATCGCCACCGCGCATCTTAGGCAAAGCGTCAATATAGGTAGACTTAATTTTAGTCAGCTCGCGGTAACGAATGATGAGCTGAGCTACTTCATGCTCATGGCTCAGTTCTTTGAGTACCGAATTGTCGGTAGAATAACCGCTTTTCGTCTTTTTAATGGGCTTATATCCGAGAACCTCAAAAAGCATGTGAGAGAGTTGCTTGGGCGAATCGAGGTTGAATTCCTCGCCAGTAATTTCAAAAATCTGCGCGCGCAAACTTTCAATTTCAGCCTGAGACCTGCGCCCAATCTCTTCTAATGCCTCAACATCGATAGCAGCACCGCTTCTCTCCATCAGTGCTAAGACAGAAACAAGCGGAAGATCAATGTCAAAGTATGCCTTTTCACTTTTATCGTCCGAAAGTGCCTTCTTCATCGGATTCACTAAGGCATGGACGGAGGCCGCCTCCATAACAACGCGGTCTTCATCCGCAAGTTTTTCAGGCAAATCCCAGGACAGGTATTCGCGTGCGAGCAGGGCAAGTTCATGGCTACGGTGAGACGAGTCAAGAATATAAGCTGCAAGATTCACGTCAAAGAAGCGCGCATGAAGAATCTCGTGAGTTGTTAGCAGTGCTTCAAGTGATGTATCGGGAGGAAAAACGGTATAGAGCGTCTCTTTCACATCGAAGGCAGCAAAACAACCGTTGCGAACTAAGTCTGCAAAGGCTTGGCGGCCCTCTTCGTCGTTTAGCACTCCTGTTTTTCCCTCTACGCTGAAGGCGAAAATGAAGCTGTTTCCGAAAAGCGCGGTCTGCTGATCCTCATAGTAGCTCACACCCACCAGGCTTTGCGCCTCTATTGCTTCTCTGAGCAGGTCTTGAGCTTCCTTGCCATGCAAGATTTCTCCGAAATCAGGGCTCGTTCCTTTTGATGGCGCCCCACCTTCGTCGGATATCAACTTTAAAACATGACGAAGATGCGTGTAGAAATGCAAGTTTTCGAAAGCTTCAGCAACCTTTGCTGCGTCAAAAGACGGAAAAGCAATCTTTTCAACGTCGAGGTCAAAATCAAGGTCGGTCACGATGGTTGCGACACGTCTGCTCGTAAAAGCAAGATCTTTGTTATCGCGCACGTTTTCGAGTTGTTTTCCGCGAAGCTTATCAAGATTGTCGTAGAGTCCTTCGAGGTTTCCATAGGCCTGCAAAAGTTTTGCTGCCGTCTTTTCTCCGATTCCGGGAACGCCAGGAATATTGTCGGAAGGGTCGCCTTTTAAACCTAAGAAGTCGGGAACTTGACTCGGGCTTACCCCATAGCGTTCCTGCACTTCTTGAGGACCATAGATGACCACATCGCTGATACCCTTTTTCGTCGTCACAATGCGCGTATGGTCTGAGGCGAGTTGATAAATATCCTTGTCCCCTGAAACCAGAAGGGTTTCAAATCCAAGACGTTCATCACGAGAAGCAATGGTACCGAGGATGTCATCACCCTCCCAACCTTGAACACGAACTACCGGTATGTTCATGCTCTTTAAAAGGTCTTCAATCAGAGGAAACTGAACCTTCAAATCTTCGTCCATGGGAGGTCGCTGTGCCTTGTACTGCTCGAGGGCTTCGGTGCGAAAAGCAGGGCGCCCCGCATCAAAAGCGCAGATAAGCGCATCAGGACTTGCTTTTTCGATAAACTTTAAGAGCATGGACAAAAAGCCAAATGCTGCATTGGTGGGAGTTCCGTCGGGAGCATTCATCGAGGGCGGAACAGCGTGATAGGCACGATGCATCAATGAATTGCCGTCGATAACCGCTACTGTCTTTGCCATCTTTTACTCACTCCAAAGATATCCAATACCGCGCACCGTCTCGAGGTGCTGAGCTAAGTCAGGACCCAGTTTTGCACGAATGCGTCGTACATGTACGTCAACCGTTCGAGAGCCGCCGAAGTAGTCAAAACCCCATACCCGCTGAAGCAGAACATCACGCGAGAAAGTACGCAAAGGATGCGTCGCGAGAAACGAGAGAAGCGCATATTCCAGATAAGTCAGATCGAGCGGAGTTCCGTTTACTTTCACCTGATAGGTTGCAAGGTCAATAACCATATTATCAACGACAATCTTTTCGGCTTCAGTTGACTTGTCGTGCGATGCAAGCAAACGTCCTACACGCACCATGCATTCTTCAGGAGAAGCCGTATTAATCACGAAGTCACTCGGAATCTGCGTGGGAAGGTGAAGCGTAGAAAGAGTACCAGGTTCAGCAATGACCAAAATTGCTTCAGCCTTCTTCTCGATTGTAGGTAAGAATTCCTCATAACGCGGCAAAGCACGACCGCAGGCCTCATAGATTAAGAGCGCACAATCATTGTGTTCTCCCAAAAGCCGCGCGGTCTGTAGCGATGAGCCAGGGAATACCTCCAGGTCAAGATGTGATAAGACCTGCTGAAACTTGTGCGCATTATCTAGGCTATCGGCAATAAAAACTACTTGACTATTCATACTTACAACACCGCAAGATATCGGTCGAGTTCCCACTGCGAAACTGAGCTGCAGTACTCTTCCCATTCTTTTCGCTTCGTATCTACCAAGTAGGTATGAATATGGGAACCAAGCGTTTTCTTCATAAGCTCGGAATTCTCGAAAATCTCAATGGCTTCACCGAGCGACTGAGGAAGGGTATGGATTCCTGCTGCCGTAATCTGTTCATGCGTTAAAGCCGAAAGATTCTTTTCTTCAAGCGGTTCAGGAAGAGGAAGCTTTTCTTCAATTCCTGCAAGCCCTGCGGCAAGCATAACGGCAAAGCTTAGGTAAGGATTTGCAGCAGTGTCAGGGCTTCGAAGCTCAATGCGGCATGCTTCCGCATTTTTCGGACGATAGCCAGGAATGCGAACCAAGGTTGAGCGGTTATTGTGCGCCCAGGAAACATAGGTTGGAGCTTCACCGTCAGGAATAAGGCGCTTATAGGAGTTCACATACTGGTTGGTAATGAGGCAAAACTCCGGAGCGTAGTGTAGGATGCCGGCCAAATAGTGCTGGGCCAAATCTGAAAGCACTACACCGTCTTCGTTTCTTCCACCGTAGAATATATTTCGCCCGTTCATATCAGAGAGACTCTGGTGAACATGCATACCATTTCCAGGCGCATCGCTCATTGGCTTCGGCATAAACGAGGCAAAAACACCGTGTTTGTCTGCCATTTCGCGAACAACAAGTTTGTAGGTCATGACTGCATCAGCCATGGACAGCGCATCGGTATACCGCAGGTCAATTTCGTGTTGGGATGGACCGTTTTCATGATGAGAATATTCAACAGGAATGCCCATGTGCTCAAGTGCCAAAACCGTATCGCGGCGCAGGTCACTCGCATAATCCAAGCTGGTCAAATCGAAGTAGCCGCCATTATCAAGCACCTCAGTACCCTCAGCATCCTTGAAATAGTAGTACTCGAGCTCAGGGCCAACATTAAAGATATAACCAAGACTTGCCGCATGGTCTACAACGCGTTTAAGGATGTAGCGGGAATCGCCTACATAGGGTTTACCGTCAGGTGTGCGCAGGTCGCAAAACATACGAGCAACGGCATTTGATTCGGGTCGCCACGGCAAGACCTGAAATGTAGAAGCATCAGGAAACGCGAGCATATCTGACTCTTGCATGCGCTGGAAGCCTTCGATGCAGCTTCCGTCAAAGCCCATGCCGTTTTCGAATGCCGATTCAAGCTCGCTAGGACTGACCGCAAAAGACTTCATATTCCCCAGTACGTCGGTAAACCAAAAACGCACGAAGTGGACATCTCTGCTTTCGACAGTTTTTAGTACGAAGTCTTGTTCGGGCATGATGCTCATAACGAATTCCTTTCATGCAGGTATAGTATAGCGTCCTGCATAACCGAAAACGAAACGCTCGTTTCAGCTCAGGTTTTCATTTCCAGCTTTTCAAACGGCGCAACGCTGAAGTTCTCTTGACCACAGTATTATACGAGGCAAAAAAGGAAATTCTGCGCTCGCCATTAAATGACTTATTAATGCACAATCTTAATATGCCTGTCGACAAGAATGAAAGTCTTGTAGAATGGTTTGGTGCGCTTGAAGTGCTACAACGATTAAACGAAGTCAAACACGCAAGGTAAGAGTACTACGGATTTTCAGGTTGAAATACTCGTCATAACCCTGTTGATGAGCCTCTCGATTAGCTGGGTACTTATGCCCCCTTTTATCAAGCTCATGACCAAGTTCAAGATACTTGATAAGGCAGGCGGACGAAAAATCCACGATGGATATACCGCGCATATGGGCGGAATCATCATCTATATTGCAATTGCCGTTTCGGTTCTTGCAATGTCTTTTGTCTACCGAGGAGAGTGTTCTTGGACCCTGCTGCTCTTTATCGGCGTGGTTGTTACCATCATGCTCCTGGTAGGTATTCGAGATGACCTCCATAACATAAGTGCCTGGCACAAGCTCTTTTTCGAAATCGCTGTAGGCATTTTCATGTCCTATGCAGGTATTAAGCTTACGAATCTTAATGGGTTCTTAGGAATCTACCAAATACCTGAGTGGGCGGGATACCTCATTACGACTCTCGTATTTATTCTCATTGTTAATGCTTTTAACCTCATAGACGGAATTGATGGTCAGGCAGGTCTTCAGGCTTTGAATTTCTTCTTTTTCTGCGGCCTTTTCCTGACAACTGTCCTCAACAAAGACATCGATACAACCAGTTCTGTGTCTCCCCTTTTCGTCTATATCTGCTGTGTTGCCATCATCGGTGCCATACTGGGGTATCTGCGATATAACTGGCAACCTGCGCAAATTTTCATGGGCGATGCGGGAAGCCTTCTTATTGGTACCTTAATTACAATTTTCCTCATCATCTGCATTAAGTACAACTTTGCTGTACACCAGATGCCTGACCACTTCTTTACGGCCACTATTGCACCGTTCTTCTACTTCTTCTACATCCCCATCGCAGATACTGTGCGCGTTTTCTTTTACCGAGCACGGCACGGAAGAAGTCCTTTTTGCCCTGATAATGCCCACATTCACTATCTCTTACTGAACAAGGGATTTTCTCATCAGCGTTGTGCGCTGACCCTCTTTTTCACATCAGTCGCTATTTCAATCGCCGGCATCGTGCTTTCCGTCTATTTCGACGACAATATCTGCGTTGCCATTTACGTGATTTCTTGGTTTATATACCTTGGTCTCATTCACAAGTTTTTAATGAAACCGCTTGCAAAAACTAAAGAGCAGAATTCCTAGGCCCGCGTTTTACGCCCAACAGAAATGTCCTTCATGACTGCAGTTTCCCTAGCGTAGAAATGCGCTTTGACCTGCAACTGTCACTTTCATAAGAAGAGACTCCTTACCCCCTGTTTTAAGTTATCTCGGGTCTCTAGAAATACAAAAGTGCCCTGCGCGAGCGCGGCGCCCTATCCTCCCACAGCCTAGCGCTGTAGTACTTTCGGCGATGATGGGCTTAACTACCGAGTTCGGAACGGGATCGGGTGATCCCCATCTCCATGGCCACGC
>JBMNSK010000047.1:0-8330 GCA_050945155.1 Eggerthellaceae bacterium | reverse complement strand
CAAAATATTCTGATAGCTTTTTGCAAGCGAAGCCTCGAGTCGCTCAATGAGGTACAGTTCATCAATTTTGTGCTCATGCGCAAGCGCCTGAAGTGCTTCGATTAATTCTGAAGTTGCCACGGTTCTTCCTTTCTATGAACTGAAATCAATAGTGCCCTTGAGATTTGCACGTTTGATTTCAGTAATGGGTATCTCCACGAGTTCGCCGTCGCAGTCAAGTGCTACAACATCTGAGAGAGTAGATTTAATAACCCCGGTAAAATTCGAGCGCCCATCGATAGGATGGATCGTTTTTACCACTGCATGCTCTCCAGCAAACCGACTGAAGTGTTCCAAAGTTCTCAGAGGTCGGTCTATACCAGGCGATGAGACCTCGAGCGTATAGGCTCCCGGAAACGGGTCCAAGTCATCCATAATCGTGTTAATCCACGCTTGAGCTGAGGAAAGTTCATCGAAGCTTACGCCATTCGGCGTATCGATATAGACACGGATGGTGGGTGCTTTCTTCGAGCCAACAACCTCAACGGTGACTATCTCGACACCTTCATCCTCTGCTTTGGGAGTCAGTGCACAAAGCAGCTCTTCTTCTTTTGCGCTCAGCACACCTGCCTCCTTTCCTCAACTTACATCTTCCCCCGAAAAGAAAGAAAGCGGGTAAAACCCACTTTCTCAAATTTCCGAAAGTATGAAGATGCACCGCGTGCATCGCTGTACTTGTATTTAAGCACAAAAGGAAGGGTATTCCTAGCAAATAGCTATACTGAGCGCAAGTTCACCACAATTAAGAAAACAAAAAGACCACCCCTGCCCCAGAAGCCGAGATGGTCTTTTGAAAAGTTTTATTGCGCGGGAGAAACTAACGTCCGCGACGGTGGTTCAAAAGCCGGTTTAAAGCATTTAAGTAGGCCTTGGTGGAAGAAACGATGATATCGCCATCAGCTCCACGACCAATATAGGTTTCACCTTCACTTGATTTGACACGCACCGTCACTTCACCCAATGCATCAATGCCACGCGTCACCGACTGAACAGAAAACTCGGCGAGGTCGTTATGAACCTGAACGATTTTATCGACCGCCTTGTAGACTGCATCAATGGGTCCAGTGCCAACTTCACATACCGTTTGCAGCTGGTCGAATTCATTTTTAAGCGTGACTGTTGCCGTCGGAATAAGCGGGAAACCGCAGCTAATCTGCACACCTTCCAGGGTATATATAGCCTTCTCGTTTCTGCCGCGCTCATTGATAAGGCTTTCGAGGTCTTCTTTATAGACCTCTTTTTTCTTATCAGCTAGCTCTAAGAAGTCATGGTACAAATCATCGAGGTCCTTACCAGCAAACTCATATCCCAGCTCCTCAAGACTGTGTTTGAGCGCTGCATGTCCGGAACGAGCTGTCAGGATAATCTGGCTTTGATCAGCACCAACGTCTGCAGGGTTGATGATTTCATAGGTCTTTCGGTTCTTAAGTACGCCATCTTGGTGAATACCCGATGAGTGAGCAAATGCATTGGCACCCACAATGGCCTTGTTCGCCTGAACACGCATGCCCGTAATAGACTGAACGAGTCGGCTTGCTTTCACGAACTCAACGGCGTTCACATCGGTATGCGCGTCGAGCTCGGCTTCATGCATGCGAATTGCCATGACCACTTCTTCTAAAGCGGTATTGCCTGCACGCTCCCCCAAACCGTTAATGGTGCACTCAACCTGCGTTGCACCATTTTTCACGCCAGCAAGAGAGAGAGCAGTTGCCATACCCAAGTCATTGTGGCAGTGGACGGATAAGGTTACCTGGTCGATGTCATCAACGCTATCGCGTATATATTTAATGCGACGACCAAATTCATCCGGCAAAGAATACCCGGTTGTCTCAGGAATATTGATAACGGTAGCTCCTGCACGTATTGCCGTTTGCACAACACGCACTAAAAAGTCGTAGTCAGACCGACCTGCATCTTCCGCATAAAACTCAACATCATCCACGAAGGTCTTTGCATAAGAAACACAGTGTGCGATCCGCTCAAGGCATTCTTCCTCAGTCATATGCAGCTTGTCACGCAGGTGACTAGGAGACACGCCTAAACCGGTGTGGATACGAGGATGTACCGCTGTGCGCAGTGCGTCTGCAGCCGCATCAATATCCTTGTCAATGGCGCGCGTCAAAGCGCAGACCACAGCATCTCCGCCGGCAAGTTCGGCAATCTTTTGAACGCTCTCAAAATCGCCTGGACTTGAAATAGGAAAGCCCGCTTCGATTACATCCACGTTCATGCGTAGGAGCTCACGAGCAATTACCAATTTCTCTTCCGTGTTCATGGACGCCCCGGGCGACTGTTCGCCATCACGCAGCGTCGTATCAAAGATATCTATCTTTCGTGTCACGCTAAGCTCCTTTCATTACAATCACGTGTTTTATCTCAACGTAGCAAAGAGGGCGAAAACCGAGCCGTTTGCCATCTTCTACCTTCAAAACCGTGTACCTTAAGGTTCGACAAGCAAAAAGAAGGTTTTCGCCACTCTGAGTTCTTTTATTACTGCTTAATCCAGCTAAACATGGAGCGGATACGCTCGCCAGTCTTTTCAATCTGATGATCAGCATGGGCAGCACGCTGTTCGAGCAGCCATGGAGAACCCTTGGCGCAGTCATCCATAAACTCTTTGGCAAAGCTGCCGTCCTGAATGCGACCAAGAATTTCCTTCATGGCAGCGCGTGATTCCGGGCCAATAACCTTCGGACCAGCATAGTAGTCACCATACTCAGCCGTATTGGAGATGGAGTAGCGCATGAAGTGCATGCCGCTCTCATACATAAGGTCGACAATCATCTTCATCTCGTGATAGCACTCGAAGTAAGCCATCTCAGGTGGATAGCCAGCTTCAACAAGCGTTTCAAAGCCTGCAGTAATCAGAGCTGTCACACCACCGCACAGAACCGCCTGCTCACCGAAGAGGTCGGTTTCAGTTTCATTCTTAAAGGTGGTCTCAATAACACCAGCACGTGCTCCACCGATACCCCAAGCATAGGACAGGGCGATTTCTTTTGCATGACCGCTTGCATCCTGCTGAACACAGATGAGGTCTGGAACACCGGAGCCTTCCGTATACTGACGACGAACAATGTGACCAGGACCCTTAGGAGCAACCATAATGACGTCAACGAAATCAGGTGGAACGATATAGCCGAAGTGAATATTAAAGCCGTGAGCAAATGCCAACACGTCGCCTGGCTTTAGATGAGGCTCAACCTGGTCCTTGTATACCTTAGCCTGCTTCTCGTCCGGAACGAGCATCATGATAAGGTCAGCCTCTTCGGTAGCCTCTTCGATATCCATAACCTTCAGACCTGCCTCTTCGGCAATCTTGACTGACTTTGAGCCGGGACGCAGACCTACGCGCACATCGCAACCACTGTCCATAAGGTTAAGCGCATGAGCATGACCCTGGCTACCATAGCCAATGATGGCAATCTTACGTGATTGGATGATTGAAGGATCAGCATCCTGCTCGTGATAAATCGTTACAGCCATTTTCTTTCCTTTCCCTTTCCTGACTTGTTCTTCGTATTTACCTCTGTGAGAAAAACCGTACATTCACTTCTTTGTTGCGGTTGTTCTTCCTAGTCCTTATTGCTCCGTGCCATAGCAATTTTTCCTGTACGAACAATTTCTTTAATGCCGTAAGCGCGGAACAAATCTTCCATGCCTTTGAGTTTCTCGTCGGAGCCGGTTCCCTCAACGGTAAGTGAGTTCTTTCCTACATCAACAATACTCCCTCTGAAAACATTCGCAATTTCGATAATCTCATTGCGGCGCTCAGCTGGAGCATTGACCTTAAACAAGACGAGCTCTCTTTGAATGGCATTGTCGTTGGTAAGGTCAGTAATTTTGTGAACGCTGATTAGCTTGTGAAGCTGCTTCGTGATTTGTTCATAAGCAACCTCATCTGCGTCAACGAGAGCCGTTATGCGTGACTGCGTAGGATCTTCCGTCGGTCCTACGGCAAGAGACTCAATGTTGAAACCACGGCGTGAAATAAGACCCGTCACACGAGAAAGTACGCCTGATTTATTTTCAACTAATACAGAAAGAATATGGGTGGTCATTACTTGCCTCCTTTCTGTTGTTTCATACCAAGTTCCTGAGGAAAGATCCTTGAAGTTCCTGCAGACCGATCGATTGCGCCTAATGCATCGGCAAGAGCGCCACCCGGTGCAACCATCGGGAAGACCGTTTGGTCGCGCGGAATAGTTAAATCAATCAGATAGGGGCCATCTGCCTCAAGCATGCGTTTATAGGCGCCCTCGATATCCTCTGGGTTATCGACGTGTTCTGCCTGCCAGTCGTAGGCTAAAGCAAGCTTTACAAAGTCGGGGTTATTCATGAGCTCGGTTTCAGAATAGCGCTCGTTGTAGAAAAGTTTCTGCCACTGGCGCACCATTCCCAGGGCGCGATTGTCCATAATAAGCACCTTAACGGGAATGTGGTTCACCGCCGCCGTTGCCATTTCCTGACTGTTCATCTGGAATGATCCATCGCCCGCAATACAAATGACCTGCTTGTCAGGAACTGCAATGGCAGCGCCTATAGCAGCCGGGAAACCAAAGCCCATGGTTCCCAAACCTCCTGAACTTAAGAAGGTGCGAGGATGCTTACGCTTGATGAACTGCGCAGCCCACATCTGGTGCTGACCAACCTCGGTAGTCACAATCGTTTGGTCTTCGTCGAGCATATCCGAAAGCTTTGCCAAAGCAATCTCTGGAATAATCGTATCGAAGTCATCACCTAAATTAAGGTCATAGAACGGATAGTTTTCGCGCCACTCGCTAATCTGTTTCAGCCACGGTTTTGTAATGGGCTTAACTTCGCCCTGCTCAGCCGTGTTAATTATGCTGCGCAAAACACCCTTCAAATCACCGACGATAGGAATGTCAGCTTCGCGAATTTTTCCAATTTCTGCCGGGTCGATATCGATGTGAATCACTTCGGCGTGAGGAGCGAATTTATCGATTTTGCCTGTTACGCGGTCACTAAAGCGCGCACCGGCTGCAATAATTAAATCGCTACCGTTAATGGTTAAGTTCGCATACCGAGAGCCATGCATGCCAACCAGTCCCAAGTTCAATTCGTCCTCGGCAGGCACTGCCCCAATCCCCATGAGCGTGGTAACCATAGGGATTTCAAAGGTATGAGCAAGCTCGAGCACCTCTTCAGAAGCCTCAGAGATAATTGCGCCACCACCCACGTAGAGTACTGGTCGCTTGGCCTTTTTGATGCGCGAAGCTGCCTGACGAATTTGCTTCGCGTTGCCGCGATAGGTTGGACGGTAAGAAGGAATATTTACCGTATCAGGATAGTTAAAGGTAATCTCTGTGGCGGCAACGTCACTTGGGATATCAATGAGCACTGGACCGGGACGACCCGTCTTTGCAATATGGAAAGCCTCTCGGAACGTCTTCGTGATATCGCGCGCATCCTTTAACAGGTAGCTATGCTTCACGATAGGCATGGTGATGCCGACAATATCTGACTCCTGGAAGCTGTCAGTACCAATAACGCCCGTAGGTACCTGACCACTGATAACGACGATAGGAACCGAATCCATATACGCAGTAGCAATCGCAGTAACGGTATTTGTTGCACCCGGACCACTGGTCACGATAACAACACCGACACGGCCAGTTGCACGAGCATATCCATCTGCCATATGACCGGCGCCCTGTTCATGGCGCGTCAAGATGACATTGAGGTCTTCGGCATCATACAGTGCATCAAAAATCTTGATTGCCTGACCTCCTGGATAGGCAAAAATGGTGTCAACGCCTTCGGCTTCAAGTGAAGCAATGACGGCCTGCGCACCATTCATCGTCTGTCCCTGGTACTTGCTTTTACTCCCGGGACCACAAGGAGCGCCGGCTGCTGCAACAGTCAAGGCCTTTGACTCTGCCGGTTTCTCTTTTCTTTCCTTTTCACTCATAAAAGATAAGCCCCCTTATCTGCGGAACTAACAAGTTTCGCGTACTTCGCCAATACGCCGTGGTTGTGCTTGGGCTCAGGCGGCTTCCAAGCTGCACGGCGACGGTTCATTTCTTCTTCGGATATATTGAGGTTCAAAATTCCACCCTCGATATCGACGGTAATTTCGTCGCCTTCCTCAATTAGAGCTATCGGTCCACCGGCGGCAGCCTCTGGGCTTACATGGCCGATTGCAGGACCCTTCGTGGCGCCGGAAAAACGGCCGTCAGTAATAAGGGCAACGGACTTTGAAAGGCCCATGCCAACTATCGATGAGGTCGGTGTCAGCATCTCGCGCATGCCAGGACCACCCTTTGGTCCTTCATAACGAATAACCACGACATCGCCAGGAACAATCTTTCCGGCATTGATAGCAGCACAAGCCTCTTCTTCACTGTTAAAGACACGTGCAGGACCGGTATGTGTCATCATCGCCGGGTCAACCGCTGACTTTTTCACGATGGCCCCGTCCGGCGCAAGGTTGCCGTGTAAAACACGCAGAGCACCTACGGGTGAAAGCGGGTTGTCATGCGTGCGACAAACCTCACCATCAGCTGGCTTACAGCAGCTCTTTAGATATTCATCAAGGCTGCCCATGCAGGTAAGAGCCTCATGGTCAAGCAGCCCTAGTTCGTTTAGCTCATACATCACCACAGGAACCCCGCCAACTTCATACAAATCGCTTAAAGGACGTGGCCCGGAAGGGGCAAGTTTAAGCAGGTGTGGCGTGCGCGCAGAAGCTCGGTCCCAGTCATCCATATCAATTGGATGGCCAGCCTGTCGAGCAATGGCTATGAGGTGCAAAACGGTATTAGTTGAGCCTCCGAAAGCCATATCGCATTCCATTGCGTTATGAATAGCTGCCTCGCTGATAATGTCACGAATGCAGATATCTTTTTCGAGCAGCTCCATAACTTTCATACCAGCGTGCTTTGCTAAGCGCAGGCGCTCAGAGTACACAGCTGGGATGGTGCCATTGCCGGGAAGCGCTATACCGAGGGCTTCACACAGGCAATTCATCGAATTTGCAGTAAAAAGACCCGAGCAGCTTCCGCAAGTAGGACAAGCCGTATCTTCGAAATACTTCAACTCTTCTTCGGTCATGGTGCCGGCAACAACCTTACCAGCCCCATCAAAAAGCGTATTAAGGTCCGTGGTCGGACCGCACCCTCCCGGTTGCTTGCCCGCAAGCATTGGACCACCAGAAACAAAAACTGTTGGAATATTGACGCGCAGTACGCCTAGTATCATGCCCGGGACAATCTTGTCACAGTTAGGAATGCAAACCATCGCGTCAAAAGCATGACCTTGAACAGCACATTCAACCGAGTCAGCAATGACTTCACGGGAAACGAGCGAATAATGCATGCCCGCATGGTTCATGGCTATGCCGTCGCAGATGCCGATGGTAGAAATTTCAAAAGGAACACCACCGGCCATATAAATGCCTGCCTTGACTGCTTCTCCGATTTTATCAAGGTTGTTATGACCAGGGATGATATCGTTTCGAGAATTGATGACCGCAACAAGTGGACGCTGTAATTCCTCGTCAGTCACACCGTCTGCTTTAAGCAAACTTCGATGTGGTGCACGAGCAACACCAAGCCTTACTTGCTCGCTTCTTAAGTGCATTGCTGCATCCTTTCTCCCGGTATACCCATAAAACGCTCGGCGTTTTTGGGTATAAAAAAATCCCGCTACAGTAAGCTGCACCAGGACCACAAGGACAATGCAAATGCACTATCGGACCGATAACGGGGTCTCCGATTCAGCTTACTGACTTTCAAACTAAAACGGAGATCGTCCGTATAATTCAAAAGCTTTCATACTGAACTGCTCCGAGGGGGCATTCGAGCCGTCCACTGTCAACTCACACCAACCGTTGACTCTCTCGAGGAATGGATTCGTCTCTACTATCCTCTTCAACGCATTTCAAATATCTAAGGGCGATTATACTCGCATCTTCTTGTTTGCAAAGATAGCAAGTGAAACTTTAGAAAGATTTTTCCATAAGCTTAAATACTTTCAACACAAAGCGTGGGATGAGCACTTGAATCCTAAAACAAAAAAGGGCGGCCACACCTTGTGGCCGCCCTTGCAAAGTCAGAAAGCCTTAGGCATTTTCACTTTCGAACTTGTCCATGAACTGAACGAGAGCTTCAACGCCAGCCTTAGGCATTGCGTTATAAATGCTTGCACGCATGCCACCTACGGTGCGGTGACCCTTGATGTTTGCAAAACCAGCTTCGCCAGCCTCGGCAATAAACTTTGCATCCAAGTCAGCGTCGCCGGTTACGAAAGGTACGTTCATGATAGAA
>JBMNSK010000046.1:0-9502 GCA_050945155.1 Eggerthellaceae bacterium | reverse complement strand
ACATCTTCGGCTCCATAGTGGTCGGTGGGCTTAATAATCCATGAGTTTTTATTCTCCAGGATTTCATCCAGATCAATGAAACGCGAGTCAAGATGAGTGGTGCGGGGAACTGTTTTCTTGACGAATTCGCGTTCCTCAGCAGAAAGAAAATCGAGCGTTGCTTCATGAAAGAGCGCTTCGAAGAGTTGCTTGTCGTGAACTATATGGCCAGCAAAGCTGCCGATAAGAGCAACCTTGCCACGTTTAACCGCCCGAATGAGATCTTGAGATGCATCCCAAAACTGCATGAGGTCATTGGACACACACCGTCGCCAAATGGCATCAATTGTTTTTCCGTTGCGGTCTTTTAACACCGTGCCGTCAAAGCGAAGAGCTCGTACGTCTTCAACGATACATTCGATGCCATGGTCAGCAAAAATTTTTGTAAAGATACGAAACTCGTCAACTACACCATTTTCCAAATAGTCAACAATTGCTACACGAGGGTTTTCCTTCGCCTGTTCATAGGTCTTATAAATTGCGAGGAAGTCTTCGACCCAAGATTCAAAAAGCTCGCATCCTTGCACCTGGTGACGCCGTGCAAATTCCTTAAAAGTTGCTGTGCCTTTTATTGAGTTGGTGATTTCGCGGTTTTCGTTCATGCCACTTGAACCGTCTGCGTTGAACTCGCAGAACGCGATATCAAGGGTGTCCTCGTTGAGAAAGGTATCGAAGCGAGCGAAAGGAAGAATTGCATCATAGCCGCGCGGAGCCAGAATCAAATCGGCCATGCGCGGGTCATAATGAAAAATCTTTCGATAGGAGGCATCATCAAGATAGTGAGCCATTACCTGGCTAGCAATACGGTGAGCGGTCTCGGCCGTATCTTTCATCACCTCATACGTTGCTTTGTCGAAGAGGCGTGGAATAAAGGAAGTTGCTACAACCTGGTGGTGCACAATTGCACTTGAGTTTTGCATATACGCATAAGCTGAGCGCCGACCGGCGCAGTCCGGTCCGAGTGAACGAGCAATATCAAAATACTCTTGGGTATACCGGGAATTATTTGTCTTTGGTTGTTCAGCCTGAGCCATCTACGCTCCTTGATTTGAGACTTTTCTCTTTACTACCATAGTAAACGCGGTTGTGTAATAATTGCCGCGGCGCGGGGGTAGTTTATGAAAGAAATCCCGGATTCTCTCGAATCGTGAATACCAAACACGTCAATCTATGTGGAAAAGCACACTGGTTGCGCGGGTAACAGAGAGATTACAATATCGGCGAATGAAATACTGCCCGATAAAATACTAGCGATGGTGGGAAACACCTGAAATTTGACAGGACACTTGTTCCACACCAATGAAATTTGATTCTGGGGGAGTGTCAGAGATTCAAAAGCCAAGCGCAGCACATTCGAGGCGAGGCACGTTAGTAAGTTTGGGTGTCGTTCGTCAAAACATAGTTTAACGAGGTAGAAAAGGACGGAGAGACATATGAAGGCAAGCACGAAAGTTAAGCAGGCGGCTCTGTACAAGCTCGTAGATTATTTGGTGAAAGATCCTGAAAAAGGCATCGATACCATCATGGATCGCCTCGAACCGTTGATTCCGAAGTCTCTCTACTCCAGTCAGCGCAACGCATTTCGTGTGGCTATCGAGGAAAAAAACAACTGGTATCGCCTCATTATGGAGCTCTTCAAGCTTAATCCTGAGGTAGCTTCTCAACTTATTAAGACCTTCGTTGTTGATGCGAACCTGCTCGCTTGGAGCACGCAGGAAGAGAACCGCGACAAGTACCAGTGCAACATTCCTTGGGCTATCTTGCTTGACCCAACTACTGCATGCAACCTTAGCTGCACGGGCTGCTGGGCTGCCGAGTACGGTCATCATATGAATCTTACCTATGATGATATTGATAGCATCATCAGGCAGGGTAAGGAACTTGGCACTCATATGTATATCTACACCGGTGGCGAGCCTCTTATGCGTAAGAAGGACGTTATCCGCATCTGCGAAGAGCATCCGGACTGCGCATTTTTGTCCTTCACCAATGCAACGCTTATTGATGAGGACTTCTGCAAGGAAATGGTACGTGTCAAGAACTTCGTACCAGCTATCAGCGTAGAAGGATTTAAAGAGGCTACCGATGCACGTCGTGGCGAAGGCGTCTTTGATCAGATTGACCATGCTATGTCGCTTCTGCGTGAATATGGTCTGCCTTTTGGCGTTTCTTGCTGCCACACAAGCGAGAATCACAAGTCGCTTTGTACTGAAGAATTCTTTGACTGGATGATTGATAAGGGAGTTTTGTTCTGCTGGGTATTCTCTTACATGCCAGTTGGCGTTGGCTCACCGACTGACTTGATGGTATATCCAGAACAGCGCGAAGAGCTCTATCACCTCATCCGTGATATGCGTAAAACCAAGGAAATCCTGACGATGGACTTCTGGAATGATGGCGAGTACGTTGGTGGTTGCATTGCTGGTGGTCGTAGGTATTTGCACATCAATGCTGCCGGCGATGTTGAGCCTTGCGTTTTCGCTCATTATTCAAATGCAAACATTCACGATGTTTCGCTGCTTGACGCCCTGCGCCAGCCATTGTTCATGGAGTATTACAACAATCAGCCGTTCAATAAGAACCTGCTGCGTCCATGCCCGATGCTTGACAATGCATTCGTTTTGGAAGACATGGTTAAGGCTTCTGGTGCTCATTCAACGGAGCTGGTGGAGAAAGAAGACGTACACGATTTATGCGCCAAGTGTGCTCCTCGTGCTGAAGCTTGGCAACCAGTTGCTGACAAGCTTTGGAACAACCCAGATGACGAGCGTTACCCGTATCGTCAGAAGAAGTATGTCGGCATGGCCGAAACCGATATTCATAAGTTTGAACGTAGGGAAGAGAAGAAGGCCCAGGCCGCAGGTTAGGTCTTCGACCCTCGGTGTGAGCCACTGAAATAAACCGTTTATAAAACACCCTGCATCCCTTGATGTGGGGTGTTATATTGTCCAAGGCAATAATTAATCTAAGGTAAGGTACATATCAATGAGCAATGAACATAAGTCATATCTGTTCACTTCGGAGTCAGTGACCGAAGGACATCCGGATAAAATCTGCGATCAAATTTCTGACGCAGTTCTTGATGCCATCTTGGAAAAGGAAACCAACCTTGCCAGTGAAGGCTATATTTCTCCGACCGGATTCCCGGCAGATCCAACCAAGGCTCGTTGTGCATGCGAAACGCTTGCCACAACCGGCATGATTATGGTCACTGGTGAAATACGAACTCAGACCTATGTCGATGTTCCAAAGATTGCTCGTGAAGTACTTACCGACATTGGTTACAACGATGCGCGCTTTGGCTTTGACAGTGAAACATGCAGTGTTATTAATGCCGTGCATGAGCAAAGCCCTGATATCGCTCTTGGCGTAGATGAATCATGGGAAGTTCAACATGGGCAGGGATCAGCGGATTCCTATGATGCAGCTGGTGCAGGAGACCAGGGTATGGTCTTTGGTTATGCGTGTGATGAGACAAAAACGCTCATGCCCATGCCTATTTATCTTGCTCACCGTATGGCTGAGCGCCTCTCTGAAGTTCGCAAGGATGGAAGTTGCCCCTATCTGCGTCCCGATGGGAAAACGCAGGTATCGGTTCGTTATATCGATGACAAACCTGTACATGTCGAGAAAGTTGTTCTTTCAACTCAACATGCCGACTCTATTTCACAGGAAGATTTGCGCACGGCAATGATTGCAAAGGTCATCATGCCCACGCTTGAAAAAGAAGGCGTTTCGCTTGCGCCTGACGCCCAGATTTACGTGAACCCTACCGGCCGTTTCGTTATCGGCGGTCCTATGGGCGACACCGGATTAACGGGTCGCAAGATTATTGTTGACACCTACGGTGGCATGGGACGTCATGGTGGTGGCGCATTCTCTGGTAAGGATTGCACAAAGGTTGACCGTTCTGCAGCTTATGCTGCTCGTTGGGTAGCGAAAAATATTGTTGCAGCTGGTCTGGCTCGTCGTTGTGAGATTCAAATTGCATATGCAATCGGTGTCGCGCATCCGGTATCCCTCATGATAGAAACCTTCGGTACTAATACGATCCCTGTTGAGGATATCGAAGCTGCCGTAAATGAAATCTTTGACCTGCGTCCTGGCGCCATTGTCGATGAACTCGAGTTGCACAGGCCTATTTTCCGCAAGACTGCTGCTTACGGACATTTTGGGCGCGAACTGCCCGAATTTACCTGGGAGCGCACGAATAAGGTTGATGACCTTAAGAAGGCATGTGGCGTGGCGTAAACCACCTTTGCTTCATACTTCATCTGCATCATATTTGGGAATTTTGCTGAGGCCTTGGGGCAGGTCCTTGTGCGTTGCCTAAAAATTTGAAGTTTGCACAGCGGAAGGTATGCGGCTTTTCTAAGTCTCGGTACAATAGTGGCATGAGACTCGCTTCGGTTATACTCGACATTCCCACCCAGGCACTTGATGCCCCCTATACGTATGCAATACCCTCGGAGATTTC
This sequence comes from Eggerthellaceae bacterium, assembly GCA_050945155.1. Lineage (GTDB taxonomy): Bacteria > Actinomycetota > Coriobacteriia > Coriobacteriales > Eggerthellaceae > JBMNSK01. The sequence continues at coordinate 4,986 of JBMNSK010000046.1, read as the reverse complement.
AGACCAAGGTGCAGGTAGTGGCTTGTCATATACCGAGGCAAGTGACATTTCATCCAGCGATCAGAGCAATTTAAGCGAAGAGGATTCATATCCCTACGAGGTGGGTGCTGCGGTCATCGTTCCGTTTGGGCACCGCAAAGCCGTGGGTTTTATCATGGACATCTTTGATAGCGAAGATGCGCCTTTGGACCTTAACCCGGAAAAGCTAAAGTATATCGAGCGCGTCATTAGTCCCTCTTATTTTGATGAGGATGGCGCGGCTTGTGCCCGGTTTATTTCAGACCGCTATATTGCCCCACTTTCTTCCTGTGTTCGCCTCTTTACGCCGCCCGGTGGTGTTCCTTCCCTTGTTCGCAGGCAAAATGGGACCTGGCAACTTAAAGCTCCGCGCGTTGGGGAGGTAGATGACCGTTGGGTAAGCCTTGTTTCGTCAGAGACTGCTTATCTGCCGCGAAAAAATGCACTGCGCCAGAAAGAAATACTTGCCGCTCTAAGTCAGGGTGATTTGCGTGTTCCTGAACTTGCGGCCGAGTTTGGTTCAGTTTCGGCAAGCTTAAAGGCACTCGAGAAAAAGGGGGTCATACGCATCGAGCGGAGACGGCGTTTACGCGGACTTGAGAACCAGAGCCCTGTCACGCAACATACTCCACCTACTCTAAATGCCGACCAAGAAAAGGCAGTGGATGCGATACAGAGGGCGCGTGAAAAGAAGTCGGGAGCAGTGGTTCTTCTCGACGGTGTGACGGGTTCAGGTAAAACTGAGGTGTACCTACGTGCTATCGAGTCGGTCTTACACGAAGGAAAAACTGCTTGCGTGCTTGTCCCCGAAATCTCGCTTACGCCACAGACAGTCGCGCGTTTTCGCGGCCGCTTTGGGCCTACTGTTGCCGTCATGCATTCGCGTATGAGCCTTGGAGAACGTTTCGACCAGTGGGATCTTATTCGATCCGGGCAGGCGCGCGTGGTGGTTGGTGCACGAAGCGCTTTGTTTGCTCCACTCAAGAATGTGGGTATCTATGTTATTGATGAAGAGCACGAAGGTTCGTACAAGCAGGACAGTGCGCCTCGATATCATGCACGCGATGTTGCGCTGTGGTTGGCGCACAGGAAAGGTGCTGTGCTTGTTCTCGGATCTGCCACGCCCGCAATCGAAAGCCTCTATGCCGCTAAGCATGATGACAACTGGGAACTTGTTTCTTTGCCGCATCGAGCAAACGGACAGCCTCTGCCCAAGATAGAAATTATCGATATGGCGCGAGAATTCAATGAGGGTTCTCGGTCTATGTTTTCGCGAGCATTGCGTGATGCTCTACACGAGGAATTACGCCAGGGGCACAAAGCAGTTCTTCTTTTGAATCAACGAGGGTTTGCAAAATTTGTTTTGTGTCGAGAGTGTGGCTATGTCCCAACGTGTCCGTCGTGTTCCACTTCACTTACCTATCATGAGCGCGGCAACCTCCTTGTATGCCATCACTGTGGTTATCACATGCCGCTTCCTCCGCTTTGTCCCCGCTGCAATTCGCCTTACCTTCGTAAGTTTGGGGCAGGAACGCAGCGCGTCGAAGACGACCTCCGTAATTTGGTGGCAAGTTTTGAAGACCTTCAGGCAGATATACCAATCATTCGAATGGATGCCGATACGACTAAAACAAAAAACGCGCATCAAACATTGCTTGACCGGTTTGGGGCTCCTGGTCCTGCGGTTTTACTGGGGACGCAGATGATTGCCAAGGGCCTTGATTTTGAGGAAGTTACTTTGGTGGGGGTTATCAATGCCGATACTATGCTGCATCTTCCTGACTATCGAGCGTCTGAGCGTACCTTTGATTTGATTGAGCAGGTTGCCGGTAGGGCAGGCAGAGCCCACCTATCTGGCAAGGTTTTGGTGCAGACCTATGAATCCCAGTCTTTAGCTATCAAAGCTGCGGCTTCGTATGACCGCAATCTTTTCTTAGAAGGAGAATTGCAAAAACGTGAGGATTTGGGATATCCACCATTTCTGCGCCTTGCAAACGTACTTATCTGGGGTAAAAACGCTCGGGATGTCGAACGATTAGCTAAGAAATTGCAGGCTGAAATCTCAGAGGTTGTGGCAAACGAAGAAGATGGTTGGGAAGTGCTCAACGCAACTCCCTGTATATTGGAGAAACTTCGGGGTACGTATCGCTGGCATATACTTGTCCGTTGCCCCCGTGATGCTGAGCCCGCCGATGTGCTCTTAAAACTCTTCAGAAATCGTCGCGCTGTGCCTGGAGTGAGCGCGGCTGTTGATGTTGATCCTATGACTTTGCTTTAGGAAAGTAACGGTCCTTCTTTAATATTTTGGTTCTGGTGTGACCAAGAGCTTTTGTGATACAATATCCGTCTGCATCTTTGTGCCCTCATGGGAGGGCAGACTAGGATAATTTCTGCTTGAAAGGAAGCTTCAGTGGCTCAAGCCTCAAAGAAAACAACAAGCAAAACAGATCCAGAAAAAGAAACAGAGAAGACCAAGGTAGATTCCGCAAAGAAAACCCCTCAGAAAAAAACAGAGAAGAAGGCAGCCTCTTCGAAGGCCGCTTCATCTGCGCGTTCTCAGACGAAAACGCAGGGTAGTCATGCGGCTAAGTCTACCTCAGCCAAGTCTAAAAAGACGGATGCCAAAGCAGAATCTTCTCAGAAGAAGACAAGTGCAAAGAGCGCATCAAAAATAAAAAAAGAGACAAAAGCTGAGGCTAAGAAAACTACCGAAAAAACTAAGACAGCAGCTCGTGCCAAGAAGTCCGAGGAAGTTGAAGAAAATCTCAATAAAGACCTCGGTTTAAGCTCTGAGGATTCTGAAATCCAAACAGACGTCAAGGCCATGAGCGACTTGGCAAATCAAGACGACATCCTAGAGGATGAAGACTTGGATGCAACGACGCTGTCGGATGACGCCATCATGTCTGATACAGACAAGATGGATTCAGACCTAAACGATTCAGGCGATACCGAAGATTTGCTCGAAGGGGTTCCGGAAGAGGAACTAAAGGCAGCAAGCGATGTTAACCTTCCGCGTATTACGCACAGCAAATCAAAGACTAAGGGGAGCCGCAAGCGTGCAAACGACGCAAGTGTCACCATGCTTACTGGCGATCCTGTGCGCATGTATCTGAAAGAGATCGGAAAGGTACCGCTGCTTACTGCCGCAGAAGAAATCGACCTTGCCATGAAAATCGAGGCCGGTGTTGCAGCAACCGAAGAGCTTGATAAGGCCGAAGAAGAGGGTATCGAGCTTTCCCGTCGCGACAAGCGTAGGCTTTCGCGTGTCGAGCAAGTTGGTCTCGACGCAAAGCAGCAGCTGATTGAGGCTAATCTGCGCCTCGTCGTCTCTATTGCAAAACGCTATGTCGGCCGTGGCATGCTGTTCTTGGATTTGATTCAGGAAGGCAATCTGGGACTTATTCGCGCTGTGGAGAAATTCGACTACACCAAAGGCTTTAAGTTCTCTACGTATGCAACCTGGTGGATTAGGCAGGCCATTACTCGTGCCATTGCTGACCAAGCACGTACTATTCGTATTCCGGTTCATATGGTCGAGACAATTAACAAACTCGTTCGTATCCAAAGACAACTCTTACAAGAATACGGACGTGAGCCTACGCCAGAAGAAATTGGCAAGGAAATGGGACTGCCCGCAGAGCGAGTACGCGAAATCCAAAAGATTAGCCAAGAACCTGTTTCTTTGGAAACTCCTATCGGTGAAGAAGAGGACAGCCAGCTCGGCGACTTTATTGAGGACGACGCTGCTGTTGTTCCTCCCGATGCAGCCAGTTTCTCGATGTTGCAAGAGCAACTCAATAAGGTACTTGACGGTCTGGCGGAGCGCGAGCGTAAGGTAATTAGCCTGCGATTTGGTCTTGAGGGTGGACACCCGCGGACACTCGAAGAAGTTGGCCGCGAGTTCGGTGTTACCCGTGAACGCATCAGGCAGATTGAAAGCAAGACATTGGCCAAGCTGCGTCATCCATCTCGCTCTTCGAAGCTTAAGGATTATTTGGAAGACTAAGTCTTTCGCGGTTTTCCTTTATCGTTTATTGGCACTACGCGCACCATAAGATACAATGGTGCGCGTTTGACCGGGCCCATAGCTCAATGGCGGAGCAGGGGACTCATAATCCCTTGGTTGCAGGTTCGAATCCTGCTGGGCCCACCATTTGCCAAGTTTCCAATCTAGGTTGAGAGGTTTTCATGCTTGGTATCTTCAGTGAAGTTCGTATCATCTCCACGGGTGAAGTGGGAACACTCGTTGATATCAATACACCCGCCCGCGCCGGTACGGTGGACGCGTTTGACTTTTCCCTGGAAGGCGATATTCACGCCGAAAAAATGGTTGCACTTTCTGATTTAGAAGAAATCCCTGAACTGGGAGGCGAAGCTCGCAGCCACCTCGTTGACGATTTTGAAGTCTTGGTCGTATCTAACACCATGCCGATGTGGATTGACCACGACGCAAGCATTTGGGTTGTGCGCAGGTCTGACGAAATATCGCTCTATTTCAAGGGCGGAACAGAATCAAAGCGCGCTATCGGAACGCTTACGGGACAGGATGCTCAAGATTTCATGCAAAAAATCAGAGGCCTCAATATTGCGGACTGGCATCCGCTCTACCAGCCGAAGGATGGACAGACAGAAAACGGGTATACCTGGTCATTTGCTCTGTACGGTGAAAATGGTTGTATTCATTCGCGCGGTATGAACGCCTATTCAGTTGGCATTCGAGACCTCTATAAACTTTTGGCGAGCTATGGTGCACCTGAAGTTTGGTCTGACGTGAAAAGAATGCCGTTCTATTCCGCTAAGGCGCAGCATTCTTAAAGAAGCAAACATGGCCTTGTTTGGACTGCTGTGAAGTCTCTCAGCCTAAACAAAAATTTGTCTCAATTTCAAAAACTTTCTTCTCGCCAATTTGTATAAAATTCAATAAAAATGTATAATTATGCAAATTATTGCGAAAGTATCGAAGGC
>JBMNSK010000045.1:0-9555 GCA_050945155.1 Eggerthellaceae bacterium | reverse complement strand
CTTCTTAAGTCGTGAGACATGGCAGAAAAAAGTTCCTTGCGCGCATCTTCGCCACGGCGGTCCCGCTCAACTGAGCTCGCTAAACGTTGCGCCATTTCGTCAAATGCATCACAGACCGGCTTAAACTCATCAGGTTCTTGGTAGTTAATGCGGTAATCCAAATTGCCCGTGCGAATTTCTTCGACTCCAGCAGAAAGGCAATCGAGTGGCGCCGTAATGTAGCGAATAACAAAGCGCGTCATCACTTGGTCGGTGATGACAACGGTAACAAGGATTACGAAAAGCAGAATAAGACATGCCGTAATAATCGTTGTCTTAAGAACATCAATATTGAATCCCGAAAAGCCCCACGAAACCAAATAGGCGCTCATTACTTCAGACTCAAAAGGGGCACCACCCGTAATGACAAACCAGATGCTTGCGATACAGGCCAAGCCCACCAAACACGCAATGCAGGCGGCCACTACAATCATGACAATATTGGAAATATGAAGACGCGTTCTAATATTCATACATAGCTCCTGTTCAGCCTTAGATTCATTAAATCATAACTACATTCCTAAGACATAAACCTGAGATAAACATTGAAGAGGAAGCGCTAAACGCGGGCGCTAAAACCTTTGGTTTAAACGTTTGTGAAACCAGAAAAATCTGCCTTTAACAATAATTTCTCTTCAATTTTCTGTACGTTTTTTGTTAATTGGTAGTAAATTACTATCAAATAGAAAAACGATGCGAGGAGACATAAATCCCCTCACACCGCAGACAAGCTCTGCGTTCATGTATGCGCAGAGCGCAACTCAAGGGAGACAGTATGTCACGAGTCGTTATTTTGGGCGCGGGTGTCGCCGGACACTCAGCTGCTCTCTACCTCAGCAAAGAACTCAAAGGTTCTCACGAAGTCGTGATGGTCACACCAAATTCTCAGTGGAATTGGATTCCTTCGAATATCTGGGTTGGCGTTGGCCGCATGACAAAAAACCAGGTTCTCTTCCCTCTTGCCCCTATTTACAAAAAGCGCGGCATTGAATTTCATCAGGCGAAGGCAACCTGCATTCATCCGGAAGGAGATGAGACAAGCTCACAGCCAGCAGTAGATATCACCTATACCGGCCAAGGTAAAACCGGCCAGGTTGAGCGCCTGCGTTATGACTACCTCATTAACGCAACCGGTCCACACTTAAATTTCGATGCAACCGAAGGCCTAGGCCCAGACAAGGGAAATACTCTTTCGGTCTGCACCGCTGACCATGCGGTCATGACAAACGAAAAACTGCATGAAGCCATTAATCGACTTCGCTCAGGTGAAAAGCTCAGTTTTGTTATTGGAACCGGTCATGGCACATGCACCTGCCAGGGCGCTGCTTTCGAATACCTGCTCAATGTGGAATTCGAACTTCGACAGGCAGGTGTGCGCGACAACGCTCGCATCTATTACTTTACTAATGAGCATGAACTTGCTGACTACGGCGTTGGTGGACTCACGTTTAATCACAACGGTTATCGCATTCGCGGCGAGATTATGGCTGAATCGCTTTTGCGCGAACGCAATATTGTTCCTATTGTAGCTGCCGGCGCTACGCGTATCACTGACAACACCATTTACTATGAGCAGGCAGATGTCGAAGGAACACAGGAGTTGCACTATGACTTTGCTATGCTTCTGCCGCCCTTCAAAGGTGCTGCGCTAACCGCAGTTGATCGAGGAGGTAAGGATATTACCAACCGCGTCTTCGCTCCGAATGGGTTTATGAAAGTCGATGCAGACTACTCAAAGAAGACCTATGAAGAACGCCGCGCAAGCGATTGGCCGAAAACCTATCAGAATCCAACCTACAAAAACCTTTTCGCAGCAGGCATTGCATTTGCGCCACCGCACCCCATTTCGAAAGGCTATACATCACCCGGTGGTGTGACCATTGCGCCTGCTCCACCCCGCACCGGCCAACCCTCAAGCGCAATTGCAAAAGCGGTTGCCTATTCAATTATCGACATGATGAAGAAAAAGGCAGACCAACCCACGCATGAGGCTTCCATGGGAAAGCTCAGTGCCGCCTGTGTTGCTTCGGCTGGGTACGGGTTCTTAAAGGGCTCGGCAGTTTCCATGGTTATGTCGCCTATTGTTCCAGACGAGACCGTTTGGGAGTCGGGCCGCAACCTGCAAAACACGAGTGGCGAAATTGGTTTGGGCGGACACTGGCTTAAACGCATGATGCATACGAGCTTTATCTACAAAATGAAGGCACACCCATTCTGGTGGGTAATTCCCGGTTAAACCTTTCGTTTAAGATTTGTATTTTTGAAAGGAGTCCACATGGTTAACGATACACAGGCCCGCGTAGCAACCGAAGCAATGCTTCCAACGAAAAAAGAGCTGCGTCAACGCCAAAATCCCCTCTTCCAACTGGTTCGTTTTATTCGGCTTGGTTTTAAGATGTGGGTTCTCGACGTAAAAGGATAAGTTTTTTTAGAACTTGCCATATAAACTGTCGTACAAACTGCGGGCACCCTCTACAAGATACGGGTGCCCGTTTTTTACGCTTTTATGCTTAGTCACCGGCAGCATTGGCAAGATCAAGAGCGCGATTTCTTCTTTTCGCATGAGTGAGCCATAAAAACGCCGCAAGCATAAGGACAAAACCTAGAGCATCAAAGATGGCGAAACGCTCGATGGATTGCTCAAGTAAGGTTTGGTGCACAGGCAGGGACAACAATAAGGCCGTCTCGCCGACTACCCCGATAGCCTGTTGAACAAGAACAATAATTCCTAAGACAGAAAAACGAAGGGGTTTTGCTATATAGGCTGGGTACGTTGCGTTCCACATTAGAAACACTATGCCAAAACCCTGAATGGCAGCCACACCACCTACCGGAGCGCCACTTAGGTCATAGGCTGCAAGAAAATTTTCTGGAAATGTAATAAACGAAATAGCGCACTGCAAATTCACGATGAATACCGCAGCAAATGCGATGCGGGTCGCCCATAGGGGAAGGGAAAGTTTTCTGTCTTGGTCTGCGCTCATATCCCCAGTATAGGAAGAGTTATGAGCCTGGTAAAATTTCTGCATATCGCATGTGCTAAATGGTACTTCAAAGGTTTTAATCAAGTTTTCTTAAAATTCGGTAACAAAATGCAATTCTGCGCATAAATGCTCCTAAAGTGAGGTAGGCAGAACGGGATTTTTTTGAATACAAAAAACCGCTTGAACATTGAATTTTGGAAGTCCGGCACTTTGAGCCTGGCGTACTGCAGCGAGACAAATGCCCTTGTGGCAAACATAATTGCACCGCAACTTTAATCCCCCACAACTTATGTAGCAGAAATGCAGGAGATGAGAGGCTGTAAGGCCTTCGTTGTCGTGCACCACCTCGGGCATAGATTGGGCAAAAGAGGTGTGGCTATGAACATCACTTGGATTGTTCCAACTACCGACGTCAAAAGAAATGCTATCTACCGCCTCGGCGGTAGGTTGTACGGAAATTCAAACCCAATTACGGGACCTCTCATTTTGGGAGGCATACTTAAACGCGCAGGTCATCATGTTGAGGTCTATCAAGAACTCCAGGGAGCTGTTGATTACAAGCGTCTTTTAAAACAGACGGATGTTTTGTGCCTCTATACCATGACCACCCTCGCACGCCGTGCTTATGAGCTTGGAGATCTTTTTCATGCTCAAGGTCATGCGCGCGTCCTGATTGGTGGTCCGCACGCAAGCACCCTTCCCGAAGAAGCACTTCAGCATGCTGACCAGGTTATGGTCGGCGAAGGCGAAACCACCATTCTCGATATCGTAGAAGGCAGGCTAACCGACCCCATCGTGCGAGCCAAGCCTGTATGCGACTTAGATACCCTGCCCTTCCCCGACTACTCAATTCTTAAGACGCCATGCAAATGCGCCAATATCATGACTTCGCGTGGCTGTCCCTACCGGTGCTCGTTCTGTACAACGAGCCGCATGTTTGCACCCTACCGCAAGCGCAGCGTTGAGAACGTTATCGAAGAAATTCGTATGTGCCATGACCTGGGGTTTGAATACATGAACTTCGAGGACGACAACTTTACTGCAGATAAGGAGCGCGCGAAGGAAATTTGTCGTCGCATGATTGATGAGAGCCTGCAGTTCAAGGAGACTTTTTTCTTTGGCCGCACCGATATGGCAGATGACCCAGAACTGCTCGAATTGCTTTCTAAGGCACATCTGACGCGTGTACTCATTGGAATTGAATCGCTTAACCAAAATGCTTTGGACTCCATCCAAAAGCATGCAAGTGTCGAAGCAACGGAACGCGCATGTCGCGCCTGCTGGGACCATGGAATTCGCGTTATTGCGAGCTTGGTCCTCGGGCTCGATGAAGACGGTCCGGAAGATATTCGTCGTTCGTATCGATTTGCGAAAAACGTAGGAGCCTACCAAATCCAACCCGCCATCCTCACCCCCTTTCCCGGAACACCGGTCTATGAGGAGTTTAAGAAAGACGGACGCATGTTGACTGACAACTGGGAGCTCTTCGATATGACGAATGTGACTTTCCAACCTAAAAAGATGTCGCCATGGGAATTACAGGAACTCTTCTTCGAGGCTGCTGAGGATTTCTACGACGTGCCATCGGCGCTGCGTATATTAAATAAGTTTGGACTTGAATACGGGCTGCGCAGATTCTATTTGGCTTTCGTGACCACCATAGGCGTTCCTTTGGGTGAATGGATTGCTGATAATATTAAGGAAACCTCGTACTACCAGCTAAAACACACCGCATGGAAATATGCTCCTGATTCGGCTGACACTCCTACTACTGAAGCAGAGAGCAATATAAAACATGAGCGCGAAGGTAAAGAAGCTGCGCCTTCTCAAAAATCTGACTCAAAGACCGGTTCGCTTGTAAAGGATGTGCTAGGCGCTGCAGCAGTTGTTGCAGGCATCGTTGGAGCAATTTTTCTTACGAAAAATATGCGCCCCGCTTCGCACTAGGTGAACGCCTCCCATTTCTTGGACACGAGAAATGGGAGGCGTTCAAGGTGGCAAAACCGGGGCGCATACGACTGCCTATCAAGACGGCCATATTGGTTAGATACGTTTACTTCTTTTAGTCCTTGTCATACCAGCGCTCAATACGGTCAATAATTTTCATAAGCTCATTAGGGATGTGCTCAATAGGTTTGTACTCAAAAAGCCCTGTGCCTACAACCGTATAGTTCAAATAGAGCTGATCTAAAGCAAAAAGAATATCGTTGAGCGCATAACCATCTGCAACCGGCAAAGGCGTATCAGAAAAATCACCTGGGTCTAAAACGTCAAGATCAAGGTGGATATAGACATTGCTCTTGCCCGTTTTCTTGATGGCCGCAGCCAGTTGACCCGCAATTTCATCTTCGTTGTTAAGCACTGGAATAAGCGATATGTCATGCTTTGTGATATATGCTTCCTCGCCTGCATCCAAATCCCTTGAGCCAAGAAGAATAACTTGGTCAGGATTAAGAGGACGCGCAGCAAGGTTTGATATAGGAGGACAGTCTCCGAGAAGGGCTCGGATGGGCATGCCGTAGAACAAGTGGCTATCGGACTCCTCGGGAGCATTGATATCGCCGTGTCCATCCATCCAAACAACAACAAGGTCACCGTTGCAGGCTTCGTTCATATAGGCGATGGAAGCAAAATCGGCATCGCAGCCACCGCCGACAGTTAACAACTTCTTCGGAGCTGTTTTATGAAGCATGCCGAGTGCTTCGCGAATTTGTTCGGTAATGATTTTGCAGCCTTTAATCCCGTGCTTCACGATAAGGGTTGTCTCGAGATTGGTAAGTACCGACTGCACAGCGTGATTTTGGGCAAGGTAGTCTCTTAACTGCATAGCGGCGACATAGGTTTCTGTATCTGCGCCGCCCTGCCATTGCCCGTTGACAAGGATGGTCTTGTTCATGCTTTCACCCCTTAGTAGCTGGGCCAAGGTATTCACAAGTGTAACGCAGAATTTTAGATGGGAGCGCAGTGCTTTTTTGCTTGTTGCGCAATCGTTTTTTGCAAACGCAGAGGGGTTTTACCGTGTAATTATGCGAAACTTCCCGAACTCATATTTTTTCATAAACGCCGGGTCGTGATAGTAGCCTTTTTCAGAACAAGGCAACGGTTCTGACGTCGCTTCCCCATTGCGTACCATCAAGAATGCGTCATAGATATCATCGATGCACGATGCAGGCAAAATTGGATTATGGTGCGATTCGTATACCTTGGTCACCCGAGGAAACTTTCTCTTTATTTTTTCGAGAGAAGCAATGTAGTCAGTAACGCTTGAGTACCCCATCACATCATTGTTGAAGTGGGCATAGAGGTTCCCGAAATAGAGCATGTCGCCGCCAAAAATGACATTTTCTTTATGGTCGTAAAGCATGCAGTGGTCCTCGGTATGACCAGGCGTATAAACAAGCTCAACTTTCCTATTGCCCAGATCAAAGAGATGGCCATCCTCAACAACGCGCACGCTATAGGGTGGTACACAGTAGCCCGTCGGATTAAAGCCACGCGGGTAGCCATATAAAAAGAAGTCTTCAGATGTTTGGTTGGCTAATGTTCCATGGTAGATTCCCGTTTCGGCTTGCTTAATAGCGGATTGCACCTTAGGAACGTTGATTTCTGGAAAGCGCCAATTGTTCCCTGTGTGGTCGAAGTGGCGGTGACAGTTCACCACTTCAAGATCACCTCGATAAAGCTCGTCTACCACGGCTTTGATGTCGCAAAACCCGAGCCCAGTATCAAGCAACAATGCACGTTTTGTACCAATTATGAGAAAAGAATTTACTTCCTGAAAATGCTGATCTTCGCAGATGGTATAAATGTTTCCGGGGAGTTCATAGCAGCTAAACCACCCTTGGTTGCACTCCAGTGGAACTTCATCGTATTTATTAAAGTAAGGTCGCTTTCCGGGAGCTCTCCACTTCATAATGCGCCTCTTTCGAAAATCAATAGAGCTGACAAACTGGGATGAACGGCGTTACCGAGCTACGCCATGCTTGTATGAGCGTAGAATTCGAGAAACGCAGCTACAAGTGTGCCAAGTTCCAAGATTTTGCATTTGTGATGGAAGATTTCCTGAAAATAGACGAAATCCTATATCGCTTCACAGCAACGAGAAGCTTGCAAAGATTATGACCTCCCCGATAATGGCCAAACAGTCGATAATCAGTATTCAGATAGTATCCGGTAAAGCTATCTCAATGATTGCTTTACATACACCCAATTACCGTCACTATCTTGCTCATAGACAAGATTAAAGTTGATATAGTCGTCGGAAGCATCCCATGAGTAGTAGACAGTCAATCCTTCATCGCTTCCTTGGATCATGACATCGCTTGGATCCTCGCCAATCTTATTAAGAGCTTCCTCAAAACTTAGCCCACTGAAATCTTCTTCGCTCAGAGCTTTTAAATCCTTCGCGGTAGTTTGCGGATCTCTGTTCATGAGCTGAGTAGTACTATCGGTTACCGAGGTATCCACATCGTACTTCTCAAAAAGCTGCTGCGTGGCTGAATCGAACTGAGCAGAATTTCCGCTTGAGCAACCAGCAACTACGAAAACCAACAGAGCTGCGGCAAGCGCACTTACAACTAGCATGGCTTTCTTCATGGCATATCCCTTCTGTTGTTTTCTTATTTCAGATAGATTTCTCCCCGCTAACCATTCTTTGGGATTTAAAAACCTGATATAAGAAAGCTGCAAATCGCAGTCAGCACGTAACTGACTACACAAATTATACGATACCTCGAGTATTCCTTGGCTCGCTTTCGCTCAGTGGCGTGAGAAATAAGCGCAGGTGAACGATGCATTTTCCTGGGACTTTGAGTAAGCACAGAGAGGATTTAGGAACTCAGCACCACAAGTTCTAACCCTGAAAGACATTTGGATATGACAGTTTGTCAGAATGACGCTACTCCAAAACTTCAACAGACTCGTCGTTGCCAGGCTCTGCGGTTTGATGACCAGTCAGAATGACGCTACTCCAACCCCCCCCGCGACAGTGGTTTCTTGTGGTCGACTTCACGTGGGTCTCCAACTTTCAGCCCCATCTCTCGACGTGCCTTGTTTCGTGCAGCTCGGTTCTTCTTCTGCTCAGGTAGTGAGTTATACTCTCGATACTCCTTCTGGTAGTCTCGACTCATCCATTCCTCCTAGGTTTGTTTTCGCACTTCCCTGTGCGGGATAGGTGGGCTGTTTACGCTTGCCCTAGCGTTCTAGTGTCATTCTTTCACAAGTGTCACAAAAACAAGGGAGCAGCCCGTGCGGGCTGCTCCAGACAAAAGAAAGCCCCACCGAAGTAGGACATAAATGACTAGCTAGTAGGGCATATAGTCACGCATGATTCCCTTTTCATGCAGCTCTTCTATCTTCTTTTTCTCTTCGCGCAGCATCGTCTTATATTCGGCACTAGCATGTTCTTCTAGGAACGCATCTATACCAACATATTTTTGGTTTTCGTCTTCAAGGAAATCGGCATACATTAATCCAAGTCTAGAGTCTTCTCTCAAGAAATCCTCATATGTGTATTCTTCCATTTATGAACTCCTTAGCGATTTGTCTACTTAGATCATTTCCAAATCCATGTTCCGTATACTATTTGATGACCAGTCAGAATGACGCTACTCCAAAACAAAGCTAGCTCAGCTACGTGTTCATCTCCTGTTTGATGACCAGTCAGAATGACGCTACTCCAAAACCCGTCTCTGCGGATAAATCAAGCCTAGGCTGTTTGATGACCAGTCAGAATGACGCTACTCCAAAACACGTAGAAACGCTCGGATTGTTTACAACAGTTTGATGACCAGTCAGAATGACGCTACTCCAAAACCGAGATATGGCGGCATGAGGGACATGGCTTGTTTGATGACCAGTCAGAATGACGCTACTCCAAAACCACCTTCTGGCTTAGCACCTGTGGTGCCGGTTTGATGACCAGTCAGAATGACGCTACTCCAAAACGCGCTGTTTCGTTGAGGAGAACCGCGCATAGTTTGATGACCAGTCAGAATGACGCTACTCCAAAACCTATCTCGAGCGCGTGGATAAGAAACCATGTTTGATGACCAGTCAGAATGACGCTACTCCAAAACTAGCGGAGGTTTTAGAAGCAGACCCGGCGGGTTTGATGACCAGTCAGAATGACGCTACTCCAAAACAGCTTTAGTCTCACCTTAGTAACACCCATTGTTTGATGACCAGTCAGAATGACGCTACTCCAAAACCCGTCTCGGCGGATAAATCAAGCCTGGGCTGTTTGATGACCAGTCAGAATGACGCTACTCCAAAACAAGAGCATATGTTCTCGTGTTGTTCATGGCGTTTGATGACCAGTCAGAATGACGCTACTCCAAAACCATATGGCGCAAAGATACGAACGCGACGGTGTTTGATGACCAGTCAGAATGACGCTACTCCAAAACATTACGATTGCATGACTCGTCTTGGAATGAGTTTGATGACCAGTCAGAATGACGCTACTCCAAAACAGAAGCCTCAGTGATGTTGCCTACCGTTTCGTTTGATGACCAGTCAGAATGACGCTACT
>JBMNSK010000044.1:0-9963 GCA_050945155.1 Eggerthellaceae bacterium | reverse complement strand
ACGAGATTGCTACAAAGGCTGACTTCTTTAGCTTTGGTACGAATGACCTGACGCAAACGACCTTTGGCTTTAGCCGCGATGACGTTGAAGCTGAGTTTATTCCTCAGTACCTTGAACAGCACCTGCTCCCGCATAACCCATTTGCAACTATTGATGCCGGTGTCGCTTCCCTCGTTAAGACGGGCGTCGAAAAGGGTCATGAGGGCAATCCGGATTTGGTTTGCGGCGTTTGCGGTGAGCATGGTGGAGATCCTGATTCCATCCAGATCTTTAACGGAATTGGTCTCGACTATGTCAGCTGCTCACCTTATCGTGTACCAATCGCTCGTCTTGCTGCAGCACAGGCTGCACTTGCTGAGTAAAGCCAGCGTGCTTTGAGTTTAAAGCTACACTGATTTCGTAGTGAGAGCGGGTGTCAACTATGGTTGGCACCCGCTTTTTGGTATCTCCTAAGTTTGGTTGGCGCAGGACTTAAGAAGCTGCTCAGTTCAAGTGAGATGAACTGGTACGGAGCTATTTATGCAGTGGTAATAGTGCCGCCACCTACGACAATCTCACCCTGGTAAAAGACAGCCGCTTGCCCCGGGGCGCAGGCTGCATCAGCCACGTCAAAAGAAATTTCGACGGTATCATCATCTATCTGTGTGACTGTAGCCATTGAGCCCTTGTGACGGTAGTGTGTTTTGACAAGGCAATGCAGCGGATTTTTCAGTTCTGGAACAGAGATAAAATTCACCCGCTTAACCGTGATTGACTTCCTTATGCTTTCGGACTTCTTACCGACAATGAGGGTATTGTGCACGGTGTCTTTCCCGCATACGTAGAGGGGTTCTGAAGACGCAATTCCGATACCTTTTCTTTGGCCGATTGTGTAGGCTGCAAGCCCGTGGTGTTCACCTAAGACGGTGCCCGACGTATCTACGATTGGCCCCGGACTAAAAGATTTGCCGGTATATGCCTTAATTAAATTTGCGTAGTTTCCATCAGGAATAAAGCAAATATCCTGGCTTTCTTCTTTTGAGGCGTTGACAAGACCTGCTTGAGAGGCGATGTTTCGGACATCGGCCTTGCTTAAACCACCAAGTGGAAAGAGCGTATGAGCAAGGTCTGCTTGCGTAAGGTGGAAAAGAACATAGCTCTGGTCTTTATCAAGGTCTTTTCCTGTCTTTAGTAGGTATCGGTCTAATTGCTCGTCATACGTCCTTCTTGCATAATGACCAGTTGCCAGATAGGTTAAACTGCGGTCTTTGCGTCGTATATTTAATGCATGAAACTTCACATAGCGGTTGCAGTCGATGCAGGGGTTGGGGGTAAGGCCCAAAAGATAGCCATTACAAAAGTTTTCAACAACATCATGCGTGAAGTTTTTCGCATAGGAATACACCTCATGGCTTATTCCCAGTGTTTCGCAGACGTTTTCTGCATCTTGCGCATCTTTTCTTGCTGCAGCTATCTTTGAAGCAGGGATATGAGAATTATCTGCATCGAAAAGTTTGAGTGTGATACCTGAAGTTTCTAGATGAGCGCTCATGAGTACCATAGCTGCAACAGAGCTATCCACACCGCCGCTCATGCCAACAAGGACACTCTCGTGGTCTTTGACCCCTGTTTCTCGTATGAACTCATCGCGAATCTTAGCGTCAACGATAGCCATGCTAATCCTTAAAAGCCGTCGTTATAACGCAGAGTAGTCCAAGCCATTGTAGCCGGGTTATCTTCGAAGTGGAGCTCACCGCTTGTTGGTCTCGCATTTTGACGAGCGAGCATAGCATGGTGGACTAGGGCCTCGAAGATTCTGCGCATACAAGACTGGTCAGTGAGCCACTCGGGGTGCCACTGTACACCGAGCAGAAAGGTACGTTCAGTAAATTCAATGCCTTCTACCAAGCCATCAGGACTCCAAGCGCAGGCTTGTAAATCTGGTGCCAAATCTTTAATGCCCTGGTGGTGAATGGAATTAACTTCTGCCTTATCAACTTCCATGATACGCCCGAGCTGTGAGGCGGGATCAATATGCACGTGGTGTACGGTATGGCCAAAATCCTCTCTTTGGAGGTGGGGAAGTGGCTCATCAAGATCTTGGAAGGTTTCAGGGGTCTCTGAAACGATGTCTTCATAAAGCGTTCCGCCGAAAAAGACATTAATCATCTGCATACCGCGGCATACCCCGAGGGTGGGGATGTCATAGTTGCAGATGTAGCTTAAAACGAGTCGCTCTATGCTATCGCGGGTCGGTGTTGTTTCCTGTACCTTTCCGTCACCTTCAGTACCGCCATAGAGATGCGGGCTAATATCCTGCCCACCGCTTAGGATAAAGCCATCAATATAGGGAAAGAGCGTCTCGTAAATATGCGGATTAAGTGTGAGTGGAAGAATGAGTGGTGCTCCGCCCGCATCAACAATGGCATCAATATATTTGAACGAAACTCGTTCAATATTTTCATCTGGCATTTGCGTTGGAACTATGCCGATGATGGGATGGTATGTCGTTCCGTATAGCGCCACAGTCTTTCCTTAGATATGAGTTCTACTTAGTCTTCGTCAAAGAGTGGGGTTGATAAGTAACGCTCACCGCTGTCAGGAAGAATGACAATAATCATCTTTCCCTTATTTTCGGGGCGCTCGGCAATCTTTCTTGCCGCCGCAACAGCAGCACCAGATGAAATCCCAATAAGTAGACCTTCTTCTCGGGCAATCTCTCTGCTTGCATCATAGGCTTCGCTGTCCGTGATAGTCATGACCTCGTCGTAGACCTCAACATCGAGAGTTTTCGGGATAAAGCCTGCTCCTATGCCCTGAATACCGTGGGGACCACTTTCGCCTTTTGATAATACGGGGGATGTACTCGGCTCCACGGCAATAACTTTAATATCGGGGTTTTTAGATTTCAGGTATTTTCCTGTGCCACTAATGGTTCCGCCGGTTCCGACACCTGCAACCAGAAAGTCAACCTTGCCATCGGTGTCTTCCCAAATTTCTGGGCCAGTTGTCTTTTCATGGGCCGCTGGATTAGCAGGGTTTGTGAACTGACCAGGGATGATTGAGTTCTTTATTTCTTTATGCAGTTCTTCAGCGCGGTCAATAGCACCTTTCATGCCTTTTTTGCCATCGGTGAGAACTAGTTCAGCTCCATAAGCCTTCATGAGTTTACGACGTTCAACAGACATGGTCTCAGGCATGGTAATGATAATGCGATTTCCACGCATAGCTGCCATAGAGCAGAGTCCTATGCCGGTGTTGCCCGATGTCGGTTCAATAAATACCGTATTCTCATCAACTAAGCCGGCCGCTTCGGCATCTTCAATCATGGCGCGTGCAACGCGGTCCTTAATTGAGCCAGCAGGGTTTAACGCTTCAACCTTGCCGATGATTTTCGCATTGAGCTCATGATTCTGTTCATATTTCTTAAGTTCAAGTAAGGGGGTGTGTCCAATAAGTTCAGCGGCGCTTTCGTGAATCTTCATTCTTTACTCCTTTACAGCTCTTAGCTTTCAAGCTCAATATACCATAAGGTCTTCGGCTTAATTGTGCTTCTTTTATTCATTTGTAGCTTTGATATAGAATGACCACGTGGCAAAGGCTTTGAACATAGATTTAAAACAACTGCCGCGTACCATCGAGCTTGTACGTGCGGGTAATTCATTGGTACTTCAATTTGTTGACCAGGAGCTTCTTCCTGACCAAGTTCTTATCGCAAAAACAAGTTCGTGGAAAGAAGTCGTTGACGCAATCATGCGCCTTGGCATTCGAGGGGCACCAGCTCTTGGCGTTGCGGGTGCAGCAGCCTTGGCGCTCTGGTATGTTAATGAACTTCCAAAAGAGACTGGGGATTTTCAAGAAAATTTGGACCGCGTTGCTGGTGAAATTGGTCATGCACGCCCGACGGCAGTAAACCTTCAGTGGGGTGTGCAACGCATGAAAGACATGATTCAAAGCCTTGATGAAGCAGATGCGGATGCAAATCTTTCTGCGGTCTATGAATTTGTTAAAAGCATGGAAGCACAAGATGAGCAGATTAACCGAAGTATCGGACGGCACGGATCTAAACTTCTCGGTACAAATTCTCGTGTTTTAACCCACTGCAATGCAGGATCGTTAGCGACCGTCTTTTTCGGGACTGCCCTCGGGGTTATCTATACAGCAGCCGAAGAGGGAAAGGTTGAACGGGTCTATGCTGATGAAACACGCCCGTTGGGCCAGGGTGCTCGCCTGACGGTCTGGGAGCTTTCGCGTGTCGGCATCCCAACGACGCTTCTTTGCGATGATATGGCTGCTACTGTAATGGCGAAGGGTATGATAGATGCCGTGATTGTAGGTGCTGACCGCATTACCTTACATGGCGACACCGCAAACAAGATAGGAACTTATAACCTTGCTATTGCAGCTGCCTATCATGAAATTCCTTTTTATGTTGCAGCCCCCCTATCTACTATCGATATGAACTTAGAAGAGGGAAGCGGAATTCCCATTGAGCAGCGCAATCCAAGAGAAGTTCAGACAAGACCTTTGACAGGTGTCGATGTATACAACCCCGCATTTGACGTAACCCCTGCGTCTTTGATTACAAAGATTATCACGGAAAAAGGAACGTGTAGCCCCAGTCAGCTACGCGATTTTCTTGGCTGTTAGGATAAGTCTTATGAACATTATCTATCGAGACGGACAGGTTTTTCGGGAGCATGAAATTCTTGCTTCTGAAGCAGCTTTCTCTGACGAAAGTGAAGGTCGGCGGTTTTCAGCAACTCCTGACATACTGCGCAATGATTACCAACGTGACCGAGACCGTATTTTGCATTCAAAAGCATTTCGTCGGCTCTCGCATAAGACCCAGGTTTTTATTGCAGCAGAAGGCGACCATTTCCGTACCCGTCTTACACATACGCTCGAAGTAGCACAGATTGCTCGTACTATTGCGCGAGCACTTGCACTTAATGAAGATCTCACTGAAGCGATTGCTTTAGGACATGATCTTGGACATACGCCGTTTGGCCACACTGGCGAAGAGGCATTATCGCAAAGCATTGCCCAGTATCGGGGAATAGAGAGCTTTGGAAGTGCAGGACCGAGCGCTCAGGAAAGGGCAGGTTTACTCTTCAAGCACAATGAACAAAGTTTGCGTGTTGTAGAAGTAATTGAACACAACGGTTCTGGGTTAAACCTAACCTATGAGGTCCGGGATGGAATAGCCCACCACAGTGGTGCTGTGCGTCCCGATACGCTTGAGGGGCGCATTGTGAGCATTGCCGATAGAATTGCCTACGTTAATCATGACACCGATGATGCTATTCGTGCGGGCATTCTGAAAGAAGAAGACTTGCCGCAGTCTACACACGAACTTATTGGTCTTACTCATTCAGCTCGCATCGAAACGCTCGTGCTATCGACAGTCCGTACTTCTGCGTCAGTGGGCGATATTTGCATGGACCAAAAAACTTGGGATGCCATGATGGAATTGAGACTTTACCTCTTTGAGAATGTCTACCGGTCACCCCAAGTTCAAAGTGAGATGAATAAGGCGAAACTGCTTATAACACAGCTTTTTGACTACTATATGAACCACTTAGATATGGTGCCTGATGAATTTCATGCCATATCGGAGGGAGACAGTCTCCGTGCAGTCACGGATTATATTGCAAGCATGACTGATCGCTATGCAAGGAATAGGTTTAGGGATTTATTCGAACCTCGTTCCATGCAGTATTAATTTTGACTGTAAAAAGGTATATTTTCTGACCAGCCAAAAACCACTATACTGTCTCTTCGTGTTTACTAAAGCCGACATCAAAGAAGTATTCAATGCTGCTGTGCCCATTATGCTTGGGTATGTAGCTATTGGTCTGCCATGTGGCATTCTCAGCTCATCAATCGGGCTGTCACCATGGCAGGCGCTTGCCCTTTCATACTTGTTTTACTCGGGCGCCGGCCAGTTCATGATTGCCAATATGTGGCTTGCCGCAACACCAATTTCAGCAATCATCGCGAGCGTTTCTATGGTTAACATGCGCCAGATGCTTTATTCAGCATCTTTTGCCCCGTGGTGCCGCGGTGAGAAAAAGGGGAGAACATTCTTCTTTGCCGCCACGGTCACCGATGAATCTTTCGGCGTTAATATGGCGAAGTTTATGGAGGGGAATTGGTCGGTTGCTAAGGCCGGTCTGCTCAATATCACCTGTTGTACCTCTTGGGCCTTTAGTAACTTTGCAGGAGTTCTAATTGGAAATGCGGTAGGTCTGCCCCTAGCCATTGCCTCCTTTGCTATGACCTCCATTTTTATCTGCCTGCTCTTTACCCAAAAGATGAATAAGCCAAATGTCATCGCAGCAATTGGGGCTGTTTTTGGCGTTATTATTTGCAAGTGTCTTGGGCTAGCAGGTGCTGCCATTCTTATAGGTGCACTCATTGGCATCGGCGTTGCCTTGATTTACCAGATTGTGGTGAGTCGCTGATGCAACCTATGGGAATGACAGATTTTCTGATTATTTTTATTGCGTGCGCGCTTACCATTCTGGCGTTTCGCGTTCTGCCGCTCTTTCTGCTTAAGGGCAAGCAGCTTCCACAGCGTGTCGAGGAAGCGCTTAGTTTCATTCCTCCGGCTGCGTTTGCGGCCCTTGTTACCAATGATTTGTTTACTCCGGGCATGTTTGATGCTGGTCTTTGGCCAGCTTGCCTGCCTCTTCTGGCTGCTTTAGTTGTCATTGTTGTTGCTAAAACAACAAAGTCACTGCTGTGGTGCGCTATTGCCGGCGTTGCAGCCTATGCGCTTCTTACACTCATATAGCTTTCTTGAGGCTCTGATATCAGCAAATAGATACCGGTCACAGCCTCTATTTAGTATTTATGAAGACGCGCTTGATGCCTTCTTGCGCTTGTATCCGCAAGGCGTTATACTACCAAGTCGCGTCTTATTTTGATTTAAGATTCAATAGGTTTTTTACTCATAGAAGGATAGAACTATGGATGTCATTCGCGCTCTTGAACAGCAGCAAATGAAGCAGGATATTCCTGATTTTCACGTAGGTGATAATGTAAGGGTTCATTACCGCATCACCGAGGGTAATCGTGAACGTATTCAGGTTTTCCAGGGTGACGTTATTAGGAAGCATGGCGAGTCAAGCCGCGAGACTTTCACTGTCCGCAAGATTAGCTTCTCTGTGGGCGTAGAGCGTACCTTCCCTGTTCATTCTCCTAAAATTGACAAGATTGAAGTTGTCCGTGAAGGCGATGTCCGTCGTGCTAAGCTCTACTACCTGCGTGATAAGGTTGGTAAAGCTGCAAAGATTAAGGAAAAGTCTTTCCGCTAATTATTCCTTTTGAGAACTTTAAAGCGCCTGTATCATTGATGCAGGCGCTTTTTTGTGCGTTATAAAGAGACCAGGTAGAAGGGGTTTTATGCCCGAGACAGTAGACCAGATAAAGAAACGATTAAAGGATGTAAGTGCCGATGAATTTAAGGTGCTCAAACGAAGTCTGGCTGCCGATGAGCGCAAAGGAGTAAAAGAGGCCTTAAAACTTACCGAAAGGCGCCTTAAAGCGCAAAGTGAAGAGGCAAAGCGGATTCAGAAGATTTATGACTTTGATGCTCAGCTTGCGCGTGAGAAGAATGCCAAATTAGTTCTCGGACTCGATGAGGTTGGTCGTGGTCCTTTGGCAGGCCCGCTTGCAGTTGGTGGGGTCATTCTTGACTACGGAGAAAAAATTGATGGGGTAAATGACTCCAAGCAAGTTAAACCCGATGCAAGGACGCACATTGCAGAAAAAATCAAACACCAAGCGTTAGCATGGACTGTTCAATACATTGAGCCTGAACGTATTGATGAGTTCGGAATGACAAAAGCGCTCAGGGTAGCTTTTACTCAAGCAATACACGCTATCGAGGCTCAAGGATATAAGCCTGACCTTATTTTGCTCGATGGAAATCCACTCGATCTGGATGACCGAGAAATAAATATTATCAAAGGAGACGCACAGTCTGCTGCGATTGCAGCTGCTTCGATAATCGCGAAAGTAGACCGTGACGAAATCATGTGTGCGTACGCAAAACAATACCCTCAGTATCATTTTGAAGACTGCAAAGGTTATGCAAGTGAAGCACACCAAGAGGCAATTCGAAAATATGGCCTTTGCCCCATTCATCGGAAGAGTTTCTGTGGGGCCTTTCTTCAAGATTCACTGTTCTAGGAACGCTTTCTTGTTGTATTCCTGTCAATAACTTGATGGGTTGCAGAAGGGTTTTGTTGGTTTTTTCTCAGATACGCCAGTCCAATATGCCGTCTTCCTGCGATTAGTTTTAAGGCTCTTCTTTCTAGCATGTAGTAAGCGAGAAAGGAGAGCCTATGTCGGCTACAGAGACCAAGAAAAAAGAAGTATCCGAAACTAAAGATGCACCCGTCAAAACTATGGACACACAGGCAAAGACAAAGCCTAAGAACTCACGTAACACAGATTTAGGGCAGCGAGGTGAGGAAGCAGCAGTTCGCTTCTTGCAAAGACGAGGTTATGAAATTCTTGAGCGGAACTGGAAGTGCAGGGCAGGAGAGGCCGACATCATTGCGAAGGACGGTACATCTCTTGTATTTGTTGAAGTCAAGACGCGTTCAAATATCGACTATGGACTTCCCAGTGAGGCGGTCGACGACAAGAAAAGATCCAAGTATGAACGCATTGCCATGCATTTCCTGAAGAACTTCGATGAGGTTGATATCCCCGTTCGATTCGACGTGATATCGCTTGTTGTTGTGGCGAAAGACCGTGCTCTAATTCGGCATCATATCAACGCTTTTGCTGAAGGATAAGTATGGCTTTAGGGCACTGTCATATTCTTTCAGCAACAATCCGTGGCGTCGTTGCATCGCTTGTCGAGGTAGAGGTTGACGTGTCGTCGGGTATACCTTCTTTTCAAATAGTTGGAATGCCTGATGCAGCCGTCCAAGAATCTAAGGAGCGCGTGCGGGCGGCGATAAAAGCGGCTGATTATACGATGCCTGTTCAACGGATTGTTGTGAACCTAGCTCCAAGTGCCATGAAGAAAAGTGGATCCGGCTTTGATTTGCCGATAGCAGTGGGTATTTTGGCCGCAACCGGGCAGATAGATGGTCATCCATTAGAGAAGAGTTTGTTGGTAGGGGAGCTGTCCTTAGAGGGTCAGGTAAGACCGGTAGCAGGAATCTTGGCTTATGCACGGTGCGCACAGGATAAAGGACTAAGCCTAATATCCGCTTTTGATTCGTCTCAGATAGTGCCCATTAAAGACCTTGTATACGAAGCGCTTGATTCGCTGGGATCGCTTCGTTCAAAGAACCTGCGTGCTGTGGCTTCATCGAGAACTTCGGTACAGAGAAAAACGCTTGATTTCAAAGATATTGCCGGGCATGAAATGGCAAAACGAGCACTCCAGATAGCGGCTGCAGGCAACCACGGTTTACTCATGATGGGGCCACCTGGATCGGGTAAAACAATGTTGGCCTCTCGGCTGCCTTCAATACTTCCGCCTTTATCAGATGATGAAATATTAGAAACTGCCCAAATACATTCGGTCGTTGGAAATGAGATTCAGTCTATTCTTGCAGGCATACGCCCATTTCGATCTCCTCATCATTCAAGCTCCCGTGCAGGTCTTGTCGGAGGCGGCACACCGGTAAGACCTGGTGAAATTTCGCTTGCCCATAATGGGATTTTGTTTCTCGATGAACTAGCAGAATTTAAGTCCTTCTACCCTTCAGGGGATTCGACAACCCATGGAGACGGGGGAGATTGTTATCACGCGCGCTGATGGAAATATTACCTTGCCGGCACGATTCAATTTAATCGCCGCGTCAAATCCCTGTCCTTGCGGATTTTTCGGTGATACTGAGCGGCCATGTACTTGCTCTTTGTCAAAGGTGCATCACTATCAAAACCGTATCGGTGGTCCGCTTATGGACCGTGTCGACTTGCATATAGATGTTGGAAGGGTTAAACCACGCG
>JBMNSK010000043.1:0-10118 GCA_050945155.1 Eggerthellaceae bacterium | reverse complement strand
AGTCTTCGCGTTAGTGCCAAACGAGGACTCCTCACCCATGCCTTGCAGAACATCTGGTCAGGCAGCTTACTTGCGTCTTAATAAAAAAGGAGGGTGATAGCTTCATCGCTACCACCCTACCGATAAGCTAGATCGCAAAGACTTAGTCTTCTTCTTTTTTCTTTGATGACATGCTCACCGGCGCACTTACACCTAAAAGACTTAAGGTGAGAGCGAGCACGATGCGGCACGCATCACAAAGTGCAAGACGCGCTTTTTCTATTTCTTCGTTCTCGCCAATTACATGACAGTTCGCATAGAAGTGATGGAAAAGCGAAGCCAGATCCTGAGCATAGTGTGTAAGCCTAAAGGGAGCACGGTCATGCGCAGCCGAGGTAATAAGGTCAGGGAAGCTATCCATCTTACGGATTAAGGCAAGCTCCTCTTCCCTTTGCAGCGGGCTTAAGTCGCAGGAATCTCCAATTATCTTTGAAGCCAAATCCTCCATGCTGAGGTCGCCCTTTTCCGCAGCAGCGGCATCAGCGGCAGATGCGGCCTTCCTGAGGATGGAGCAAATACGGGCATGAGCATACTGAACGTAGTAGACCGGATTTGAGGAGTCTTCCTTCTTCGCCTTCTCAATATCGAAGTCGATTGGCTGGTCACTTGAACGCGAAAGCATGAGGTAACGGGTTGCATCGACACCTACTTCATCAACAAGCTCCGCGAAAGAGACCATCTCACCGGTACGCTTAGACATACGCACCGGATGACCATCGCGGAAAAGGCTTACGAGCTGGCCGAGAATAACTTCTAAGGCTCCCGGATAGCCCCACGCCTCAAGCATAGCCTCGCAACGTTTGACATAACCATGGTGGTCAGCACCCCAAAGATCAATCAGGTGGTCAAAACCACGTTGCATCTTGTTGTAGTGATAAGCCACGTCGCTCATGAAATAGGTGTACTCACCGTTTTCCTTTATCATGACGCGGTCCTTGGTATCACCAAAAGCGGTTGATTTGAACCAGGTTGCTCCATCTTTCTTGTATACGTAACCACGCTCGTCCATAGCCCTAATCGAACGCGATACAGCGCTCTCGCCCGTCTCATCAGGCTGATAGAGCGTGCGCTCACTAAACCAGCAATCAAACGTGGTCCCAAAGTTCGTAAGCGTGTTTTTCATCAGTTCAAGCATTTCGGCATAGGCCATCTCACGAAATGCTTCTTGGCGCTCCTCAGGACTTACAGAGAGCCACTTATCGCCATCTTTATCAATGATGGTCTTGGCGATATCTTTCACGTACGACCCACCATAGCTGTTCTCCGGCATTTCGACGTCTTGGCCCAAAAGCTGGAGATAACGCACGGCTACTGAGTTTCCAAAAATGTCCATCTGGACACCATGGTCATTGATGTAAAACTCCTCGTAGACATCGTAGCCGCCATGGCGCATAACACGAGCGATGGCATCGCCAAGCGCTGCCCACCTGCCATGTCCTACGTGCATCGGTCCTGTTGGATTTGCCGACACGTACTCTAGATTGACATAGCGCATACCCTCAGGTATCTCGCCTTTGCCATAATCTTCCTGTAGCCTTCTTACGTCATCCACAACACTTTGAAGAGCCTGAGGGCTCAGACGTATATTGATGAAACCCGGACCTGCAATCTCAACTGATTCAACAAGCTCATTTTCCGGAAGGTGGTCAACAATAATCTGAGCAATCTCGCGCGGATTCTTCTTCGCCAACTTTGCCGAACGAAGAGCCACAGTAGAAGCCCAATCACCATGAGACAAGTCTCGGGGTCGCTCAAGGCTAGCTTCCGGTATCTCATTCATGGTTAATGAACCGTCTTCACTTGCTGCCCGCAGACCGGAGTCAATAAGCTGACTTAGCTGTTCACGAATTTGCATACTTGTCTCATCCTTTATTACTAGAAGTTCTGAAGTTAGGCGTTAAATTCTATCATTCACTCCATCGTCGTGCACGCGCATAACGCCCATCATCTCGCGACACGTTAGAAATAGACTACCGCAGACACCGGCCAATTGCACCTGTGCATTCGTACTAAAATACTCCCCATTCTTGTCTTATCCCCGCAGTGCAGATGTTCGCGCCCAATCGAATATCACTGTCTTTGGTTTTGGAAGGCAAAATAAATGGGCCGTCGGAAAATCCGACGACCCATTGTCTGCACTATTGCAATTTGGGTTTACAACGTAAGACTGCTTACTTGTCAGCAATGATACGGGTACCGGTCTTGCCAGCCAGACCATCAGCAGCGCACTCAAGAGAGGTGATGAGCGCAACGCCTTCTGGATGAGCCTCAACATAAGAAATGCAAGCCTCAATCTTAGGAAGCATGCTGCCAGGAGCAAACTGACCCTGAGCCATGTACTCGCGAGCCTCGGAAACAGTCATCTCGTCGATGGACTCCTGATTTGGCTTGTTGAAGTTGATAGCAACCTTCTCAACAGCGGTCAGGATGATGAGCATGTCGGCCTTGAAGTCGATGCCCAGACGAGCAGCTGAACGGTCCTTGTCGATAACAGCAGGAACGCCCTCATACTTGCCGTCAGAAACCTCGATAACAGGAATTCCGCCGCCGCCAGTGGAAACAACGATGTAGCCCTGGTCTACCAAGTCCTTGATTGCGTCGAACTCAACGATACGACGAGGAATTGGAGAAGCTACAACCTGACGCCAACCACGGCCAGCGTCCTCTTTGAAGGTAAGGCCAGTTTCCTCAGCCTTTGCCTTTGCTTCCTCTTCGGTGAGGAAAGCGCCAACTGGCTTGGATGGGTTAGCAAAACCAGGGTCGTCTGCGTCGACAACGGTCTGGGTAATAACGTTAACGGAAGAACGATCAATGTTACGATCGCGCATCTCGTTCAAGATTGCCTGAGACAGCTGATAGCCAACATAAGCCTGGCTCATAGCGCCAGCCTCTGGGAAAGGCATCTCGGGCGTGTGAGAGTCAACCTTCGTAGCCTGAGCGAATGCGTTGTTAATCATGCCGACCTGAGGGCCGTTACCGTGAGTAACAACAACGTTGGTGCCAGCTTCGATAAGGTCAACGATGTGCTTAGAGGTGTTCTTTACGAGTTCCAACTGCTCCTGAGGAGTGTCTCCCAAAGCGTTTCCGCCCAGAGCCAGAACGACTGTTGGACCGTCACCCAATTTGTATGGCATGTTTATATCTCCCTTCGATACATGCCGCGTCCCTTATTAGGAAAGGGTTGCGTACATTACTGCCTTAATCGTATGCATACGATTTTCTGCCTCGTCGAAGACCTTGGACTGTGCAGACTCGAAGACTTCGTCTTCAACTTCCATCTCGGTTACGCCGAAACGCTTAGCGATGTCAGCACCGATAACCGTGTTGGTGTCATGGAATGAAGGCAGGCAGTGCAGGAAGATAGCATCCTTGTCAGCTTTAGCCATAACTTCTTTCGTAACGCGATAAGGGGTGAGGAGCTCAATACGCTTCTCCCAAACCTCATCAGGCTCGCCCATGGATACCCATACGTCAGCATAGATAGCATGTGCGCCAGCAGCGGCCTCATCGATGTCCTCGGTCAACGTGACAGTTGAACCATTTTCTGCGGCGATTGCCTTGCAGGTCTCTACGAGGTCTGCAGCAGGCATGTTCTCCTTTGGGCCGCAAGCAACGAAGTTTACGCCCAACTTGGAGCAAACGACCATCAAGGAACGAGCAACGTTGTTAGCAGCATCGCCCATGAATACGAACTTCTTACCCTTGATGTCATAGTTGAAGTTCTCCTGGAAGGTCAGCATGTCTGCCAACATCTGAGTGGGATGCCACTCGGTGGTCAGACCGTTCCATACTGGAACGCAAGAGCTGTCAGCCAGTTCCTGAACGTCATCCTGTGCAAAGCCGCGGAATTCAATGCCGTCATAGAAACGTGCAAGTACGCGACCGGTGTCCTCAATGGACTCCTTCTTGCCCATCTGAGAGCTGTTAGGATCAAGGTAGGTAACACCCATGCCGAGGTCCATGCCGCCAACCTCAAATGCGCAACGAGTACGAGTAGAGGTCTTCTGGAACAACAGAACGATGTTCTTACCCTCAAGATAACGATGCGGAACGCCCGTTAACTTCAGGTTCTTAAATTGACGAGACAACTCGAGAAGATACTTGATTTCGTCGGTCGAGAAATCAAGAAGTTTCAAGAAGTCGCGTCCGCTCAGGCTAGTAGGCATATTAGTATCCTTTCGTCAATGTGCCTAATATCTTATAGGTAAGCTCTCAGAAACTTACCTCTCCGCAATTCACAGGATGACCGATTAAAGTCACCCTGTGAACGTTGAAGCAATATAAAAGCGCTAGAAACAAAAGTCCTAGTCTTCACGCCAAACAGGCATGCTCATGCAGCGTGGACCTCCACGACCGCGTGACAATTCAGCTGATGGAATTGTTAAGAGCCTTATCCCCTTGCTTTCAAGTACAGCATTCGTAACATCGTTACGCTCATATACTACAACGGTACCGGGCTTTACGCACAAAGTGTTTGAGCCATCGTTCCATTGTTCGCGCTCAGCGGCAATCTTATCACCGCCGCCGCAGAGGATAAGCTCAACTGGATGGCCAAGGTACTTCTCAAGAATGCTCTCGAGCGTGCCATTGACCTCTTTAACGGCAAGTCCACCGCGAGCACCAGGGGTTACTTCAAATACGGTCAGAGGACCGAGAATGCCTGGATGAATGGTGAACTTATCGTAGTCGATTTGAGTAAATACCGTGTCCAAGTGCATGAACGCGCGTGAATTTGGAATGTCAAACGCAAGGATGGTTTCGATTGGTGAGTCACCCTCAAAGATATTCTTTGCGATGGTGTCGATTGCGTCTGGCTCAGTACGCTGAGAAATGCCAATCGCCAATACCTTGTCGTTGATGTTCAAAATGTCGCCGCCTTCAATATGGAACTCAGAATAGCGGCTGTAGTACTGAGGAGTACCAACGAAGTCTGGATGATAGTTGAAAATGTATTCGCCAAAAATGGTCTCGCGGTTACGCGTTACGGAATACATGTGGTTGATGGAAACGCCGTTGCCAATCATCGCGAATGGGTCGCGGGTGAAATAGAGGTTCGGCATTGGAGCAACAACCATCTTGGATTCGTCGGAAACTAAATCTACAAGTGCATTTGACTTGTCCGTTCCGAGCTCATTGAGGTTTACGCCCTCCATGGTCTTCAGAACCAGCTCTTTACTTCCCTTGTAGTTGTCGTTGAGGTAGTCATAGATAATCTTCTGATAGCGATCAGAATGAATTCCTGCTTCCTCAATGAACTGCTTCAGGAATTTCTCACGCAATTCCGGTTTAGCGTCGAGAACCTCTGCCATAAGGTCCTCAAGATACAGCACCTCAACTCCTTCGTCACGCAGGACTTGAGCGAAAGCATCGTGCTCCTCTTGCGCGACTTTTAGAAATGGGATGTCGTCAAAAAGAAGCTCTTCTAACGTATCTGGGGTAAGGTTCAAAAGTTCCTTGCCAGGACGATGAAGAATGACTTTCTTCAGAGGCTGGATCTCGCTCTTGACATTTACGCCGGCCATTGCAACCCTCCTTTGCTTAACTGTATGCAAATTATACTGTTCCGAAATTGGGCGCGCGTTGCACTCCGGGCACCCCGGATTCATAGTGTCAATTTCACATGATTCAAGGTTAAATGCAAGACAAATTTCTAACTATTTTCCCCTGCTGGATTAGGGCTGGTCCGAGGGGGGAAATAGGAAAAATCCCCTCCCCAAAAACACACAACCTATCCATTGACAAACAGTGAAATCCAACACCGCTAGGATTTTATACGGTTTACACCGGAAATAAAAGTCCTCTTCATTAATTTAGCGTTGATTAGTATTCACCGCAAAAGCCAAATGATGCATTTACACATGACTTTCATTCCCCCGAACAGAGAAGAGCAATTTGGGATATAATACCCGCGTCTTTATCTGCGCGCCCGTGGCTCAACGGATAGAGCAACGGACTTCTAATCCGTAGGTTGCAGGTTCGATTCCTGCCGGGCGCACCACCTGTTTACCGCTGCTTCCAAGGAATTCGTATGATTGACCTTCGCAAATACACGCTCTATTACAAGCCGACATGTCCGTTTTGCATCAAGGTACTTGCCTACACCTCCGCACATGACATTTCGCTCACGCTGAAAAACACCACTGATATGGCAGTGCGCAACGAGCTTATTTCAATCGGTGGAAAAGGACAGGTTCCCTGTCTCGTTAAAGACGAACAGGCTCTCTATGAATCAGACGATATCATTGCTTTTCTGAGTAAGATTTCAGAAGAGAAATAAGGAATTCTGAAAAAAGATTTGGAGCGGGTGACGGGAATCGAACCCGCGTCATGAGCTTGGAAGGCTCAGGTTCTACCATTGAACTACACCCGCAGAATAAAAATGGTCGGGACGACAGGATTTGAACCTGCGACATCCTGCTCCCAAAGCAGGCGCGCTACCAAACTGCGCTACGTCCCGACGCAGACCGTTATCTTATATCAAATAGACCAAAGTGGCAAAGGTTATTCTTACTGCGGTGCCCGTATTTTCACTAAGTTTTCAATCCCCGAGTCAAATGGGTAAAGATGAGGCCTAAAAAAACCAAGTTCGATCTGGACTTAGGACTGGCTTTCAAGTAAAGATCGCAGCTTGCGCAAGGCATTTCCCCTATGAGAAATGGAATTCTTCTTATCCTGGCTTACCTGCGCCAGAGTTATTTCATTGCCAAATTCATCGGGGAAAAAGAGTGGGTCGTAGCCAAACCCTTCACTTCCCCGCTCTTCAAAGCCAATCTTGCCCTCAATGGTTCCCCGTGCGACTGTCTCGCTTCCGTCTTCATCAATAAATACGAGCGTGCAAACGAACCGTGCTGTTCTTTTTTCGAACGGTAAATCGCCGAGCTCTTCGAGGAGCTTTCTATTGTTGTCCGCATCACTGGCATCTTCGCCTGCATACCGTGCCGAATAGACCCCGGGGCGTTTCCCGAGCGCATCAACTTCAAGACCAGAATCATCCGCAAGTGCTGCCAAACAACCACTTGCCACGCGCGCTGCCTCAGCCTTAATGCGGGCGTTACCCTCGAAGGTCGTCGCTGTTTCGTCAGGCTCAGAATCAATGCCCATCTCTTTAAGGGTTTTGAATTCCCAACCGGGAAAATCGAGCGCCGTTTTAATCTCGGAGGCTTTATGGGCATTATTTGTTGCCAGAACCACTGTTTTCATACTTTCACCTTCTTCGGCAAGCTAGTATAACTGAAGTGCGTTAGTCTACTTACTACAACAATGCTTTATCTGAGCTAGGAAAAGGTTCGTGTCGAAACAAAAGTCTAAAACAAATGCTATCCGCGAGCTGGAACAGGCAAACCTAAGTCATACCGTGCATGAGGTTTCCGCTGACGGTAGTATGACCGGCCTTGAAATTGCAAAGCTTGCGGGTGAAAATCCCGACTGTGTTTTTAAAACGCTCGTTACGGTTGGTAAAACCAACGAGCACTATGTTTTTATGATTCCGGTTGCCTGCGAACTTGACCTAAAAAAAGCCGCACAAGCTGCAGGCGAAAAATCAATCCATATGATTAAGAGCCGTGAGCTTTTAGACCTGACCGGCTATGTTCATGGCGGATGTTCTCCTGTCGGCATGAAAAAGGAGTTTCGCACCTTTATAGATGAAACGGCGCTTCTCTATCCAAAAATTTATTTTTCAGCCGGTCGTATCGGGATGCAGATTGAAATGAAAGTAGAAGATTTAGAGCGTATTGTCCCGCTCACCTTCTGCGATCTTATCCTCATTGCATAAACACTTACAAGGCGATATGCCGCAAGCACTGCTTAGCTGTGTACGACGACCACGTCTCCAACTTTAATAAGTGAATATAGAGACTGTGCTTTGCTATAGGGCAGGTTAATGCACCCATGACTTCCGCCGACCTTATAGCGTGAGCCGCCGAAGCTTGGCTGCCAGGTGGCATCGTGAAAACCAACTGCATTGCCCTCAAATGGCATCCAGTAGGTCACTTTTGTCTCATAAGTTTTCTTGCCATTCTCATACCCGGTAAGGGTTGAAGGGCTGGCCTTGTCATTGACGCTGTATACGCCCTTTGGTGTGGCGCGCTTTGCAGTAGGCAGACCAGAAACGCAGGCGCTATCCCAGATCTTTTTTCCATTTTCGTCATAGAAGTATACGTGTTGAGCGCTGAGGTCTACATCAATATAGCGTGTACCCCAGTCACGCCCGCCTTCTTGATAGGTATAAGCTTCAGAGGAACAAGGAATATCGACGTTTTCCTCTTTGCAGTCTTTAACCGATTTCTGCACGGTTGAAATTAATTCGTCGGTCTTTATCTGCCAACCATAGTCTCCGCCTGAAACTTTGAATGTCTTACCGTCCGGTCGTTTATAACTCCGTGTCGTACCCAAGGTGCTGTATTTCTTTGAGATATCCGAGGCCCAGTCATCGATGGCATCCGTCGGAATACACGCTTCAGCATTATCGTTGACGTCAATCCAGTCAATGAGTTCTTCCTTATCGATGGTGGCAATTTCCTTCTTGCCTAAGTAGAGATGCAAGACAGAGGAAAGCATCTTGTTTGCTTCGGTTACCGCATCGGGAAGTCGCGGATCATCGGAAAGCAAAGTAGGTTTTGTTTTCTCTGCGTCTCCTAAGGCAACATCGGTCTCCAGCCGCGCCATGGCCTCGTGTACTCGATTTACCACAGCATCAGCATCAAGCTCTGTTCCGTATACCTCTCGCTCTATTTCAAAGGAATCCGTGGTTTTGTTATACGTAAGCGAAGCATTCTTGCTTTCTATCGCATCTTTGTTGAAGTCACTTACCGCTTCACGGATGGTATCATCGAGCCCGGTCCCGGAATAAGTTGCTGCCACCAAATCGGACACATCGTGTGGCATCCAGATAAGAGCTGGCCAAGCCCACGCATTTTCAGCTTGGTGCACCGCATCAGTAAAAGCCTCTGGATCTGCTTCAAGCGTCGCTTCATCAGAAGAGAAAGACAGCTGAAAACCTTCACTGTGAATATAGAGGTGGTAATCCTTTACGGCATTACTAAAGGCTTCTTGTGTTTCGGCCGTGGTTTTCAAAGAGAAATCATGGGACCCAACATAGGTATTTGGCATAAACCTATCCATAAAAAGGAAGACGCCACCCAGATACACAACGGCGAGTATGCCAAGCACAACGCCGAAAACTTTGAGCGTCTTTTTTCTACGCTGGGCTTTTTGGGCACCATCTACGACTTCGTCCGCAGCAAAATTTGCTGTAGAAGAAGGATTTATTTGAGATGCAAGATTGCCTTCTTGCACCTGGGGAACTTGCACACCATTCCCCTGAGCGGTCGAGGATTCTGCCTTGTCATTCTGTGATGCAGCGGCTTCATGGGTATTCGCCGCATGTTTTCCTGCTGGTTCGTTTTTATGTCCGAACATGCTGCTTTTTATCTTTCGTTTGGTTTTTGCGACATTTTTCACACACGAGCGCATTTTACCAATCTTCATCTGCGATAGCAGGCTCAATACCTATATTCGGAAGAAAGTACAAAGATTCACCGTTAAATGACGTTCTTTTTCCATACGTCCAAGTTTTTACAACACGTGTTATAGTTTTCCTGCTTCACTTTCATAGGAGTGAAGGAGCACTTTGATAAGGTGGAGCCTTTCTTCCCTTTCACGACGTCAAAGAAGCGCTGCATCGTTTTCTGTGCCGCTGTCATCCTTGACGAAGATTCGGGGGCGACTGGTTTCGACATGGTAGGTTCAAAGCAAGGAGCAGGTCGTGGTCTCCTCGCCACGTAAAACAGGGGTACTGTCAAATTTAATTGGCAACAATAAACAACTTGCAATGGCTGCTTAATTAGCGCCTTGCTGTCAACTCCGGGACTTCCCCGACTCGGACGCGACATCATTTTAGGGGAATGCTCTTTGACACGTGGTTGGTATGGTCAAAGCTAAGATTGAACCAACTCGGAAGCGCCTTGTCTGTCACTGAACGTGGGTGCAACTTAAATTCTAATCAGTGACTAAGCTTGTAGGGTCTTGCCAAGGATCTAGTATGGACCGGAGTTCGATTCTCCGCGCCTCCACCAAAA
>JBMNSK010000042.1:0-11872 GCA_050945155.1 Eggerthellaceae bacterium | reverse complement strand
ATTAAGAACCGTGACGAAGGTAATTTCATCGAAAACCAAATGCCTGTTTTTATTAGCGTTTTTGGCAAAATTGCTGCTAAAGGTGGAAGCAAGACAGAATCTTTTCATGCAGAAGACTCCTGCATCGATTGCGGACTGTGTGCTCAAAACTGTCCTGTCAATGCTATCGAAATGGTGGACGGCAAACCTCAGTGGACCAAGGCTTCCTGCGCCATGTGCCTGCGTTGCCTGCACCACTGCCCTTCTTTCGCAATTCAGTACGGCGATCGTACACAGGCGCACGGACAGTATCTTCATCCAGCAAAATAATACCTGGCCTAGGCGAATAACAAGCGACTCGAGATCTATCTCAAACGCCGGATACTACCGGCTGTTTCTATTTGATGACCTCATCGGCCTTCATATCATAGCCGGCATCGAGAAAAATCTTCCGCGAAACGAAATTCCAAATGCTTACTAGGAAAGTGACGATGATTTTCGTGATGCGGTAGTCGATAAAGAGTAAATCAGTACCAACCCACATCAGTACGTCGTTCAATATAAGACCGATACAAGAAAGAATGAGGAAAATAACGAACTCGCGCCTGCGGCTCATCTCTTCTTTATGCCTGAAGACATAGCGCATCGAGGCGACATAGTTAAAGATGACAGAAACAGAAAATGAAATCGTTGCCGAAATAAGGTAGTCAATCCCGAAAACCTCAGTCAGAAAAATCATGAGGCCGTAGTCAATAAAGAAGGCGATGGTACCAACGACACCGAATTTCAAATATTGCTGGAAAAGTCTTTTCATAAGTAAAGCTCTTTTATTAATACTCCCCTACAGGTGCATCTTAACAAAATATTCAAGTAGAATTACTACGTGTTACTGCAGTTCATCTAGCGCATAGGGAACACATGAAGTACCATAATGCCACAAGACTTTCGAGGAGCCAACGTGGGAAAAAAGAACCAGGAAAAATTTTCAAATGAGGACGTAGCCGTCCTCATTCCCTGCTACAACGAAGCAGTAACAATAGCTAAAGTAATCGAGGATTTCAAAAACGTCCTCCCTGGTGCCCGAATCTATGTCTATGACAATAATTCCACGGATGGAACCGGAGATATTGCCCGCGAACACGGAGCAATTGTCCGTGTCGAAAAACGCCAAGGAAAAGGTCATGTCATCCGTCAGATGTGCCGCGATATTGATGCCCGTTATTACATCATGGTCGACGGCGACGACACCTATCCTGCCGAGGCTGCACCCGAACTCTTGCAACCGCTTATCGACGATGAAGCCGATATGTGTGTTGGTGACCGCCTATCGAACGGCACCTACGGCGAAGAGAACGACCGCGCGTTTCATGGCTTCGGCAATAACCTCGTACGTACCCTAATCAAGTGGATTTACAAGTTTGAGTACTCCGATGTTATGACCGGATACCGCTCCTTTAACGAGGTCTTTGCTAAGACTATGCCCATCCTGTCAGAAGGTTTTGAAATAGAAACGGAGCTTTCCATTCATGCTGTTGATAAACAGTGGCGCATAGCTGAAGTCCCCATTGATTACCGCGACCGCCCAGAAGGAAGCGAATCGAAACTCTCAACGTTTTCTGATGGCATGAAGGTGCTACGTACCATTGGGTCGCTATTTAAGGACTACCGACCGCTCGCGCTTTTTTCCTGGCTTACGCTTATCTTCTTTGTTTTGGGCCTTATCGTCGGTATTCCGGTTGTAGTCGAGTTCACCTACACAGGGTTGGTACCACGCCTACCAAGCGCATTGCTTGCTGTCGCTCTTATCTTTACTGCACTCCTCTGTTTAAGCAGCGGTCTTATTCTGGATACCGTCGTTAAGGGTTCACGAAAGCAGTACGAACTCGCGGTAATCGAGGCATACCGAATTTATGGAAATCACTAAGAAGGCTTTGCGCATATCCTGAAATTACACCAGGTAAGTCCTCAGCTTGTGTGAGAAATTCTCGTCAACTAGGAATTATTTTCTTGCAATGCTATCGAGCCTTTGCAATAATGTTCAGGCTACATTTTCAATGTGGTAGACAAAAGGTCCCCATAGTCTAGCGGTTAGGACACGGCCCTTTCAAGGCTGAGACACGAGTTCGATTCTCGTTGGGGGCACCATGAAAGCTAACGAACCGGGGCTCAAGCTTCGGTTCGTTTTATGTAACCAGAAATAACGTTCAAATGCCTACCGGTTATAGAATAGCGCCTGAATAATCTATGGTCTTATGCAAATCCCAAAAACCGATGCGATAAGATAGCGCCATGAAAGAAACTACTGGGTCACATTCACGGGGTTTTAGCACTTCAGCGCAGGAAAGCCCCTCCTATCCTTCCGTGAGCGCAGCGCAGCATGCCTCACAGCTCTCGCACCGCAAAAAAGAGAAAAAAGACCCATTGATTCTCATCGTTCACGCCTCCGTCGGGTCGGGCCACCGAAGTGCAGCAAACGCCATTGCAGAAGCGTTTTCTATCTTGCAGCAAGAAAAAGATCCCAGTATTCCCAAAAACCTCAAAGTGGAAGTGCTCGATATTCTTGACTGGGGTCGTGTGCGTTTTGATGGTGACAAGTTCGCATCCGGCTTCACCGGAGCAACGCGCCCACTCTACGATGTCAGCTGGCGTTATGGGTTTACCGGAAGAGTTGTCTGGGGCGGCGGAACCATTTGGTCGCGCCTCATGTTTCCTGAGTTCACTAAGTATGTTCGTGATACCGAACCTATTGCCATCATTTGTACGCATATTACTGCAGCAAATGTAGCTATCGGAACCCGTATGATTAATGACCAAGACTACCGCGTGGTCTGCGTTCCCACCGACTATGAAGCAGAGGGGTTATGGCCGCACCGCTATACC
The DNA here is from genome assembly GCA_050945155.1 of Eggerthellaceae bacterium. Classification (GTDB taxonomy): domain Bacteria; phylum Actinomycetota; class Coriobacteriia; order Coriobacteriales; family Eggerthellaceae; genus JBMNSK01. Next base: position 9,013 of record JBMNSK010000042.1, on the reverse strand, counting down.
GACCTTTTCTGTACCGCAAACGTTTCAATGTCAGAAACCCTTCGAGCTAGGCGCATTTCTGACAAGCGCATTACGGTAACGGGCATTCCTGCCCGTGAAGACTTCCGTCTGTCCCATAACGACAAAAAAACCAAGGAAGTTTTGGGGCTTCCTCAGGACAAAATGATTGTGACCGCACTCGCGGGAGCTTATCTGCCGCGCCCCTATGTGCGTTTTCGTGAAGCTCTCGACGAAATCCTTCCCTATCTGCACCCATTCAAGAATATGCACTTTGTTTTTATTGCAGGAAAGGATGTGCAGTATGCTGAGCACCTGCGTAAGGAGTGTGCTGAGCTGGGTCTAACCAATGCCACGGTACTTGAGTACGTAAACAATATGGCAGCACTCATGTCGGCGAGCAGCCTTGTTATTTGCAAAGCCGGCGGCCTAACCGTAACCGAATGCCTTGCTGCACAAACGCCGATGATTCTCATGGGTCAAACCTATGGTCAAGAAAAAGTAAATATGCGCATGCTTACGGCAGCTGGTGCAGCCCTGCATGTCACCACACCGCGCGAGCTTCTAAGTGCACTGCGCCATATCGAAAAAGATTCCGAAAGCCTGAGAGCTATGGAAATTAACAGCAGACTTCTCCGACACCCGGACGCAGCACGAGACATCGCGAAAAAAACTATTGCCCTTGCAAAAAAACCGCGCAAGCCAGATGACCCACTGCTCGTTAAGCACTTCATGCGCTTCTACATCGGCGACAAGCCGGCTCACGTGCGTTAGCTTAAACGACACAATCCGTAAATTCTTCTTAATATTCTGCGTTTGACTCTTCAATTCTTTCCGTTAGGCGGAAAGCAAGGTTTGCGTTGTGAGTTTAACGTTATCGTGTTATTCGTCTCCGAGAAAGGGTTATCTATGCGCATAGCAATTGCCTGTGATGGTCTTGACGTGGCTCCTTATTCCAGCTGCTGGTCAAGTTTTATGTGCTATACCGTTGAGCGCGGCTTAATTACAAAAAGTCAAAATGTTCCCAATACCTGCGTTTCTCTAGCGTCGGATCTTGCTCCTTTTTTACAAGAACTCGAAATTTCAACTTTTATCGCAGGCGAGATGGAAGACGACGTTGCCGACGTCCTTTGTCACATGGGTATTGAAGTACTTCTTGATGCTCACGGCCCTGCAAGTGATGTCATACACGCCTATATAACCGAAACCTTATCAGGCGTAAATCAATACTGTCGCCTGAAAAACCTGCTTGACCAGAAGGTTGAGGCAGACCGCCTCGCGAGCGCTGCAGCAGAAACTCAGGAAACAGGGTCACAAGACGAAAGCTTTTAAGAGAACTCCGTTTATGCGGAGTTTTTTCTCGGCTCTATGAGCCAGAAACCCTCTATCCTTGCTACACCCGAGCTAGTGAGTTTTCTATCCCCTTTGCGCATGCAGCAAGAACAATAGTGCTACCTACTACCGCCTCTCCCACGACTGCAAGGCCCTCTTCTACTGCCCTTTTAGCTTTCAGTACGCCGTCACCTGCTATCTTTTCTGTCACCCGGACAGACTGAAGCACTCGGTCTCTTAGGCTTGTACACGGCTCTTCCGTTCTGTCTGACGGTTCCGCGAACGACTCTTCTATCTCGCGCTCTTTTACTCCCGTAGGACCAAAACAGAAGGGCTTGTCTTCATAGAGACTGGTGCTTCCTTCAGGCAAGCCATTGTCTGTCGCATACTTCCACGGCGTATGACGAATCTTGTAATAGATATTGTCTTTCACGAAGTTCGCAGCAATTTGCTCACCCAGCCAACCGCCACGCGCCGCAACACCGAGCATGAAACGGCTAAAACCATCAGAAAAACCGTTTCGCAAAGTTGTCGTGATGGCTCCGGATAAATCGTAGAAGTCAAATGCACAGCGGAAAAATTCCATCTGCAAATCCCAGGGTGACATCTTCTTCGGTTGAAACGTCGCGGAGGTCATATCAAACGCCTCCCAACCGCGCTCGTCATCAAAAATCATCCGGCCTTCTTCTAAAAATTGGTCATAGACCGGTGTTCCCGGATAGGGTGTCAAAATTGCAGGCTGAAGTTTCGTTGCACCGATTTCCTTGGCGAATTTCGCAGCACGGGCTATATCTTTTGGCCCGTCCGTATCAATGCCTAAAACAATGCTCGCGATAAGCTGAATGCCGTGCTTTTGGCATGCGATACCGGCGCGACGAATATCTTCATAGTTCTGGCGTTTGTCGATTTCATCAAGGGCCGCCTGGTTAATGGATTCTATGCCGATAAGGACCCAGTTCAGATTTGCGGCAGCTAATAAATCAAGTAACTCAGGATCATTTGCCATATCGGTGCGTCCGAAGAAAAACGTTTCTTTTGACTGGAGATTCTCGTCAATAATGCGTCGACAAATTTCTTTTGCACGCTTCTTATTAGCAGTGAAGTTGTCATCTTCAAAATTAATGTAGCGAAACCCCAGGTCCTTATAATGACGAATCTCAGCAATGACGCTCTCAACGCTACGTTCGCGATAAGGAGAAAACGACCGGGAGGTTGTGCAGAAAGAACAGCTAAACGGACAACCCCGCGTTGTCATGATATCGGCCGCCTCTACCGGCGTTTTAAGAACCGAGTAGTCAGGCCAAGGTACAGCATCGAGGTCAGTGACCGGATCACAGTAGACAATTTTCTCTGTACGTCTTCCTTCGACAACGTCGAGAATCGTGTTTTCGCCTTCACCGACCATCACTTGATCTGCATGACCAAGCGCCTCTTCAGGAACTGAAGAAGCATGCATTCCGCCGATAATGACGCGAGCATGCCCATTGCGATGAATAAAGTCCGCAATATCATATGCACGAGGTGCGAGAGAGGTCATCGTATAGATACTCACAACGTCTGCCCAAGCGCAGAGGCGGTCATAATCCACGTCACCGCGCAGTTCTTCATAAGCTTCAACCGTATGTCCCGCACGCTTTACTATGCCCGCTAGGATAAGCGGTCCCGTTATTGCATCTCGCGTTCCATAAAGATGCGACCAGGCACGATAGATGGGGAGTCTTTTGAGCCAAGGTGCGGGGGTTATAAATGCAACATTCATAACTAGTCCCCCTCAAAGGCAGGAATATGAGATTGTCCTGATAGTGCGAATATGACTCGTAGTTTTGAAACTGATACCTACTTTTTCGCGCGTTGGAAAAAGAATTTCAAGCGGAAACCTTGTATATTGACAAACTGTCGAGTTTCTGTTTTCTAAATCTCAGGGTATCTCCAAATTTATAAATAATTAACGATATTTGCGCCATATTATGCATGCTTAATGGTTGTTGCACCGTATCATTATACAAATCTGCTCGGTTCAGGCTTAAAAGCCAAAGAAGTATAGCCAACACCACTGCTCAAAAAAAGAGACTCCGCAAAAGCGGAGTCTCCCCGATTCAAGAATAAATTCCGATTGGAAATTACAGTGCCTTTTTTGCAACCTCAACAACTGCAGCGAATGCCTCAGGATCATTGATTGCCATATCGGAAAGCACCTTACGGTCAAGCGTAACGCCTGCCTTCTTTAAGCCGTTCATGAAAACAGAGTAGGTCATGCCATTAGCACGAGCGCCGGCATTGATGCGGGTAATCCACAAACGTCTAATATCACGCTTCTTGTTGCGACGATCGCGATACTGGTACTGAAGGGAGTGCTGAACCTGCTCTTTAGCAGAGCGATAGCTACGAGACTTTGCTCCGTAATAACCCTTCGCACGACCGAAAACGGTACGACGCTTTTTGTGTGCATTTACTGCGCGCTTAACACGAGCCATCTGAGTCTCCCTTCTTAACGCAGACCAAGGTTGCGAGCAACAACCTTGCGGTCGGAACCAGCAATTTCTGTCTCATGACGGAAATTGCGCTTACGCTTCTGAGTCTTTTTGGTGAGGATATGGCTCTTATATGCCTTTGCACGCATAATTTTGCCAGAGCCGGTAACGCGGAATCGCTTTGCAGTACCGCGGTGGGTCTTCATCTTCGGCATTATTCTTCCTTCCCTTCTTTATCCTGAGGCTCCTTCGCCTTCTTTTTTGTTGAGTTTGGAAGAGGAGCAATAAGCATATGCATATTGCGCCCTTCCATCTTGGGAGCGCTTTCTACGACCGCAACATCTTTCAAATCGTCTGCAAGACGCTCAAGAATGGACAAACCCTGGTCAGGATGAGCCATCTCGCGGCCGCGGAACATGATAGTAATTTTTACCTTGCTTCCCTGTGCCAAGAAACGAAGCACATGCTTTTTCTTGGTTGCATAGTCGCCCACATCAATTTTTGGGCGGAACTTCATTTCTTTGATTTCAATCTTGTTCTGCTTTTTCCGGGCCTTTTTAGCTTTGATATTCTGGTCGTACTTATACTTACCGTAGTCCATGATGCGGCATACGACAGGATCTGCCTGAGGTGCAATCTCAACAAGGTCAAGACCTTGTTCGTTTGCAAGCCTTAAGGCCTCAGATGTGGCAAAAATGCCCATCTGTTCTCCGTCGAACCCAATTAGCCTGCACTCACGTACCGAAATTTCGTCATTGAGCCGTGGCTCCTGAGCAGCTATTGCGCCCACCTCCTTCGTGACTTTCGCCACATTAAAAAACCCGCTCGCACACGCAAGCGGGTATACAGACATAGCTGAACAAAACAAGTCTATTCGTATAACCCATCAGCGTGAGCCGAACTAGGTGGAGGGCATACCCTCACTTGAAAAACAACTGTTTTATAGTAGCACGCAACGTAAATATAACAAGCATTTTTTCCGTTTACGCATCGATATACACAAAGACACGACGAATAGTGTCAGACAAATTGCCCGATTCGTTTGCGAGCGAATAGTCATAACTTAATACTGCAGACCATCCATGAGAGACTGAATCAATGGTCACCGTACCCGAGAACGTATACTCCTCTTTCGTCAATGTTGAGCCATCACTTGCATAACTTGAATACTGGTCACTATCTTCTGGCAGAGAAACAGACCCATCCTTAACAGGAACACCCGCTTCGCGCAGGGTCTTTTCGATTACGTGCTCATTTTCCGCCGCATCAATAAAACTGATACGTCCATAACCAAGCGCAAGAATAGAAGCGGAATACCCCGCTCGAATCACATACCCATCACGGTCAAGACCCAAGTACACAACCGGCGTTCCAGCGTTTTCGTCTCCCGGCTCACTTGTGAGCGTAACCGTAATGCGCTCCATGACATTTCCACCGTCGTGAATACTTTCACGCCGCGTTACCGTCGCACCATGGCCGAGTTGGTCAATCGCATGGTTTTCTGATTCGCCTAAGAGGCTATAGAGGTCGGGGGCGGCAGTGACGCGCTGTTTTTCATCACTGGTATCGTCGTCAGTATCCAATGAGGCAGCATCACTTTGATTAGCTTGGTCCTGCGTTTGCTGGCCAGCAATTTGGTTGGAAGCTATGACGCCTGCCCAAATTACTCCAATAAGCGCCGCAAGAAGCAGGAAAAACACGGTAATTGAGAGATAAATTGCACGTCGGGTTGCGCGCGCCTTACGGCGCTGCCGCAGTAAATCTTCCTCATGTGAGGAGGATATATCACCCGAAGACTTCTTCTGGTCTTTCTCTGCTTGATGCTTTTGCACGCTTTTCCTTTCAGTTTTAAGACAGATTATACGGGAAAGCTTTTATTACCCCGACTTCGTATATGCTATCTTCTGCGCAAAATTAAGAGAAAGGCACATTATGACACGGTCACCCGGAGATAAAATCCACGGATTTGAACTTATATCCGAAGAAGATTTACCGGAAATAGACGGAAAAGCTTACGTGTATAAACACGAAGCTAGCCACGCACGGCTGCTCTATCTAGCAAATGATGACTCGAATAAGGCATTTTCTATCGCTTTTAAGACACCCCCAAAAGATGACACGGGAGTATTTCATATTCTTGAGCATTCGGTGCTTTGTGGCTCAGATAAATTTCCGGTGAAGGAGCCCTTTGTAAACCTGTTAAAAAGCTCCATGCAAACTTTCTTAAACGCTATGACCTTCCCCGATAAAACGATGTATCCGGTAGCGTCCACCAACGAGCAAGATTTACTTAACCTTATGGATGTGTACCTGGATGCCGTGTTGCATCCGCAAATCTATCACAAGCGCAGCATCTTTGAACAAGAAGGATGGCACTTCGAACTTGCAAACGATACTGCTTTGGAAAGTTCCGATAGTACTTCCCGAGACGGGCAGGAAAAGACCGATAAACAAGCAGGACAGCTCAGTTTAAACGGCGTCGTCTTCAATGAAATGAAAGGTGCCTTAAGCGACCCGTCTTCAGTGCTATTTGACTGTCTCCAAACGGCCCTCTTCCCCGACACGACATACCGCTATGAGTCAGGCGGCACACCCGAAGCGATTCCGACCTTAAGCTACGAGAACTATCTCGATGAGCATCGTCGGCACTACCGCCTCGACAATAGCTATCTTTTTGTCTACGGCGATGTTCATATTGAAAAGATACTTGCCTTCCTTGACTTGCGCTATCTGGGACCTGAAGCAGCAATTCAGCCTGCGCAAGCCGATTTTTCCCCGCGCACTATTAGCTACCAAGAACCTGTCGAGAACCTAAATGTCGTACACCACATGGTTACCGCCGAGGAAAACGCCTGCCTTGGTCTTGGGTATGTCGTCGGTGAGGCGCACGAGCATACACGGATGATTGCCGTTGATATCTTGCTTGATGCCCTACTAGGAAGCAATGAGGCACCACTCACCCGCGCGCTTCTCGATGCCAAAATAGCTGATGACATTCAGTTCTACCTTGCCACATCAATGCGCCAGCCCTTCGTGCTTATCCAAGCCATGGGCTTGCATGAAGATGCTGCTGAGCGCTTCCTTCCGACCTTCGAAGAGGCAGTACAAGAAATTCTTGAAAAGGGCCTTGACGAAGACCTTATTGAAGCATCGCTCTCTCATGCCGAATTCGTCATGAGAGAAGGAGACTTTGGCGTTGCTGACGGTGTTGTCTATGCCATGACCAGTCTGAAAGATTGGCTCTACGACGATAATCAAGTTGGTGCCTACCTTCACTACGACGCAGATTTTGCGGACCTACGCAAAAAGCTGTCTAGCAACTACTTTGCCGATTTGCTGCGTTCAATCTTTCTGGAAAACCACCACCGCGCCTTCGTCCAGGTCCTTCCTGCATCTCCAGAGACGCAACCACAGAAAAACCCTGTCTTGGTAGAAGCAGAAAAGAACTTAACCGTCTCTAAAGAACAGGAGATCAAAGAGGACCTCGCCGAGCTTCGTCGCCTTCAAATGGAACCGGATAGTCCTGAGGATTTAGCGAAACTTCCGCATCTGGGAATTAGTGATATCCAGGACATGCCAAAGGAACCGGAGTCTGAGCTCATACAGACTACGCCTATTACCTGCCTGCGCCATGGCGCGCATAAACATGGACTTGCCTATACCTATCGCTATTACGATGCCGCAGGAGTCCGTTTCGAGGACCTTCCATACCTCCGGATTCTTGGTATTGTTTTAAGTCACCTTGCAACCCAGAAACACAGCGCATCTGAGATTGACACTCTTGTCCAAGGCAAACTCGGCAACCTTGTTTGTATGCCCGAAGTCTTTGAAGATAAAAATGATGCGCAGACTTTCTATCCGCGGTTTACGGTAGGCGCAAGTTCGCTCAGTGAAAACATCGCCTCCGCCGCAAGCCTGCCAATTGAGATCATCACAGAGACAGATTTCTCTGATACAGAAAAGATAAAAGACTTACTCCAGCAAAAGAAGATTGCGATGGAGCAGGCATTTATCAATTCAGGTCATGCAAGCGCGATGCGACGCGCCTCCTCATACTATCTGCCTGTATCTTTGGTAAGCGAACAGCTCTACGGAGTTGATTTTTATCGTTTCCTAAAAGACCTCCTTGCTCATTATGAAGAGCGCAAAGTTTTACTGGTAGAAAAACTCGAGGACCTCTCCCGCCTTATTTTCTCCGATGCTGCCTGCCTGCTCAGCTTCAGCGGATCTGACGAGGATTTCGACAGGTTCTGGGATGCCGGGGCACTTTGCCAAAACAACAAAAGAAGCGAAGACCTCCTACGCGTTCCCGAACCCCAAATTCTCCATGAGGCCTTCATCATTCCGTCTGACATCTCGTTTTCGGCACTCGGATATGACCGCCGAACATTTAACCCGCAATATACCGGCGCATGGAAGGTCGCCTCTCGTGCCCTTTCCTTCGACTATTTATGGAATGAAATTCGTGTAAAGGGTGGTGCGTATGGAGCCGGTTTCCAAGCGCAGCCAACCGGCGATTTGCGCTTCTATACCTACCGTGACCCTCATTTTGATGAGAGTATTGAACGCATGCGAAACGCGCCGTCATGGCTTGCAGAATTTAAACCCGATAAGCAGACTTTCGAGGGCTACGTTGTAAGCAGCGTGGCGGGCTTCGACACTCCCCTTAAGACAAGGGAACTTATCCGCCGTGAAGACCAGTTCTTCATCACGCACCGTCCCGAAAATGATCGCCTCATTACTCGCAATGAGATTCGCAACGCAACCATACCGGAGATTCAAAGTCTCTCTGAAACGCTTGCTGCCGCAATTAATGAAGATGCCTACTGTGTGTTCGGCAACGAGAAGATACTCAAGAACTCTCATCTTGACCTTCATCTTATTAATCTTATGGGCGAATAACTTTGACGGCTTGTATCGCTTAAGAAACAACGAGGCCCTGTGCTTGCGCGCAGGGCCTCGGTTTACTTTATGTCTTTTTCTACTTACTGCTGGGCTTCATCCGCACTTACCGCATTAGATCCCGCATTTTCAGAAGCGTTGTTGGTAGGTGCTGATCCGGCAGAGTTGGCAATCACACTCTCTATGACTGTACCTTTTAAGTCTGAGGCCTTCAGGTCGGTTGCACCCGAACCAAGTTTTACGCTCGTCAAATCAAGAACGGTGCCGAGCCACTGATTTTGGATAACAGAAAAGACACCAGAGTCGTTGCA
>JBMNSK010000041.1:0-11984 GCA_050945155.1 Eggerthellaceae bacterium | reverse complement strand
CACGAAGGTGGTCAGCTGGTGGTCACAAAAAAAGCCTGACCGTTTGTGCAGGTCAGGCTAGGTGTTTTGGTCGCGGGGGCTGGATTTGAACCAACGACCTCCGGGTTATGAGCCCGGCGAGCTACCAAGCTGCTCCACCCCGCATCATTGTTTGCTTGCTCTCAACAAGTACTCACAACAGCACTAGCTAGTCGCAAAACAAGGTGAGTGCTTACTACATTTGTAGGAGAGCGCGAAGAACTATAGTAGTTCCATGGCTCAAGTTTTTCAAGTTTTTACACAAAGGGTCCCGATTTGTTCACCGCTTATTCATATAAAAATCCTGTGAGCGAATCTTTCTTGCACTAAAATATCTCCGTCCTCCCAAATTACTCATACAGAAAGAACGACTATGGCAGTTATTGACGCGCACGCACATATTTACCCCGACAAGCTTGCACAACGGGCATCAGATGCAATCGGGCATTTCTACCTTGTTACCAACTTTGGAAACGGCAGTATGCAAACCCTGCTCGAATCGGGCAAGCGAGCTGGCATTACGCACTACATCGTCCACTCGGTCGCAACAACGGCTCACGCCGTCGAATCCATCAATAACTTCATACACGAGCAGTGCCAAATTCACCCGGAGTTCATTGGTTTTGCGGCCATGCACCAGGATTATCCCGATAAGGAAAAAGAGGTTGAACGCGCTATTGAGTTGGGACTCCATGGGTTTAAACTCCATCCGGATACTCAGCAGGTCGATATGGATGACCCTCGTCTCATGGAGTTTTATGAGATGATTGCCGGTCGCATGCCCTTGGTCATGCACACAGGCGACTATCGTTATCACTACTCGCATCCATCCAAGCTGCTAAAGATATTGAAGACATTTCCGGATCTCGTCGTAGACGCCGCACACTTCGGTGGTTGGTCAATCTTTGACCGCGGCTATGACTTCCTCCATGAAGAAGAATTCATTCGCCAGGAACGCCTCTTTATAGATACTTCAAGCTCTCAGTTTTTCTTGGGTAACCGCCATATGGAAGAGCTCATACGTCTCTGGGGCGTTGACCGCGTTATGTTTGGATCAGACTATCCTATGTGGAGCCCAGAAACAGAACACACCGAGTTCATGAAGATGCACTTTACCGACGATGAGTTCGACAAACTCATTTGGCATAACGCCGAAAATTTCGCAGGGGTAAAAGTAAACTAACGGGCTCTAGCGCACCTCGCCGAAAACGAACGCGCTATAACGTATCGCGCCGAAGCCTAGCGCACCAAAAACTAACGCGCGCTTTCGTCGGCCTCTTGAGTCTCTTCAGCCTTTTTCTCAATGACGACACGAATTTTATCGACACGGAAGCGGTCCATATCCACCACCATAAAAGTGGCCTTGATGTTGCCATTGTTTGATACGAGGGTAATCTGCTCCCCCACCTTTGGAATGCGGTCAAGTTCATCCATAACCAGGCCAGCGGCAGTTTCTACACCTTCTGCTTCCTCCGGCTCAAAGCCGATAAGCTCTTCAACATCATCGATAGCAAGCAGACCGTCAATCAGGTAGCTGCCATCCTCGAGTTTCGTTACTTCATCTTCGTCACCATGGGTATATTCGTCTTCGGTATAGCCCACAATTTGACCCATGATATCGCTCATCGTAACGATGCCGGACGTGCCGCCGTGTTCATCGATAACGACAGCAATCTTTGTATGTTCACGCTGCAGAGTTTGGAGAAGTTTCGCAATAGAAATTCCTTCGGGAACCGCTTCGATATCACGCACGGGAAGCTCAGTTAAACGCTGGTCAGCAAGCATAGTGTATAAATCCTTCAGCTGGACAACACCCACAATGCGGTCCTTGCTTCCATCGCATACCGGATACCGCGTGTATTTATGGCTGCGAACCACGTTCAAATTCTCTTCAAGACTGTCCTGCAAATCCAAACAAATCAAGTCGGTACGTGGCGTCATAATGGCTTCAGCGTCTTTGTCGCCTAGGTCGAAAATATTGTCCATGTACTCGTTTTGTTCAGGCTCAATAAGACCACTTTCGGTGCTTTCATCAATAAGCAGGCGAATCTCTTCGCCGGTATAGGCGTCGTGCTCTTTGGTCGGATCGTGCCCAAACAGTTTTACGACCCCATTCGTTACCGTATTAAAAAGCCACATCACGGGATAGGTAGCGTTATAAAACCAAACCAGCGCACGTGCTGTTCCTAAGGCATAGCTTTCGGTTGAAAAAATTGCGAACGACTTCGGAATAAGCTCGCCGACGACCACATGTAAGGTCGTCATAATAAGGTATCCTACGGCAACCGCAATAGCAGAGACCATAGCCGCCGGCATGCCAACCATAGAAAGCGGCGGATACAAAAGACTCGAAAAGGCTGGCTCGCCTAACCATCCTAAGGCAAGAGAAGCAAGGGTGATACCTAGCTGGCAGGCTGAAAGGTAGGCATTTACGTTATTTGCAATACGCTGGGCGTAGACGGCATTGTGCTTGCCTTCATCAACCGCCATCTCAATCTGCGACTTGCGCACTCTGACCAGCGAAAATTCAGCAATCACGAAAAATGCGTTCATTGCTAGGAACGCCACTACTAGTAATAAGCTCACCCAAATGGGCATTCGTGCATTTCCCCTTTAGCACACCTTGTGCCCGCCAAAGTGCGGTACACAGCAATCGCGCTCTGCCTTAGACACGATACATATACTGAAATACGTCTTCTCGCTGCATATGAATCTGAACGCCTAGGCGCTCTGCCTCGGCATCAAGCAGCTGTTGAACTTCATCAAAACTTGCCTTCGAAGTATTAAGCGTCACCATCATGGTCATGGAAAAAATTCCCGAGATAATGGTTTGGCTGATATCGTCGATATTCGCGTCGTTGTCAGCCAAAATATTAGCAACGCCAGCGACAATACCACTGCGGTCTTTACCAAGAACCGTAATGACGCACTTCATTGTATCGTTCACTTGTGCTCCTTTCGTATGCACAGTATCGCACGATTAACGTTGCGAGAAAATAAGCGAGAGTCCCTCAGAACGCGTCGCCAAGTTTTTAACGAAGAGGCCACGCAGCGCACTTGTTGTTGTGCGAGTGCCCGGCTTTTTCACGCCGCGCATGCTCATACAAAGGTGCTCTGCCTCCAACACCACAATTACGCCTTGAGGATGCAGCTCCCGCACTAGTGTATCAGCAATTTGCGAAGTCATACGCTCTTGCACTTGAGGACGCTTCGCGTAAAGGTCTACCAAACGAGCAAGTTTCGAAAGCCCGCAAATTCTGCCATCGGGTGCTGGAATATAGGCCACATGAGCAGAACCGAAAAAAGGCACGAGGTGGTGTTCACACATGGAGTAAAACGGGATGTCGCGCACCAAAACCATCTCTTGGTGTTCTTCATCAAAGGTTGTCTCGAAAAGCTCATCAGGGTTTTGGTCCATGCCGGCGAAAATCTCTTCATACATCTTGGCTACGCGCGCTGGCGTTTTCTTCAACCCCTCGCGATCTGGGTCTTCGCCAATACCTTCAAGCACCAGACGCATACCCTGTTCAATCTTTTCTCTATCCATCCCTACTCCTTCTTAGACTTCTCTGTATCCGGCTTAGGTCTAAATCACAACCTATACCGGGTGTTTTCCTATCAAGCTTGCAGGCCACAAGTCTAAAGCTGCGGCTGTTGGATTAAATGTCAAGCTCAAGACCCACTGGACAGTGGTCGCTTCCATACACCTCGTTATAGATTGATGCGGATTCTACCTGAGGCATCAACGCATCGCTCACTAAAAAGTAATCAATCCGCCATCCGGCGTTATTTGCACGCGCATTGCGCCGATAGCTCCACCATGAATAAACTCCTGCCAAATCTGGGTTTAACGCACGCCAGGTGTCGGTAAATCCCGCATCTAACAGCAAATCAAACTTGCCGCGCTCTTCATCGGAAAAACCGGCATTGCCGCGGTTTGGGCCGGGGTTTTTAAGGTCAATCTCGTTATGCGCAACGTTAAAGTCGCCGCAGATTACAACCGGCTTTGGTTCAGTTTTGGTTTCCGTGGGCGCTACCCACCCCTCTTCGAGGTTCTTACAAAACTCACGGAAAGCATCGTCCCACGCCATGCGATGGTCAATTCGCGCAAGCTCGGGTTGCGCGTTTGGAGTATAGACATCTACAAACCAAAACTTCGGAAACTCTAGAGCACAGACGCGCCCCTCTGTATCAAGATCGGCTTTACCCACCTTATGAACAACCTGGAGTGGCTCCTCTTTGGAAAACACCGCTGTGCCAGAATAGCCCTTTCGCTCAGCATAGCTCCAATAGCTTGTATAGTGCGGAAAGGTCAAATCAATCTGGCCCTCCTGCAGTTTTGTTTCCTGAACTGCGAAAATATCGGCATCAAATTCCGTAAACACGTCTTCGAACCCTTTTTTTACCGCAGCCCGAAGTCCGTTTACATTCCAAGAAACAAACCTCATATCCCTCGTTCCTTCTATCTGCTAAGCACTGTCTATTTATGATACGGCTCATTATGCGAAATCTTTTGGGCGCGATAGAGCTGCTCGAGCAGCACAACACGCGCCAGATTATGCGGTAGCGTTATCGCCCCAAATGATACACGCTCGTCCGCCCTCTTATACACCTCTTCGCTTACACCGGATGACCCGCCTATTACAAAAACTACGTGACTTTCGCCGTGTAAACCCAAGTCATCAAGGTGCTTCGACAGGCCTTTACTTGAAAGTTCCTTGCCATGTATATCCAGAAGCACAACGTGAGCTCGGTCAGGAATGGCACGCAAAATAGCCACACCCTCCTTGCCACGTGCTGCTGCTTCATCGGCGCAAGTATGCGGGTCTACATCTGCTATTTCAATCACGTTTGTAGAAACATAGGGCTGAAGGCGCTTGAAATAGTCGGCACAAGCCTCTTTCCAGAAGCCCTTTTTCAGCTTGCCAACTGCGATAATCGTGAATTTCACGGAAGACTACGACCAGTCCGCTCCGACAATGACCAAGAAGTCACCGTCGAATTCGTATGATCCGTCGTTCTTTTGAACTTGGCCTTTACCCAAAGTTTGCTGAATCGAATTAGCCTCTTCGGCTTGGCTGTCATCGTTGTAAATGATGAGTGTTGTTGGGTACTTGAAGTTGTCGGCATTGCCCGTATCGAACTGATACCCCTTGTCCTTCAGGATAGCTTCCACCGCAGCCGCAACACCCGACTTGCCGTTACCATTCCTGATGACCACCTTTGACGACTGTGATCCACTCGTTGCAAGAACAGTTCCGGTAGCCTCATCGATAATTTCGGTTTCGTTCGGAGGAAGTCCTTCGTCCACGCGAGACATCATCTTCTGCCACGCTTCGACATCAGTTATCTCGTACCATACGTTGTTGATATATTTCGATGTGGTTGGCTCCATGCCAGTATAAATATCGTTATCTGGGTCAATACCTTGCATGCACTGAGCCAAAGCAAGAATGTCATTAACACTTAAATCGGTAGTGACATATTGAGAAATGACATTAACAGCATTGGCAAGTGTCGCCGGATCGGATTGCAGAATTTTTTTCGCAATTGCCGAAAGAACGAGGCGCTGGTTAGCTGCGCGATATGCATCGCCATCGCCCTGTGCGTCATAGGTATGACGTGAACGGCAAAGGATGAGGGCTTGTTCGCCATTTAAGGTTTGCTTTCCCTTATCCAAATGGCCGCCAGCTTTCTCGTCGTTGATTTCGACAGGAACATCAACTTCAACCCCACCCAAGGCATCTACAACGTCTTTGAAGGCGTCAAAGTCAATTTCTGCATAGTGAGAAATGCCGACACCTGCAAGGGATGAAACTGTATCGACCATATAGGAAGCGCCACCATACGAATATGCCGCATTCAGTTTCTGTTGACCGTGTTCTCCCATATCAACGAGGGTATCGCGGTGAAGCGAAACCATGGTGGCTTTCTTGTTTACAGGATCAACGCGTAAAAGAATAATGCTATCCGACCGGAACGAGTCACCCGCATACTGCGCTGAGTTTTCACGAGACTCGGACTTGTCGGTTCCGAGCAGCAACATATAGAAAGGTTCCTTGGTCAAATCCGACTGAACCAGTGAACCCTGTAAGTCCGCATCAAGACCTGCGTGCAAATTTCCGTTGAGGTATTGGTAGAGAGCAAATGCCGTACCGGCACTTACCACAAGCACGGTGATAACCGCGGCTAAAACAATGTGGCGAACTTTCCTGCCACGACGCTTCTTACGCGCACGTTCAATAGCCGGTTGCATAGAGGATCTGCTATAGGAGCGTGCCTCGCCGGTAAGTTGCGTTGCAGAATTGGCAGCCGCCCTGCGTTGCCGTGCGCTTCTCTCCTCTGCTTGGCTGTTAGAGAACCTACCTGAAGGTCGTCTTGTTGAACTGTCAGAAGCGCCGCGCCTATCTGATGTACCGCGCGTGCCACGACTGTTTCTTACCTGCCCAGCGCTTTCGTAAGACTCTGAATCATGATGACCATAGCGCGAGGCGCTGAATGCACCTCTCCCATAAGCGCTACGTGGAGTCGAACCGCTTCTCTCGGGGCGTTGACGTTGGTTATAGTTGCGCTCAGCCCGTTGTCTGTCGCGTCTATTACGCATGAGGAACATTGTCTCGGCGACTTGCTCTTTTCTCAAGATACCAGGTCAGTATCTAGAAAAAAGACATACGCAATCTACCGTTTCTAAACTCCCACTCTATATCGACTACACATAAACTCGTTCGCTGCTGTCTCCAGTGCATCGTCGAGTTCTTGGAGCTCAGGAAGTGCTTCTCCCGTTCGCTCGGTATAGCGCTGTTGCGCACGCTGCAAAAGATTGTCTGCGATTTCAGGGTTTTTCGCAAGCAAAATACCGTGAAGGTACGTGCCTAAGGCGTTATTGAGCCAGATTCCATCTTCTTGGTCGGCTTCATTATTCCCAATGCCACACGACTGAAGAATGTGGCCGAAATTCTTGGTATCGGGGTCAGGATAAGTACGAGCCATATGGTTTTCGAAGCCAACAACCGGACGCTTGGCCTCTTCTGCCTGGATGATGATATCTCCAACTGCACGCTTGCCCGCTGTCTTCTCCTCAAGAGGAAGCAGCGTATCTGCAGCAAAAATGCCCAGACCTTCAAGCTCTTCGGAGTCACAAACCCATGTGCGACCCATCATCTGATAGCCGCCTCCAACCGCAAGCATCACGCCACCAGCGTCAATAAAAGTCTCAATTTCGCTTCGGGCTTCCAAAAGACCCTTAAAAGCAAGCTTCATTTCCCGTTCTGAGCCGCCGCCTAAAACAACAATGTCGGCGCCAGACAGGTCAATCTTGTCGCCGTAATACAGTGAGCGCAAATCAACCGGAATACCGCGCCACCGTGCACGTTGTGCCAAAACTTCTACATTTCCGCTCTCACCGAAAAGGTTGAGCAGCTCCGGATAAATCTGCGCAATAACGAGCGGTTTTTGATTTCGCTTCGGGTATGCCGGTTTCACACGAGGCGTCTCCCAGGCAGTACTTGCATCTTGCCAGATGCCTTTTTGTTCTGAAGGCATAGCATCAAGCTCAGCTTTCACGGGAGGAAGCGCGGTGTAATTCGCGAGAATATAGGCATTGACCTGCGTCGGAACGTTTTCAAGCTTCTCGAAAAATTCCTTACCGTTTTTCACTGGCTCTGACTTAAGACCCGCATACTTCAGTCTCATCTGGAGCTCGAGTCCACGGGCGCCACCTACAAAAATGCGCAAATTCGGCTCTTCTTGAAGGGCTGCAGCATCAATATCCCAGTACCACGAAACATCTTTTCCGTCGCCCACTTCGTCATTTACAAACATGGCGACCGCCTTCGGGCTCTTGTCCGAAAGAATCATGGCGATGTTTTGGTTAAAGCCGGCGGGATTTTTCGCAAGATTCAGAAGAGTCTTGCGACCTTTAATAACGTAAGGCTCTAGGCGTCCGTTTTTTGGATCAAACTCATCAATAGCTTTCTGAATAATCTCAGGGTCGATGCCCGCAGCAGTCGCGGTCGCATACACGCCCAGGAGGTTATAAACCATATAGGTCGTTCCGAACGGCGCAGAAATTTTTTCGTGCTTACCGAATCCATCGACAGAAAAGCTTAGACCCTCCTGGCTAACTTTAACGTCGGTTGCAGTGCAAAACAGGTTTGAGCGACTGAAATTGCAGTACTCACAATGATAAGAACCAAGCTGACTATACTGACGAAAATCGTAGGTAAGAATATTGCCGCATTGTTGGCAGATTTGAGCAGCTTTCGTATCGCTGCTTGAAAGGCGCATGTCTTCGCCAACTCCAAATGGGATACTTTTGTTGCCTGCACGTTTGGCAATCATTTCACACCATGGGTCGTCTGCGTTGTATACAAGAATCGTTTCAGGAGAGCTCTTAAGACCTTCAACTATGCTGTCTTGAAGGTTTTCAATTTTCCCCATGCGATCAAGTTGGTCGGGAAAAAGGTTTAGCAGCAAAACATATGTGGCCTTCAGCTGAGGAAGGGTGCGAGCAAGCCACAGTTCGTCGCTCTCGAACACACCCCAATCTGCCTCATCGGTGTGTAGAAGTGCCGTGGCCGTGCCTGACGATAAATTTGCTCCAGTGCGGTTGCAAACAGTTCTCAAACCAGCAGTTTCAAACACATTAGCGAGCAAATTTGTTGAAGTTGTTTTCCCGTTCGTGCCTACCACCAAGACCGAGCCTTGTTGCAGGCGTGAACGCAGATGAGCAATGAGCTGGGGGTCAGCGTACATACCGAATTTTCCCGGAAATGTGGCAGCAGAACGATGTGCAATATTTCGAATGCCCCACGTTGACACCGCACCGATTGCTTTTGCGGCTTCAAAGCGCAAACCCATAGATACTTCCTTTCATGAACTCTCCTAGAGTTTACCTTTTTGGAAAGAAAGCGCAGAGCAAGCGCAAGACGATACCGTATAGCTTACATAGAAATTTCAACCAGATTTAACAAGAAAATGTTAAAAAATTGAACAAGTTATTAAGAACCGGGCTTTTGTATGTCATATACTTGCAAAGTAGTTCGAAGTATTCCGTGTTGCGCTCACCTTGTATGAAAAGATTAAGAACACTCGCTTGTGTGATGCGCAACCTAAACAACAACATACGTATGAAAGACGGTGACTCTCATGCCTGACAACAACACTCCTCAACCGAACCAGCCAGCGCAGCCTGCTCAGCCGGCACAACCGGCGCAACCGGCGCAACCGGCGCAGCCCCAGTACAACGCGCAAGCTCAGCCTGCACAGCCAGCGCAACCTCAGTACAACCCACAAGCACAACCAGCACAGCCTCAATACAATCCGCAAGCGCAACCGGGTCAACCTGGACAGCCACAGTATGCTCCACCGGCACAGCCACAGTATGCACCTCAAACTCAGCAGAAGATTCCTGACGAAACTGCTTCTTTGGTTTTAGGCATCCTTTCCATCGTCCTTGCAGGCCTTATAGGACTCATCCTAGGCATTATTGGTTTGATAAAAGCTAACGATGTACTCAAAATTGCTCCTGCCTCTGGTAAAGCTAAGGGCGGCAGGGTAACAAGCATTATTGGTATTATCATTTCCGTTTTTGCAATGCTATTCGTCTTCACAACCTATCTCGGCTAAGCGAGAGACGTTGTTTGCGGCATAACGAGTTCTGCTATATACTACTTGTCCGCGTTTCTATTCGAAGCGATTAGGCCAACGTGGCTCAGTTGGTAGAGCAACGCACTCGTAATGCGTAGGTCAGCGGTTCGAGTCCGCTCGTTGGCTCCAGAAATTCGAGGCTGTCGATTTTTCGGCAGCCTTTTTCTTTGACTTATCCCCTAGCCTTTTATTCGTGCTCACCTGCAGAAATTTTCTCAAACAGATAGTGGCAAACCACCCAAAACATAACCGGAACGCGCTATAATCAGCTTGCGTTGAATCCTGAGTAAACTTTCGTTTCAAAGGAGAGCTGCTATGTTGTATCGCCATATTCTTGTTCCCTATGATGGTTCCGCTTCAGCCCGTGCAGCTCTAAACGAAGCTGCTCGGTTCGCACACGACGATCAGTGGACAAAATTAAGTGTCGTGGAGTTTTTCGACTCCGAAAAACGCGTCGTGAAAAAGCTTGAGAAGCAAGATCATCGCAATGCTGCAACAATATCTTCAAAGGATTTACGAGCGCTCTATGCGCAGGTAACTAATGACGCGCTTGAAGAAGTTCAGAATCAGATTCGCCCCTCTGTGGAACATCTATTAAATGAGATTACCGTAGAGGTGCTGCAAGAGACATCGCCCGGTGAGCAGATTGTAGCCTACGCCGAAGAAAACGACTGTGACCTTATCCTTATGGGTTCACGTGGGCTTGGTACCTTGCGCGGGTTTTTAGGCAGCGTCAGTTCTTACGTGCTTCACAATACTAATATTCCGGTGCTAGTAGTTAAGCAGTAGTAGCGCCACTTTATTTCAGCCGCAAAATTCTTCCACCAGATTACTGCCGTAAAGACAGCTCAGTACTTTAGCGCGCCCAAAAGAGAGAGTAAGCGGGTGACCTGAAGGTCACCACTGTTGTGCTTCGTGCCTTTGATAGGTCGTTCAAGTCAATCATATCTTCTCCTGCTATAGAGCGTGAGTGCATCAAAGCTGGTGTGTCTAAGGCAGCACAGAATCGTGCCATGCATGACGAGATTGATAGGCAAGGACTGACGCTTAAACAGTTCTGCGAACTTCCTAATCAAGAACAGAAGAAACTATAGCGCGGGGCTTTTTGATTGTTGAGAAGCATGACTTGATGGCGTTCTCATGCGCTTCTACCCTGATTATCATATTGCGCAATCGATTTAAAGATTGCTTGATGGAAAGCAAATAGAGAATCATGACAGGATTCTTTTTCGCCATGAATATATAGAATCAAAATACATGGAATCTGGATTTTGGTAAAACCAAGCGTCAATGTGGCAACCCGTGCTGTGTAGCTGCAAAATACGGTGGAATTTTCAAAAAAGCACTCTGTGCATGGTGATTCTGTCGTGTCGAATTTGCAGAGTAGATTTATACTGTTAAAAACGCGAAAATAGGCAGATGATTTGCACCTATCAAGACGGTTACAACCGCGCGTTTTGACTTGAATAAAGCCCCTGCGTGTAGCTAATAATAACGTTTAGCAAGCAGCATCGTAGAGGAGGGACGATGGGGTTTTTCTCGCGATTCGAAAATAAAATGGAAGACACATTCGACGATGCGGCCGACAAAGTTTTTGATGCACCTATTTCGCCTGTTCAAATTGCAAAAAAGGCAGAGCGCCAGATGCGTCGCGGTCGTATGGTTGGTGCAGGCAAGCAATATGCCCCCACGCTTTACACCATCCTCGTAAATCTTGATGATGACGAGCGTCTCTTTGGTTACTACCCCACTTTGGCCGGCGAAACAGAAACCTATCTGGATGCCAAAGCAGCTGAACAGGGTATGGTCATGGATGGACGTCCTCTTGTCCGCTTTGTCGTAGACGATTCGCTTAAACCAGGCAAGTTTGACGTCATTGCTGAAGCGGTTGCCGCTCCCATCATTGAACAGCTCCGTCAAGAAGAGATGGAACACTACGGCATCACTCAGAGCCCGCAGGCACAACAGGCCGCACGTCCTCCTCGCAGCGCCTATCCGGCTCAAGCTCCAGCGCAGCGGCAAGCTCCGGCGCAGTCTCCTGCTCGCGAGCCCGTTCAGCAACCAGCTCAACAGCCGGATCAAGCACAGCCCGCGGCTCGTCCTCCACTACCGTATGTTCCTGAGGAAGAAATTGACCGTTCCATTGACTATGGCGAGTACACATTCAGAAGCGAGGACTTTGATGACCGAAGCTACGAAGCTCAGCAGCACGCGCAAGCGTACGAAAACCAAGGCGACTACGTGCAAGACCAAGCAGGGTATGCCCGTCTCATTGATTCTGAGCACAATATGGAACATGACCTGGTCAAGGCCCATAT
>JBMNSK010000040.1:0-12256 GCA_050945155.1 Eggerthellaceae bacterium | reverse complement strand
AATTCGTCAAGAAAACAGTTCCCCGCACCACTCATCTTGACTCGCGTTTCATTGATCTGGATGAAATCCTGGAGAATAAAAACTCATGGATTATTAAGCCCACCGACCACTATGGAGCCGAAGATGTCTTTGCAGGTAAAGACTTTCGCCAAGATGCGTGGGTACAGTGTGTCAAAGACTGCGCCAACGGAAACAAGGGTTACCCATTCATAGCACAGCGCTATATCACTGCCTACAAAACAGCAACACTCAAACCTGATAGGGGAATCGAGACGCTCTCTGATGCGGAGATTAGTTGGGATGCGTCATATTACAACAACCTCAATGGTCTGTACCTATATGACGGCAAATTCCAAGGCGTATTCAGCCGTCTTGGCCCCTATCCCACTATTTCGAAACCGCGCGAAGGCATAACTCAAGCAACCATCTGGGTAGATTTGGAACAGTAAGCGTGAAATCTTTCCTTATCAAACTCATAACAGGTGTCTGCCTTGGTATTACCATCTTGGCTTTCGGTTTTGCCCTCTGTGCACTGCCACCAACTACGACCATGCTCTGCAATACCTACAGTGCTGATGCGCTCTCGCCGTTTTCCCATGATGATCTGGTGTACTGCGGAGAAGCTACACGGGACTATACGGTAGGAGCGCATAACCGCGAATCGCTCGACCGCGTTCTGTACGAAATAAATACGCACCTCATCGACTCTGGTTACGCGCCAAAAAACAGCAAGATGCACCTTCCCGACCTCCCCGATTCCTCAGATGATATCGAGGCCGTTCAAGCGGGTCTTGCAACAGCGTCCTATCATTTCGTTCTTGATGAAAATGCGATATCTCACCTTGATGACGTGTACGAGGTTGTTGCAGGTGTACGCCTTCCGCTTTTTCTTATCGCCGGTGTTGCCTGTGTAGGTCTTATTTTCTGCGGAAGAAAAGAAGGGTGTGCGGCGTTGGGTCGTGTTTTAAGAAATACCGGGCGTTTCGTATTGGCGCTCTTTTGTGTCTGTGGCCTTTGGGCCGCTCTCAACTTTTCAAGCTTTTTCGCCTTTTTTCATAGCCTCTTTTTCGCAAACGGAACCTGGACATTTCCGATAGACTCGCTTCTGATATGTATGTATCCACAAAATTTTTGGATTGCGATGGCAGGGATTTGGTTTGCAGCTAGCGCCGGGGCTTCTATACTAGCAATCGTACTTGGAAGAATCCTTATACGCCAAGCTCAAAGCGGCACAAGACCAAATAGCATGGCAACAAAACAAAGATAGGACATTCATGAGCGCTCAAAATGAAAAAGTACGTGTACGTTTCGCCCCCAGCCCAACGGGCAGGCTCCATATCGGCGGTGCCCGGACGGCAATTTATAACTGGGCTTTTGCAAGAGCTACAGGCGGAGCCTTTATTCTTCGCATTGAGGATACGGACCCGGAGCGTTCAACAGAAGAAAACGTGCGTGTCATTCTTGATGCTATGAAGTGGATGGAGCTTGACTGGGATGAAGGTCCCGGTGTTGGCGGCGATTTTGGACCCTATTTCCAGATGCAGCGCACCGACACCTATACCGAAGCCCTTGAATACCTGAAAGCGCATGATGCGGTATATCCCTGCTTCTGCACAAAAGAAGAACTTGACGCGAAACGTGCTCAGGCTGAAGCAAGTGGTCAAGGGTACTCCGGATACGACCGCACCTGCCGCGACCTTGACCCTGAAGAAGCTAAGCGTCGCATTGATGCAGGTGAACCCTATGTGTGGCGTCTTAAAGTGCCTCTTAATCATGGTCCAATAGAATTCGATGACGCCGTTTATGGACATATGAGTTTTCCGGCAGACGTTATGGACGACATGATTGTTGTGAGGACCGACGGTACGCCGACTTATAACTTCGCGGTTGTATGCGACGACGCAAACATGCAAATTACTCACGTTATCCGTGGTGATGACCACCTGTCGAATACACCGCGTCAAATTCTTATCTACGAGGCGCTCAATAAACCTATCCCCCACTTCGCTCACCTATCGATGATTCTCGGTGAGGACGGACACAAACTTTCTAAGCGCCATGGCGCAACAAGTGTTGAAGAGTACCGCGACCGCGGATACCTACCCGACACGATGGTGAACTTCCTTGCCTTGTTGGGATGGTCGCTTGACGGCGAAACAACTATCATCGACCGCAAAACGCTCTGCTCGTCATTTAGCCTTGAACGTATTAACCGCAAAGACGCTATCTTTGATGAAACAAAGCTTGACTGGATGAACGGCGTTTATATCCGACAGCTCGGGGCAAGCGCCTGGGTCGATTTGTCAAAGGACTGGCTTGTCCAAGCGGGCGCAGATCCCCAAGATATCGAACAGAACCATAACTGGTATGAAAAGCTCTACCCCTTGGTTGCCGAGCGCTTAGTGCGGCTCGATGAAATTCCTGCAAAACTCTCCTATATGTTTTGGGGCAACAAAGTAGAACTTGACGAAAAATCTGTGCGGAAGGTGCTTCTTAAAGAAGGAAGCCGCGCTGATGAGGCCCTCAAAGCCTGTCGCGCTATTCTCGCCGATACATCCTATGCCTGGGAGACCGATGTTTTGCAAGATGCGTGCCGTGCGCTCTGCGATACGCTCGACATGAAAGCAAAGTTTCTCTTTCAACCGCTACGAGTAGCTGTGTGCGGCAATATGGTTTCTCCTCCGCTATTTGAAAGTATCGAACTCCTGAACCGCGATGACGTCTTAGCGCGCATCGACCAAACGCTTAACGAAGTTTGGAATTCTTAGGAACCGGCTTGCTCTCCATAATGCCTTTGTACTAGAAAGGCATCAAAGGCGAGACTAAAAAAGAGGTAAGAAATGCTTTCGGATAATCCAACCCGCGAAGAACTTCGTGAGTTTTTTAAAAATGACCAATTTGCTACTGGCGCGGGCTGCTATGTCATTGAAGGTAAAAAAGGCTATGCAGTTTGCGGACTTGATTTAAGCGAAAAACATAACAACGCCCAAGGCTACCCCATGGGAGGAGCCATATTCACACTGGCAGATTTTTGCTTAGCAGTGGCCTGCAACGTGGGCCAGCCGCCTACGGTATCGATTGACAACAACATCCGTTATTTCGATAGAGCACGGGGTACAAAGCTTATTGCGACATGCACCGCAGACCGGCTTGGAAGGCATGCCGCCTTTTTTACCGTCGACATTAAAGACGAACTGGGAACGCATGTGGCCACGATGACTGCCACATGCTACCGCGTAAGCTAAGGCGCTCGCAACTAGATTGCAGAAACCTCGCTGTCTTCGGGCTTTTCAACTAAGTCCTTTAAAAAGCGGTATACCGGCTCTAATAAATCGTCATCTTTCTCTACAGCAAAATAGCGCAGCGGCAAACGGAGCTTGCGTTTGTCGACCAGATAACGCCCACCGGCGCGGCGCAGTTTTGTCATCACCCGTGACGGTATTTCAATAGGTTCAACTACCAGTCTTCCAGATACGACTGAAATCAGGCGAATATGGTGGTCATGAGCAAGTGCCTTAATGCGTGCTTTATTGAAAAGATTGCGCGTAGCCTGCGGCATTTCAGGACGAGAAGAAAGCATTTCGGAGTATAGTTCGTCAACCGCAGCTTCTGTTGATGCAGAAGCGAGACGGCGATACCAAAGCACCCGCTCATCAGCATCAGGAATGTATTCCTCCGGAATGTAGGTATGTCCGGGAATATTAACCGTAATATCTGAAAGTGCAGCAGGTAGTTCATCAAGCGCCTTGAGGTTTCCCTCACGAGTAGCATTTACTGCCGAAGCAAGCATTTGAGCAAACAAATCAAATCCAACAGCTGACATATTGCCGCTTTGCTCCGCACCCAAAAGATTTCCGGCACCACGAATCTCCAAGTCTCGCATAGCGATACGAATGCCACTTCCGAGGTCTTGGAATTCGTTGAGTGCTTCAAGGCGAGCTATGGCTTCTTGTGTTAAAGGAACGCGCTCAGGGAACATGAAGTACGCATAGGCCTGAACGGCAGACCTGCCTACACGACCTTTAAGTTGGTACATCTGCGCTAGACCAAGACGTTGAGAGTCCTCGATGATGAGGGTATTGGTATGGGGGTTGTCGATGCCGCTTTCAATGATGGTTGTGGCCACTAAAACATCGAACTCTCCTGCCGCAAAGTCTTCCATTATGCGCTCAAGCTCGTCTTTATCCATTTGACCGTGCGCCAAACCAATACGCGCCTCGCCCACGGCAGCCCCCACCCGAGCAACTGCATCTTCGATTGTTTTCACGCGGTTTGAAACATAGTAGACCTGGCCTTTGCGCGCCAGTTCGCGTCGAATAGCCTGTGAAACGACGTCGGGATCCCACTCCCCTACGTGCACTTCTACCGGGCGACGTTCGCTTGGCGGCGTGAGAATAAGACTCACATCCCGTACACCCGAAAGAGACATCTGCATCGTGCGCGGAATAGGCGTTGCCGAAAGGGCAAGCACATCTATGTATTCACGCAAATTCTTCAGCTGTTCTTTATGACCGACTCCGAAACGCTGCTCTTCATCGATTATGACCAAACCCAAATCATGCGGGTTTACATCACGCGAGAGTAAACGGTGCGTTCCAACCAAAATATCCAGATCCCCCGACGCAAATTCCTCGAGTGTCTTTTTTTGCTCAGCTGGGCTACGAAAGCGTGAAAGGACTTCAACGCTTACCCCAAAAGGTTCACACCGCTCTTTAAAGGTAATGAAATGTTGCTGCGCAAGAATGGTCGTCGGACACAAGACCATGACCTGTTTGTGGTCTTGCGTCGCCTTAAACGCTGCGCGCAGAGCTACTTCAGTTTTTCCGAACCCGACATCACCACAGATAAGTCTATCCATTGGTTTTGAGGACTGCATGTCCTTTTTAACATCTGCAATGGCAGCAAGTTGGTCGGGGGTCTCATCATAGGGAAACGCATCTTCCATCTCTTTTTGCCAAAGCGTATCTTCGCTGAACTTATATCCTTGTACAGTCGCACGACGGGTATAGATGTCCACAAGGTCAAACGCGAGTTTCTTCGTTGCTTTCCGCGCTTTTGCCATTGCCCGAGACCAGTCTGAGGTGTTCAGGCGCGTAAGGCGGGGGCTTGCTCCTTCAGGACCAACGTATTTCGTCACGCGGTCAAGCTGCTCAACCGGCACATAGAGTTTGTCGTTTTCCGCATATTCCAAGAGCAGGTAGTCACGCTCTGTTCCCTCAAGTTCACGACGAACCAAATTTTTGAAAAGGGCAACACCATGAGCTGCGTGGACAACATAGTCTCCTGGTTTATAGGGAAAGGTAATCTGCGTAATGTCCACCGACTTGCGGTAATTACTGGATTGGGCACCTTGCGTGTCAGAAAGACTGATAAGGGCAAGCTTTGCTTTCGGGACAATCATGCCCAGAGGAATCTGGTTATCCACGATATTGATGATGCCTCGACGAAGCTTTGGGTCTGAAGACTCGTTATCAGAGCTTCTGTTCTTTTGAGTCAGGTCTTGAATAGGCAAATCGTAATCAACGAATGCAAGCTTGATATCTTCACGCGCACGGTAGTTTGTCGCTGAAAAAATGATGGTATAGCGCGCATCAACGAGACTGTGCATACGCTGAAAAAGCTTGTCGGGATGACCAGCTACTTCTACACGCTTAACAGGAATTTCTGCATCGAGGTTTGCCCCTACGCGCATTATAGAAAGGTAGGTCGCACGTTCATGACCGCCAAAATCTATCTTCGTAGGCTCGGTGAAAAGACCATCGAGACCAATATTCGAACCATGCGCAGCCTGTGAAATTTCATCAAAGGCATGAGAGGCATCGTCGAAAAGAGAACGCGGTTCAATAAGGACTGAAAGAGTTTGGTCGGTCGTATAGGCACCAAGAGTTACCGTCTTATGGTAGATATACGGAAGCAGTGCGCTTGCGTCTTCGAAACGAAGACCGCCTTCAAGATCTTCAAGCATTTCCCTTAAGGCAGGATTGGTTCTTGCAGGACGAGCAAGCTTGTCTTTTGTTTTCTTCTGCACAATATGTGCGCAGGAATACTCAACAACGGGAAATATAGAAACCGTATCA
Organism: Eggerthellaceae bacterium; assembly: GCA_050945155.1. Taxonomy (GTDB): domain Bacteria; phylum Actinomycetota; class Coriobacteriia; order Coriobacteriales; family Eggerthellaceae; genus JBMNSK01. Next base: position 6,179 of record JBMNSK010000040.1, on the reverse strand, counting down.
AGGTTTGAAATGGTCTGGCCGGTGGTCGGTACGATACGACGAATCTCGTCGAGCTCGTCGCCAAAAAAATCTAGACGCACGGGATAGGGTACATTTCCTGGATAAATATCTATTACTCCGCCGTGGATCGCAAAGGTACCAGGCCCATCAAGTTCTCCCGTGTTTTGAAATCCCATGTCCTCTAAGCGCAAAGGCAAATCCTCAAAGCTTTCTAAAAAACGCTTTTTTGGCTGAGGCATATCTGCAAGCTCTAGTCCTGCTTGAAAGACAAGAGGCGCGCATACTTTTTCACTTGCTGGCGGCAGGCACCGCATTAAGGCACGTGCACTTGCAACCACGACAAGCTTTTCATTGGTATACAAGTCATATGCAGCTTCCATGCGACGGGCAACATCTTTTACCGACCGCTTCTTCTCATTAAAAGGTGTGTCCTCGCGGTCTGGATAGATAATTACCTTGTCATCGCCGAGATAAGAAGCAACGCTATTTGCAAACGTCGTTGCCTGGTCTTTCCCAGCTACCACCACAAGTGTTGGCTGTGGTTTGTGAGCAAAACGTGCTGCCACCATAAAAGGGCGTGCTGAGGAAGCAATGCCGAGACTCGCATCCTCTCCCGCATCAAGCTTGGACCAAAACGCATCCAAGCATGATGATGATTCCAATATCTCTGTGAGTTGGTTAATGAGCACGTGTAAACTTTCTTACCTTTTCGTAGCTCTTATAAAACGCTGCAAACTCTAGAAAAAACTGACTTTAGTATATTAGTATTACTGATGTTCGCTTTCAGGGGGAAATCGCTCGTTTAAAACCCCACCGAGCAAGCTTATGAAAGCGAGATCCTTTTCAATACGGATTTCTCTAGATTACACATTATCTAGACTTTAGCAAGAAACAAAAAGCGCGGAGAAAGCATGGCGAAAAGCAAAGCTTCGACAAAAACTGAATTCAGTGATGTCAGGACCGTAGGTATCCCTCGAGCGTTTCTCTATTATCGCTATGGCGTAATGTGGAAAAGCTTTTTTGAGGCGCTCGACCGTGAAGTCATTCTTACACGGCCAAGCGATTTCGAAATCTTTCAAAAGGGCGACAGCCTTTCGGTAGACGAATGCTGTCTTGCCTCAAAGCTTTTCTTAGGCCACGTACAAGACCTCTTGGGACGCTGTGATGCAATCTTTGTACCGTGCATCGACAATATGGGTCGGCGCCATAATTTCTGTACGAAGTTTCAAGCCCTACCTGACCTTACACGCAATACCTTTTACCGCGAGAACATTCGCGTGATGAGCTTGTTAATTGATAAACAGGTAAGCCACACCAAACCTGAAGAACGCTTCATTGACCTTGCCGAACGTATGGGAGCAGGCCCCAAGCAAGCACGCAAGGCATATAAAACAGCTCTCAAGGCCCAGCAAGCTTATAATGCATCGCGCACAAAGGAACAGGAAAAGCGCCTTGAGGCCATCTTAAAACAGCCAAAAGAAAAGCGACCACTTGCTATTCTTTTCGCCGGCCATCCCTATGTTTTACATGACCCATATATTGGTTCGACTGTCGTCGACTTTCTGTCGCACCTCGGTGCTGAAGTCTTATTTTCTAATTTCGTTAATCAGGAAGATGCCCAAAAGCGCGCACGCGATTTTTCGAAAACACTGCCCTGGGTCATAAACCAGGAAATTATTGGGTCTATTGCATTACTCGAAGACAAAGTGGACGGCATTATTTTGGCAAGCGCTTTTCCCTGTGGCCCCGATTCTATGACCAACGATGCCATTACAACGGTATTTAGTGGCAAGCCAATTCTGACCCTCACCGTTGATGGAATGAGTGGCACCGCCGGCCTTGAAACACGCATTGAAAGTTTCATTGATATCTTGAACTACCAGCGCAAAGGGGGTTACCTCCATGCCGCTCATTAAATCGAATCATCGCAGACGTCACACAGAACCGAAAGAACCAAAAGCCACACAGGTAGACCTTGAGCCTGCCGTAGAAGAAGGCAAAGAAGACAAAACCGATGATAGCTATGCGCGTCATGCTGCAAACCACATCGGACATGCCCTTGATTCTTTTGACACTACCCATCGAAAAAGGCGCTATGAGGACACTCCGCAAGCACAGTTTTACTACCGCGAAAAGGACGCGAAGCCATTTTCGCTTGTCCCAAAACGCAAGAAGAAAAAGCGTGACCGCCATGCGCGTACGAAAGTCGCTGTATTTCGTTATGGCTACTATGACGTGCTTTTTAAGTTCTTTGTGGAGCATGTTTTAGATGCCGACTTCGTCGAGCTTCCGGAGCCTACGCGTGAAACGCTTGCAAGTGGTGCTGCAATCAGCAACGACATGATTTGCGCACCCTTTAAACACATGCTAGGAGACTTCATCGAGGCGCTTGACCGTGGCGCTGAAGTGCTCGTTCAACTGAGCGGCCCCTGCCGTCTTGGGTTTTACGGAGAGCTTCAAGAATTCGTTCTGCGCGAGCGCGGCTACGATTTCGAAATGCTGAACTTCGCGATGCTTTCAGGCAAGCCCCTTCAGGACTACCTCAAGGAATGCCAGCGTAAAGTTAACCCGAACATGTCCATCGCAAACGGTGTCAAGGGCATGCTTGGACTCTTTAAGATGCTTGAGTCTCTTGATAACTACCACGACTATTATCTTGAACACGCCGGCTTTGAAACTATTCCCCACTCTTTCGAAAAAGCCGAGCAAAGGTTCCTTTCCGCCATGGGCAAGGCGAAAGACCGACATGAGATTGAAATGATTTATGAGGAAGGGCTTGAAGAGCTCAAAGCAATTGACCAAACAATACCTGCAGATCCTATCAGGGTGGGTTTGCTTGGTGATTTCTACACCGCAGTTGACCCTGCAAGCAACCTCTATCTTGAGAAAAAACTCGAGGGAATGGGTGTAAGTCTTTCGCGTCTTATGAACCTTTCAACGCGTATCGTTCACTATAACGAAAAAGCTCTGCGCGCCTCCGTTCCCGAGTATGTGACGTATGATATGGGACCCACGTCAACCATGAATATCGCGGCGGCAAAAGATTACGCAGAACGTGGCTATGACGGGTTGATTCACATGAAGTCTGCCGGGTGCACCCCAGAAATTGATTGTGTACCCATACTGCAACGCATCAGCCGCGACTATGGCATCCCCGTTCTTTTCCTCAGCTATGACTCGCAGACCAGCGATACTGGGCTGAATACACGTCTCGAAGCGTTTTACGACATGATTGCAATGAGAAAGGCACGCTCGTGAAAGAAGCATTCCTTGGCATAGACACCGGCTCCATTTCTACCAAAGGAGTCATCATCGACGATAACTATAACATCGTTGCGCGGTCTTATTTATGGACCGAGGGAAATCCTACCGATGCGGCCACCCGGGTCATAAATGAACTCAAGTCCCAGATTAATCCGCAGGAATACCGCGTTAATGCGGTGGGGACAACCGGAAGCGCCCGACGTCTCATTGGAGCAATGACCAATGCAACGGTCGTAAAAAATGAGATTACAGCACACGCCGTTGGTACCACCTTCCTGCATCCGGATGTACGTACCATCCTTGAAATTGGAGGACAGGATTCGAAAATCATCTGCTTGGAAAATGGTGTTGCGGTTGACTACGCTATGAATACGCTTTGTGCAGCTGGTACTGGTTCCTTTCTTTCGAGTCAAGCTCACCGCCTCGGTGTCGAAGTAGAAGACTTTGGCGAAATTGCCCTGCAGTCGAAAAAGCCGGCAAATATTGCGGCACGCTGCACCGTCTTTGCGGAAAGCGACCTCGTGCATAAGATTCAGGTCGGGTATTCGCGTGAGGATATCATTGCAGGACTATGTCGCGCCGTTGCAACCAACTACCTCAACAATGTAGGCAAGGGCAAAAAGATTGAAGCTCCGGTGGTCTTCCAGGGCGGAGTAAGTAAAAATATCGGGGTTGTTAAGGCCTTTGAGGACGCGCTAAACACCACGGTGCTCGTGGACCCGGACGGTCATTTGATGGGTTGTTTTGGGGCGGCTCTTTTGGCGGCCGATGCCCCCTACCGTCTTCGTAAACCTTTTGACTTTGATGTGAGCGACTTCGAATTCAGAACGCGTGAAGTTATCTGTCAGAAATGCGCAAACCACTGCGAGATTATCTGTGTGTACCGAGACGATGAACTCATTGACTCCTGGGGAAACAGGTGCGAGCGCGGCGCAATTAAAACAAAGCAAGGACCTGCTGTAGAGAAAATCTAAGAAAGAAGCTTGTATGCCAAGAGAGACAAAAGCGGCCAAAAAAGAGCGCGCCCTTGAAATAGAAAAACGCATGAACGAACACTACCCGGAGGCGTTAACTGCGCTTGACTACGAAGGCGATCCCTTCAAATTAACCATTGCCGTCTTGCTCTCCGCGCAAACAACGGACAAGGCAGTAAATCTAGTCACCCCTGAACTTTGGAGACGCTATCCAGAGCCCCAAGATCTTGCCAATGCGAATATTGAAGATGTGGAAGCTATTATCCACCGCACGGGTTTTTATCATACCAAGGCTGCACACTGCATCGCCTGCGCTCAGATGGTAGTAAGTGAATTCGACGGAGAAGTTCCGCAAACCATGAAGGAACTCCAAATGCTCCCAGGAGTTGGCAGAAAGACAGCAAACATTGTCTTAAACGAGGGTTTTGGCATCGTAGAAGGCATTGCGGTAGATACCCATATTTTTCGCGTGACGCACCGGCTCCAGTTGTCGCGAGCAAAAACTCCAGCCGAGACAGAACAAGACCTCCTAAAACTGTATCCGCAGGAGCTGTGGCGCTATATCAATCGTCAGTGGGTTTTATTTGGGCGCGAAATTTGCACTGCTCGCAATCCTCACTGTATTGAGTGCTTTCTCCACGACCTCTGTCCTTACGCTCAAAAATAGCAAAGCTCTACCAAGACCATACGTACAGATCCAGCAAGACCTTTCCGGGTAATGCGTAGCTAAACATACGGTCGCAAACGTTTCAATCTGTATCGTTTGGGAAGATAAGCAAGTAGCCTTCTATCTGCGGTTTTGTAAACGTAGAAAACTGATAATTATCTAAAAGTCCAGATTATTGCTATAATTGTTGTGTTGACCTGTACAGTTATTTTCTACAGACCTTCACCTATACACAAGATTCGAGTTTCCTCGCCGCCACACAGGCTAGAGTTCGTGTGGCAAAAATTGGAGGTTATTATGATTGCGGTTGGAGACAAGGTGGTCTATCGCCACCACGTTTGTGAAGTTGCTGCTCTTCGACCCGAATACTACGAAGGTAAAGACTATCTGGAGCTTCATGCCCTTTTCGAGAACCGGCTCAAGCTTTTTATCTCAGTAGATGAGGCAAAACCACCAATCTTGCGCCCTGTCATGACCAAGGATGAAGCCTTGGCGCTTATCGACTCAATGAAAGACGTAGATATCACCGAAGACGAAGAGCAGATAGACCAAAACGAAACAACAACGCTCATTGATAGACAAATCAAAGAGCTCTACGAAAAGCACCTCAAAACTCTTAAACCCGAAGAACTCCTTCCTATCATGAAGTATGCGCGTTTCAGGTCACAAATGCGTAATAGCCAAGGGCGAAACCCCACCGTCATGGACAAGAAGTACCTCAAACTTGCCGAAAATTTACTTTGTGACGAGCTGTCGGTTTCATTGGATATTGCCCGCGACGAAGTGATGGACTTTTTCATAAACCGTGTCAGGCGCCTTGAGGGGTCTGTGCGCTAAAGCTACAGGCTTAAGGAAGCATTGATGCGCTGCAGTTGCCGTATACAGCCTTTATTCTGCTCCGTCAATGCCTTTCTTTTTCTCAAGATTAACCCCGAAACGTGCGAGTTCTGCCCGAAGCGTTTCAATCAGAAATGGAAGTGCGTTTTGCACTGGTTCAGTAAGTCCTATGGTCATCTGAGCCGGTGTCATGTTTTCTACCTGCATCCCTAAACAAAGCCCTTGAGCTTTGTAGCCTAGAAGCGCTGCTGCATCAAAGAGGTCAACAAGCGACAAGTCGTGAAGAGAGCTCTTATGAGCGTTACTGCGTGCCAAGTCATCAGGGGTATAGCGAAATACCGTTCCTGGAGCCTCTCCGGTGCCGTCAACGGCATCAATGGTGATGATGAGGTCGTAGTCTCGAACATAGCCCAAAAGGTCCATAGACATGCAGCCCA
>JBMNSK010000039.1:0-12445 GCA_050945155.1 Eggerthellaceae bacterium | reverse complement strand
CTGCCGCAGCCGGAGATGCCATCCATCTATCCTCAAATTCCTGGTAGGAATCGGCAAGCACAGCACGGCGAGCTTCTTCCATAAGATGAATAAGAAAGTGAAGGTTATGGATGGATAAAAGGATGCCGCCGAGCATTTCGCCTTGCTTAACGAGGTGACGAATATAGGAACGGCTGTGATTTTGGCAGGTATAGCACGTGCAATGGCTGTCAATCGGACCAAAGTCGTGGATATATTGCGCATTACGCATATTCATACGCCCCGTACTGGAAAACGCCGTACCCATGCGTGCAGTTCGTGTCGGAAGCACACAATCGAACATGTCAACGCCCTCGCCCACCGCACGTACCAGGGTAGTCGGATTGCCAACACCCATAAGATACCGAGGGCGGTCATAGGGAAGAGCTCGTGCTACCTCTCCAAGAGTCTGAAACATCACGGAGTGCTCTTCGCCAACCGAGTACCCTCCGATACCAAATCCCCCGAAGCGGCGGCCTCCACGCGCAAGGTTTTCGTTTTCTATCTCAACCAAGCGACGAATGGACTCGAATCGTAAATCAAGGTGTATGCCACCTTGGACAATTCCAAAAAGCGTTTGATCTTGGCGTTGGTGAGCACGAAGACAGCGCTTTGCCCACTGAGCAGACAAATCAACCGCACGTTCCACAAAATCATACGAAGCCGGTATGGGAGGACACTGGTCAAGCTGCATTGCAATATCGGCTCCGAGTTTTTCTTGTATCTCCATATTGATCTCAGGTGTCCAGTGCACATGAGCGCCATCGTAAATGGAGTTGAAGGTAACGCCATCATCGTCAAGCTTGCAGGTATCCGCCAAGCTGAATATCTGAAAACCGCCCGAATCGGTCAGCATCGGGCCATCGTAGTGCATAAAAGCGTGCAAACCGCCTGCTTCTTCGATAAGGTCGGCCCCAGGACGCATGGCCAGGTGGTAGGTATTTGCAAGCACCACTTGGGCATTGAGTTTGTAGAGCTCCTCGACGCTAAGTCCTTTTACCGTGGCGCTCGTCCCTACCGGCATAAACATGGGCGTCTTAAAGACCCCATGCGCAGTTTCGAATGAAAGGGCGCGCGCATTTCCACTTGCAGCGTCAATCGTACAATCGAAAAGCGCCAAAACTAGTCCTTTCTGGAGTCATCGGTTGCTGTTGCTTCTGCCGCCGCAGCTTCAGCAGCAGCCTTACCACGCGCAACCGCAGCAGCAGCCTTTTGCGTAATCTCTTCTTCAAACTTTCGGCAACGATTGCTATCAACGAGCCCCGTCTCAATATCTAATGCCGGATTTTCGCAGTTCGGAAGTGTTTCTACCCATGCGGCAAAGTCTTTAAGGCTTCCATGTTTTACCGTAGCGATATTGAAGTCATTCGGGTTAATGAGAAAGTCAGTTACCAGATAGGCATCAGCTCCATAGTCAAGCACTGCCAAATCTTCACGGGTGTTATTGCCAACCATAAGGACATCCTCAGGAGCGAGTCCGGCGGCAAGGAAGTTTTCAGCATAATATTCCAGGCGCGGCTTTGTCGCCCGTGAGTTATCGAAGGTCGTAAGGCGACCGAACAATGCGGGGTTGATTCCTGCCCAAGTCAGACGCCATTCTACAGCCGGTTCAGGAAACATGGGCATGGTAACTAAAACAAGCGGGTAGCCTTTTTCAGTCAGAGTTTCAATGGCTTGCCTTGCAGCCGGATTGGCATCAACTCCTATACCGATGTTTCCGAAATCCGTTTGGTAAAACTCAAGAAAGAGTGCCTGCCAATCGGTCTTATTGCGGTCCATAGTCTCAAAGAAAGCATCCCAAAAAGCCTCTTCGTTTGTAATAGTGCTCGCATGAGTGCCCATGGCTCGAACACCTTTATTAAGCGCTTCTTTGAACTTATCGGGGTCAACATCAACGCGACTCACGATATAGGTGATGATGCGTCGATAATACTCACGCAGAAAGTCATCAATATCCATTGGCAATAGGGTGCCGTCCAAATCAAAATATATCGCTCGATACGAAGGCTGGGCCGGCACTCTGGTGTCTGTGTTTTGCGCTGTCTTTTCCATATGCTCCCCACATACGGTCGAAAATTTTTTCCTCATGGTAGTATAAGGCACCGGAAATCACGGGAGAAAATTATGAAGCTTTTATTACATGCGTGCTGCGGACCTTGTTCGATTGAGCCCGTACGTATTTTAGAAGAGGATGGGCACGAGGTTACCCTCGCCTACCTCAACAGCAACATAGAACCAAAAGAAGAATATGACCACCGTTTAAACACGTTGACCGCGTGGGCCCATGTTATAGAAGTGCCTGTTGAAGAGGGCCCTTATGATTGCGTGAAGTGGGAACAAACCGTCGGAAAAATTGGAGAAGCGGGTCTTCAAGATGCGCAAAAACGGCTCAAAGAAGCCGGCAATGAAAATCCAAGCGAATTTGAGACCGCGTTAGAGGTTGACCCCCGTTTTATCAAGACGCGGTGTCGTATGTGTTACCGCATGAGATTTGAAGAGGCAGCAGCCCGAGCAGTCGCCGAGGGGTTTGATGGTATTTCGACAACTCTCTCGGTAAGCCCTTTTCAGTTCACTGAGATTATCGAAGAAGAATTAAAACGCGCAGCACAAGCGCAGGGACTTGCCTATGTATTTCGTGACTATCGTGACTTTTTCGACGAGGCAACTAGAAAAAGTATCGAACTTGGCATGTACCGTCAAAACTACTGCGGATGCCGTTTTTCACGCACCGAGGCAGATGCACAGCGTGACGAACGCAAACGCAAGCGTAAGGCAGAAAAGGAAGCAAAGCGCAAAGCCGAGGCGCCGCTGAGAGCTGCTCAAGCACAAGAGCAGCGCGAACGAGCCGCCAAACGCGATGCGTACAATAAAAAGCAAGCTTATAAGCATGCTGTCCTTAAGCAGCTTCGTGAAGAACAGCGTGAAAAGTCGCATAATCTTCCCTCTACTTAAGAAAAGGACGCTATGAACACGAACGACTTCGACTATGAACTGCCCCCCGAACTTATCGCGCAAGAGCCAGCGCCCATCCGTGATGCCTGCCGACTCTTGGTAATGGATAGAAAGACGGGCGCGCTTGAAGATTGCATCTTTCGTGAGATTGACAAGTATCTGCGACCAGGCGATTTGCTGGTGGCAAACGAGACTCGTGTCATGCCTGCACGCCTTCTCGGACATAAGCGCAAGACCGGTGGACAGGCAGAAGTTTTCCTTCTGCGCGAAGTGTTTGACTATGAGCCTAAGACAAATTCCTCAGCAATCTGGGAAGTGCTTGTGAAACCCGGCAGAAGACTTAAGCCTGGCCCCACAGCGGTTGTAGATATCTGCGATGAGCGCGGCAATATAGCTTTAAGCGCCGAGATAATAGACTGGGCGAAAGATGCCGCGAAAGGTGAGCGCCTAGCTCGCTTGACCACACCTCTCGCGTCACTTGACGAAGCCCTCCACGCGGTAGGCCATACCCCGCTTCCTCCCTATATCAAAAACTATACGGGAGACGAAGAAATGTACCAGACCGTCTATTCCCGCAGGGAGTCATCGGCGGCAGCACCAACTGCAGGCCTGCATTTTACCCCCGAGCTTATTGAAAAACTGAAAGCGTCGGGAATTGCTTGGGAGACTGTTGAACTTGAAGTGGGTCTTGATACCTTCCGTATTGTCGATGAGGACGACCCAAGAGAACACAGTATGCATACCGAGGTTTATACCGTGCCCGAGAAGACGGTTCAGGCAATTGAAAAGACTCATGCGGCAGGTGGCAGGGTCATTGCCGTAGGAACTACCAGCGTAAGAAGCCTTGAAAGTGCCTGGGATGAGAAAAAATCGCAACTCCTTCCCCGCAACCGAGAAACCACGCAGCTTTATCTACTGCCCGGATCAAAGTTTCATGTTATCGATGGGCTGATAACCAACTTCCACGTACCACGATCAACCCTGATGATGCTTGTGAGCGCCTTTAGTACACGCGAAAATATCATGAACGCCTACCACCATGCCATCGAAGAGCAATATCGCTTCTTTTCCTTTGGGGATGCCATGCTCATCATCTAGGCTTTGCTCCAACCTGTATTGAGTCGCGGCAGTTTGGCCATAAAAAAACCCGCCGAAGCGGGTTTCTAGATTGTTTTTGTCGTATTCAGCTTAAAGCTTTACGACGTGAGCCGCTTGAAGCTTACCGTTTTGCCCCTCACGCACATCAAAAGAAACGGAAGCTCCTTCTTCTAAAGTCTTGTAACCATCCATTTGAATTTCTGAGAAATGAACAAAAAGGTCTTCACCTTCGTCCTGGGATATGAATCCATACCCCTTTTCAGGATTGAACCACTTTACAGTTCCTTGAGCCATTTCCTCTCCTCCTAACGGTTCCGCATAAGCGGATACGGCATGCAAATGTCGCGGCTTAAAACAACCCTTTTGCGCGCAAGGAGCTTTATTGCCATCGTTGTTTTAGAAATAGGGGAGAAACTGTAAGAGATTTTTGCGCGCATTTCGTAGACGGTTATTTTCCGCCTTTTAATACACATATGAAAAGGTTCAAGAAAACCGCATTATTGGGAGTAATTTTACATCATTTACTCATCAGCGTCTGGACTAATTTCAAGGCCAAGGGACTTTAAGAAATCATCGTCGGTTTCCTTATAGTTCGTCAGGAAAGTCTCCTCTTCATCAACGGCGGTTTCCTGATTTTCCGATGGTTTATCCCAGACGGCATCAAAGATAAGTTTCTGCGGATCTTCTGCCTCGAGCATCTTTCTAAACTCATCCATATCAAGGATAAGATCAATGTCATAAGCTTGAGCAATAGCCTTAGCTTGGTCCTCGCGCAACCGCGCAATTTTATCTTCATGGCATTGCTTGAGAAACTCTGCCTGAAGCAACATGGTGTGGGCAACATACGACATGACGTGTGGGTCAGTTCCAGAAACTTTCATGATTGATGCAATGGAGGAAGGAGAAAGCGAAAGCAGAACGCCGCTATCCATTTCAAGCGCATCTCCAATGGCACCTTCTAAGAGGTCAGCTGCACCACGTGGATCTTGATTGCGCGATGCACGCTGGTTTGCCCTCGTCATCGCTTCCAGAAGCTGCAACAGCATGCGCATGAGGTAGTCCTGTTCAAACATACCCTCAAATTCCTTCCCGCTTACATTACCAATTAAGACAAGCCTACTCTTCTAGAAAAAGAACTGGATGCTTGCAATAAGAATCACATCACAAATCCTTGGGTGGCTGTATCCCCAAGTGTTCATATGCATGACGTGTTGCCTGTCTGCCCTTCGGCGTACGAATCATTAAGCCCTGCTGCATAAGGTAGGGTTCATAGACATCCTCAACCGTACCAGGGTCATCAGAAAGTGCTGATGCCAGTGTAGTAAGTCCCACAGGCCTTCCCGAAAACTGCGAACAAAGAAGTTCGAGTATTTTGTTGTCTACCGCATCAAGGCCAAGGCTGTCCACCTCAAAAAAGCTTAAGGCTTGAGCTGCAATGTCTTCATCAATAACTCCGTCGCCGCGCACCTGCGCCCAGTCACGGACGCGCTTGAGCAACCGGTTTGCTAAACGTGGCGTTCCCCTGCTTCGCCGAGCAATTTCAAGTGCTCCGTCTTCCCGAATCTCAACCTCAAGTATGGAAGCCGACCGCTTTACGATTTTTGCAAGATCGTCTGGCGAATAATACTGCAGACGAAATATGGCACCAAAACGGTCGCGCAGAGGACCAGTTAAAAGGCCGGTCCGTGTTGTGGCTCCAATGAGTGTGAAATGGGGCAGGTCAAGACGAATGCTTCGTGCCGCAGGACCCTTCCCTACCACGATATCGAGAGCAAAGTCTTCCAGAGCGGGATATAAGACTTCTTCAACTGCGCGATTCAGTCGATGAATCTCATCGATAAAAAGAACGTCGCCTTCTTCAAGATTGGTAAGAATGGCTGCCAAGTCACCCGTGCGTGCAATAGCCGGTCCACTTGTTGTCTTGATATTCGTTCCCAGCTCATTTGCAACAACCGCTGCAAGCGTCGTTTTTCCAAGACCCGGAGGGCCAGAAAACAAGATATGGTCAGGAGCTTCCGACCGCTCCTTCGCTGCCTCGATAAGAATATTGAGTGATTCTTTTACCTTTGTTTGCCCAATATAATCACGTAATAACTTGGGTCGCAGGCTGCGATCGAGAGCCAAGTCGTCTTCTTGGAGTTCGGCGGAAAGAGCTCGTTTGCGCGCATCTTTTGCCTGGGCATCATTGGTGCTTTGAGAAGCGCCGTGAAGCTGGCCATCGCCATCTGGCTGCTCAAAAACCAAACCCTCTATTTCAACACCTGGCACCATAGATTAATAACTTTCTTTCCCAACCTGTTTCGTTGTGTTCTTAGTTCCCAAGTCGCTTTAGGGCATATTGTAACAGGGCACCGTCCTCGCCTGTTTCAGGCGCACCTTCTAGGGCAAGGTCAATTTCGGTCGAAGTAAAGCCCATGGAAAGCAGAGCTTCGCGCGCTATTTGCATATGGGGATTTCCTCCCTTTGCACCGCCATTTCCAAGCCCTAACTGTGAAAAGTCCTCATCAAAACTTCCTTTGAGCTCGAGAATGATGCGCTGGGCTGTTTTCTTGCCAACACCAGGGATTTCTTGCACCGTTGCAACATCTTGGCTCATGACGGCGGATACAAATTGGCTCGGTTCAAAAACAGAAAGTGCTGCAAGCGCCATTTTTGCCCCGACTCCGGAAACACCGATAAGACGCAAGAATACATCCTTTTCCTCTTGGGAGCTAAACCCATAGAGGTTTACTTGGTCTTCGCGAATCTGCATATAGGTAAATACGCGCGCCTTCTTCCCCGCTTCTGGCAAGCGTGCAAGGCTTGACTTGCTCATGCCAAGTTCATACCCAACGCCGCCCACCTCAATGCAGGCTGAATTGAGATCTTTGTAAACCACCGTGCCGTCAAGAAAAGCAATCATGGGCAATATCTCTTTCTTTCTGGATACCTTTAAGCACCAAAACCTTCGTGAGTGGTATAGCAGATGGCCGCCGCCAAAGCATCGGCAGCATGGTCTGGGCGAGGAACTTCAGAGAGAGCAAGCAGTTGACGAACCATATACTGCACCTGATCTTTATCAGCTGTTCCGGTTCCGACCACAGCCAATTTTATCTGACGAGGAGAGAACTCGCTTACGTGCAAGTTGTGCTCTGCACACGCCACGAGCGCCGCTCCACGCGCCTGCCCCGTATCGAAAGCAGCACTGACGTTTTGGCCAAACCATATTGTCTCAATACCAACACAAGAAGGCTCATAGCGATTGATTACGGCGTCAATTTGCTCGTGAATTTTCTTGAGTCGCTGCTCTAAAGGCAGTTCTTTTTTTGTCTCTACGCAACCATAGGCTTGGCAGGTAAACTTCCCACCATCCTGAAAAACAATACCCCACCCGGTGTGAGCAAGGCCCGGGTCAATGCCAAGTATGATGCGTTCTTTCTTCATGCCATTATATTAGAACATTTGTTTGCATTGAACAATAGAGAAAATAAGAAAGCCGCCCGAAGGCGGCTTTGAAATCTAAGAAAAAGGATTACTTTAGTCCTCATCGAGTGCCTGAGCAATTTCCTCCGTAATATCCATCGTGTGATAGACATTCTGCAAGTCCTCAAGCTCTTCAAGGCGGTCGACAAGACGCATGACCTTCTTAGCATCGCTTACCTCGACCTGTGCTGGGGTGGTCGGAATCATCGTAAGCTCAGCACCCTTGGTTTGAATGCCTGCTTCCTCAAGACCTTTACGAACAGCAGCCAAGTCGGAAGGAGCCGTGTATACAATCCACTCATCGCCAGCATCCTCGTAGTCTTCGCCACCAGCGTCAGCAACCGCAAGCATGAACTCGTCTTCATCCTCGCACTGGTCTTTTTCCACAAGAATTTGGCCTTTGCGCTCAAATTGGAAAGAAACCGAACCTGAAGTGCCTAGGTTCCCGCCGTGATGCGTAAACGCTGCGCGAACATCGGCAGCGGTACGATTGCGGTTGTCGGTGAGTGCCTCACAGTAGATAGCAACACCAGCTGGACCATAGCCTTCATAGATAACAGTTTCGTAGTTTGCGGCGTCCTTACCGGAGCCAAAAGCCTTATCGATAGCTGTCTTAATCTTGTCCTTAGGCATTGAATAGCCCTTGGCCTTCTCAATTGCTGCAGCGAGTGATGCGTTGTTGTCGGGGTTGGGATCGCCGCCCTCTTTGGCAGCAACGGTGATATTGCGTGCAAGTTTAGAGAATAAGGCGGAACGCTTCGCGTCCTGTGCCGCCTTACGATGTTTAGTAGTTGCCCACTTTGAATGTCCTGACATGAACTTCCTTCCCACTCAAATAACAGCGATGCATTGTATCACAAGCGCGTGTATACGAGATGAACGGAAACCAATAAGCCGCCCTGAGCTAACGCTTACGCGACTACCGTAAGTCCATGAGAGGAGAAAATCTTCTTCGCATCTTTATCGGTTAGGCAAAAATCAAGAAAAGCGCGCGCTTCATCACCATGGTCGGTCGTCGAGCTTACGGCGCCAGGATATCGAATGGCCGCATGAGCCGCTGATGGCACGGTATACACATCGCGAATTTGGTCATTTGCAACAACATCGGACCCAAACAGAAAAGCAACACGCACATTCCCCTTAACCAGACTGTCCGTAAGGTCAGCTTGGTAGAGCGCATCGTCTTTCACTTTATCTGCGATAGCATCTTTATACGTGACGGAAACCGCACCGGTAGAACTCTCTTTTATAGTGGCAAGATTAGCGGTCTGAAGTGTCTCAGCCGCGTAGAGACCCTCGTCTGATTTTGAAGGGTCGGTAAGCCCGATAGACGAAACCGCAGCCGAATTTAAATCTGAGAGTTGCGCGATTTTTACGTCGCTTGACGTGCTTGCGCAGATAACGAGGTCGTTTTCTAGGATATCCGCACAGGTCGAAGCGTCAATGACCCCCGCATCTGCAGCATCGTTCATGGAACTTGCCGTGGCAGTAAAAAGAATGTCACAATCTCGCGCTGCCTGCACCTTGTCACTTTCATCTCCCCCATCACTAGGTGCCGGATGAGAGACAAGATATTCTAGGTCGCTTACAAGCTGAGTTGAAAGATCGAAGGTATTTTCTTCAAACCCGATATCGGGATTTTTCGCCGAATATAGTCGCTCGACTTCCGGAAGCGCTTCGGAAAGTGATTCGGGGGCAAAAACACGTAATTTGACGCTTGGTTCTGACTTCGACGATTCGTCAGCGTCTTGAGAACTGCAGGCAGTCAACGCAAAAACAGCCCCGATGCAAACGAGCGTAAGAGCAAAAAGGCCAAATCGGTACAGACGAGACAACCTAAAAGCCGAAAGTTTAAACGGCAAGGTAGTCCCAGACATTGCAGGCTCTGCTGCAATCTTTTCTGTTCTCAGTGAAAACCTCTCAGGAAAAAATTTTTGCGGTGCGCGCGGCATTTTATTCGCCCTGAGTCTGCGGACTAAGCCCCGTTTTGAGGATGTCTATCAAATCCGCCTCGCTTAAAACAGGCACGCCTAAGGAAAGGGCCTTATCGTATTTTGAACCAGGAGCTTCGCCGGCAACAACATAGCTTGTCTTCTTCGAGACCGAGGAAGCAACCTTTGCGCCGCGCGCCTTAAGTTCGCTGCTCGCCTCTTCGCGCGTCATGCCGCTTTCAACGAGTGCTCCCGTTAATACAAAGGTAAGTCCAGTCAAGGTTTGAGGCAGCTCTTCTGTGTCCTTGTGCTCATCTGCCATCCGAACTCCAAGGTTTTTCAGGCGTTTGATGACCTCTACATTTGCCGGTGTACGTAAGAAGATATAGATGCTGTGAGCAATACGAGCACCAACCCCATCAATCTGGGCCAAGTCTTCCTCGCTTGCTGCCATAAGTTCATCCATGCTGGGATATCTTTTGGCAATGGTTTCGGCCATGGTCTTTCCCACATGACGCATTCCGAGGCCAAAAAGCAAGCGGGCAAAGCTGCGATCCTTGCTTTCTTCTATTGCCGCAATAAGTTTTTTAGCGATGAGAGAACCGAGGTGCGCAGGTGTACCATCGTTTTTCACATGTCCGGTATCGAGCAGAGCAAGCTCAACTTCAGTTAGTGTGTAATAGTCTGCAACATCTCGCACGCGTTCACTCTCGACAAGGCGTGCCACAATCTCACGACCCATGCCGTCAATGTCCATGGCATTTCGGCTCCCCCAGTGGATAAGCCGTTCAAGGGCTTGAGCTGGACAATCAAGCGAAATGCACCGAAATACAGCCTCGCCCTCTTCGCGAATAACCGGCGAGCCACAACTCGGACAAGTTTGGGGCATCTTCCATACTTCTGCATCCGCAGGACGCATGGACAAAATAGGCTTCACCACTTCCGGGATGACATCTCCTGCTTTGCGCACAATAACTGTATCGCCCACGCGCAAATCCTTGCGGTGCACTTCATCTTCGTTGTGCAGCGTTGCGCGTGCGACCGTCGAGCCGGCAACGCGAACCGGCTTAAGCTCTGCTACCGGCGTAAGCGCCCCCGTACGACCAACTTGGACCGTGATGTCTTGCAGTAAGGTCGTCTGCTCCTCCGGAGGAAACTTGTAAGCGATAGCCCACCGCGGAGCACGTGCGGTGAATCCCATCGTTTTTTGGAGAGCGAAGGAATTAACCTTAACCACTACGCCATCAATTTCATACGCGAGATCTTCTCGGCGTGCTAAGGCCTCCTTGCAAAACGCATAGACCTCATCTTCGCTTGTGCAAAGTTTTACGTCTGGATTAACATGAAATCCTGCTGTTTTTAGCCACATGAGCAGGTCATATTGGCCATCAATATCTAAAGCGTTTTCGTTTGCAATAGCGTAAATAAAGGTAGAAAGATCACGACTTGCCGTAACCGTCGCATCTTTTTGCCGCAGACTCCCTGCTGCTGCATTGCGCGGGTTTGCAAACCGCGGTTTACCCTTGTCATCAACTTCAGCATTCAGGCGCTCGAAGCTCAGCTTCGGCATATATACTTCTCCGCGCAGCTCAAAGGACTGGCTTGCAATCTTTGGCTTCGCTTCATCGAGGAGCCGCAAAGGCACATCCTTAATAGTTCGAATATTTACCGTTACGTCCTCGCCTGTTGTTCCATCTCCTCGGGTTGCAGCGCGAACGAGACGCCCTTCTTCATAGGTTAGCGCTATACCGCTTCCATCAATCTTAAGTTCGCAGCAAAGCTCGGGAAGCGTCCCGAGCGCCTCCTTGACGCGAGCAAGCCACGCCCCAAGCTCTTCTAAGTCCATTGCGTTGTCGAGAGAGTACATCCGCTCTTCATGACGTACGGGAGCAAACTGCTCTCCGACGTAGCCGCCAACGCGCTGCGTCGGGCTTGAAGGATCAACGAACTGCGGATATGCCTCTTCGAGCGACCGTAGTTTCCGCATGAGAGAATCGAATGCCGCGTCAGAAATTTCAGGAGCGTCTTGCACATAGTAGAGATAGGTATGGTGCTCAATCTCTTTGCGAAGGGTTTCTATCTCTTCTTTTACTGCTTCTTCATCTACGAGGAAGGACTCTTGGCCGGAAATAGCGCCATCATGAGCCATAGCACACCTATTTCTTATCGAATTAATGTTCCGGTATTAATGCCATGCGTAATCATAGAAATGCCGCGCATGATAATGAAGAATGCTAAGAACAAGGTGATAGAAGCAGGCCATATGAAAAGCATCACCGCACAAAGGATACCTACGATACCGCTTGCGAGTGAAATTCCCCACTGGCTATAAGCTGCTCTCCTAAACGCAAAGCTTCCCACAACTTCGGCGATACCAAACACAAGAAGGAAAAACCCAATGAGCCAAGGTAGAACAACCGAAAAAGCAATCGGATGAATGATGAGCATCAAGCCAAAAAGAATGTTTAAAACGGCATAGACAATATTCCAGCCGGACAGCAGCATGAAATTACGAAAACGGGACCATCCCACAATATCGAAGATGCCGGATACCAAAAAAGCAATGCCTGCGATAAGCGTCAGTGCAGCAAGCGTCAAACCTGGGTAGAAAATAATAATGGCCGCACAAATGATTAAGATGATGCCACTTACCACGAGGCCCCAGTCACGTTGTACTTTGTATTCCATACCGTTCCCCTATCCAGTTAATCTCAACCTTTAAAAGCTATTCTATCGCAGCAGTACTCCTCTAAAGTTCCGCGCAAAGAATCTTTACCTTAGTTCTTTGCAAGATTCCAAATAGCTTCAGGTAAAACTTCAATCAAGTCTTCAGGAACCGCCGCAATTTCTGTATACTGTTCTGCAGCGATTCTGCCTGCCGCCGCATGAAGATAGACCGCAAGGACGCACGCGTCATAGGCGTTAAGCCCCTGCGCAAGCAAGGCCCCTGCCATGCCAGCTAAAACATCACCCGTCCCTGCTTT
>JBMNSK010000038.1:0-13782 GCA_050945155.1 Eggerthellaceae bacterium | reverse complement strand
GGCTTCAAGGGCATCAAGATTTGCTATGCAGGCGACGTTTACAACGTATGCCATTCTCTCTTGCTCGGCGCTGCAATGTTCGGTATGGATATGAGCATCGCTGCTCCTAAGGGTTATGACGTTGATCCTACTATCTGGAAGCGCGCTCAGGAGTTCGCAGCTGAGTCCGGCTCCAAGATTGAAGTAACCCAGAACTTTGATCAGGCCCTGAAAGATGCTGACGTTGTTTATGGCAACACTTGGCACAGCATGGGCGAGAACGAAGAGCAGAAAGAGCAGCGTATTAAGGACTGGATGCCTTATCAGATTAACTCTGCTGCTATGAAGAAGGCTGACAAGTATGCAATCTTCATGCACTGCCTGCCTGGTTACATCGGAGAGGATATGACCGAGGACGTTAAGGAAGGCCCACAATCAGTGATTTGGGACCAGGGCGAGAATCGTATGCATGCTGTTAAGGCAATTCTGCTGGCAACCTGCATTCGCTCCTAGTTTTTAGCTACTACATGAGAGTGGTCGGGTCTTTTCGCCATGAATCACACGCAGATTCAATAAGACCCGACCACCTGGGATGCAAACATCATGTTTGCCTTTGAGATTGAAAAATCTTGACATGACGCGGCGTGGGCCCCGGGAAATGGGAACTGGGGCTCATGCACGGCCAATTTCAAGTATGAACCTTTGGACACGTTAATTCAAATATGAGTAAGGAAAGCGGAAGGAGGGATTTCGATGGAGAACACTAATCAGCAGGCACAGGGCAACGGTAATGGCGAAGTGAAACTTGCAAAATCAATTAGTACCCTCGGTTTCTTCGGATTGGGCTTGAGTGCAATTTTCGGAGCGTCATGGCTTTTGACGAGTGGTATTTGGCTGGATCGTGCTGGTGGTCCAATCAATGCTTTGATTGCATTCGCGCTCTGCTTCATTGTTGAGCTGCCTTTAATCCTTGCTTATTACGAAGCAACTCCTGAAATGCCTTTAGCAGGCGGCGAAATGGCTTACAGCTACCTCACGATGGGTAGTTTTGCTGGCTTTATCGTCGGCTGGTTCGGCGTTTTAGTAAACATTATTTTGTGCGCATGGGAAGCTTTGGCTCTTTCGAGAACTCTTTCATATTTGTTCCCCGATATTGCGTCAGCGCAGCCACTATATACATTGATGGATACACCGGTAACATTGCCAGTCATTGTGATTGGCCTTTTGCTTGTTATCGTCATTTTCTTCATTCAGTGGCGCGGCGCTAAGCTTTCAGCAAACTTCGGTACCGTTATTACCACGATAGTTACGGGCTTTGCTCTTATCTGCGTAATTATCGGTATCTTCAATTTTGATCCTGCCAATATGCAGCCTCTGCAGACTAAAGACACCGTAACTGGTTCTTTGAGCCTTCTCGCTATGCTTCCGTTCTCGGTAGCAGGCTGGGAAACTGTTGCAAAGGGTGCTCAGGAAGCATCACGTAGCGTTCCTCATAAGAAGATTGGCGCTATGCTCGTTTTGGCAGTATTCATCGCCATTATTATGTACATCTTAACGATGATTATCCCTACCGGATTGGTTCCTTGGCAGACTCTGACTGATCAGACCGCTCCATTTGCTTATGCTATGACGCAAATCGGACTGCCTGTATTAGGTACGCTCCTCATTACCGTTTCGGTTTTTGGTGTTATCGGCGTTTACAATGCAGTGTTCTTCGGCGCAACCCGTATGCTTTATCAGCTCGGCGACATCGGATTAGTTCCGCGTGCATTCTCGAAACTGCATCCGAAGTATAAGAGCCCGACGAACTGCATTATTTTGGTTTCTGTTATCGCGGCTATCGTTCCGTTCCTTGGCCAGGGTATGTTCGTTCCTCTGATTGATGTTTCTGCTGTTGCATACATCGTTTTGTGGGGCTCGACATTGCTCTCCGTCATGATTGCACGGAAGAAATGGCCTGATTTACGCAGACCAGCGAAGTACCCAGGCGGCAAGCCCCTTATGTACTTCGGTGTTGTTGTTGCTGTTGTTTTGCTCTGCCTCATGATTTTGCCTGGTACTCCAGCTTCTATTCAGTGGCCAGTCGAGTACATCACGCTCGCAATTCTGATTATCATCGGCCTGCTTCTCTATGCAGCTCGTGATAAGTCAGTTCCGAAGGGTGCAAGTCAGGAACGTCTCTGGGCTGAGATTGAAGAGCAGCAGAAGTTAAACGACGACTTTGAGGGCGAGAAAGCTTAAGCCTGAAGATTAGAGTCCCGTATCGACGAGGACAAAAACATTAGTAGTAACAGCTGGAAGGTGGCTGTTCAAAAAAAGGAGGTTTCTAATGGCCAAGATTTACAATGAGAGTGCACTCACTCCAATGAAGCGCGTCATTATGTGCCCGCCTACGTATCATCACTTCGAGCCAATCAACGTGATTACCGAAGAGTGGATTGCTAAAGGCGAGACTGCTGACCTCGCCGCTTACAAGCGTGAGTGGGAAGAGCTCGTAAAGGCCTATGAGGACAACGGCATTAAAGTTGAACTCATGGATCCTAAGCCTGATCTGCCCTATGAGGTTTATTCTCGTGACTTCGGCGCTTCCGTTCGTGAGGGCGTTGTAATGGGTGCATTCCGTGAGCCTTGCCGTCGCGGTGAGTCCGCAGAGTACGAAGCAAAGCTGAAGGAACTTGGTGTACCAATTGTTGCTCGTTGTACCGCTGGTGCATTTGAGGGCGGCGACTTCTGGTTCCTCGATCCTTACACCATCGCTCATGGCGTAGTTGCACGTACTGACTGGGATGGCTTCACCAATGTTAAGCGTCAGCTCGAGGAAAAGGGCTACATGGTATACGGCGTTGACTGCCGTCGTGATAACCTCCACCTCGATATGTGCTTCAACATTGTTGGCGATCGTATTGCTCTGTGCTGCACCGCAGCTATGCCGGATAACTTCCTGGCAATGCTCGAGAAGCGCGGCTTCGATCTGATCGACATTCCACAAGAGGGCGTTTATCGTCATCACTGCAACGTTCAGAACATCGGCGACAACAAGGTTGTTTCCTTCGCGAACAATGAGTATGCAAACTCCGAAATGGAGAAGCGCGGCCTGAAGGTTATTAAGCCTCATCTTGAGCAGCTTCTTAAGGGCGGCGGCGGTCCTCACTGCAGCACGTTCCCACTGGAGCGCTGGTAGGCCGATTAATCACCGTATGGTGATACGCGCATGCGCTAAGCGGATAGCCTAAGTAAAGGGGCAGCGGCGGCCCCGTGATTCTCGTCCATCAGTGACGTCCACAACATAGGTCACAGCTTAGGAACGAAGCTTATGCGTATTGCAGGAGCCGGCGCCGTTTGTCAAGCTTACGGTGCCGGCTCAATTTCGTCAATGATATGACCCTCTCTATAAGGAATGGGTCAGTCAAAATTTTCTCAGGCTAGGGGCCGGGGTTTTTGTACCCCGGCTCTTATCGTTTAAGATCCCAACACTGGAAACCGACAGTTAGTCTGTATTTGCTGAGATTTCTACAATTGAGCGGATATTCTTTCGTGTATTTTCACATAGAACAAACCGAGATTTCGATGGTAGTTTATTGACTAGTACGAAGCAGGTCGACGGAGGGAGATTCTTATGGAAATGGTTATGGCCGTTATCGCCGCCACCGTCCTTGCTTTCTGGGTTGCTCGTCAGTTCAGAGACTAGTTCCGGTCCAAAATAGAAACATTAAAATCGACAGCGGTGTCTATTCCGGCAACGCTACCTTCCGTTGTGTACTGCCACATGACGAAATCGAAGTTCGCCTGAGGCTGCGAGACGCCGTACTGAGCAAGCCAAATATCATAGGTTTCAAGTTCGGAGGCATTCATGTACTGGCTCATATCCCAGGTATTGCAGTAAATCATGGGAGTGTAGCCGGCCTCTTGGATGCGTGAGCAGAACGCAAGCGCGTTCGCGGTATACGTTTCACTATCGAGGTTGATTGCACGAGAGCTTGCGCCGTTGTTTGAGGGCTCTTGGTCATAGACGATGGGATAATTCGGCTTCACGAAGGGAAGGTTATCGAGAACGAATTGTGCCTCCTCACGGGCTTCTTCTTCGCTGGTCGCTTGTGAGTAGAAGTAAACGCTCGTGTCTATTCCTGCTGCTTGTGCTCCCTCAATATTGGTCCAGTAGTTTTCATCAAGCTGCAGACTTCCGTCACTTGCATCGCGGTAACCGAGGCGCACATAGACAAAGTCGACGCCATCACTTTTGACCTGGTTCCAATCAATTTGTCCCTGGTGCTCAGAAACATCGATGCCGAATTGCGATTTCTTTTCTCCATTTTCGTAATAAGCAAAGCGGCTTGTGGATTCATCAAGATTTGCCCAATTCATCGTATCAGTAAGAACTGCGCTTCTACCGGGTGCAAAAAATCCTCCCGGATTTCCGCTTGCCTCAGCATTCATGCAGCTTTGCACGGTGCAAACTAAAGAAAAAATGAGCAAAAGCGCCGCAAGAATGAGAACGCGTGATGAGCCGGTTTCAGTAAAAAGATTTCGGCGAAAGTCGAAAAGGAAAACTTCGAATCCTCGTCCAGACTGCCACGCCCGGTGATTTCTGGATTTCCTGTGACCATAGCGGTTTCGACTATAGGAAGAAAACGGAGAGGGGTTGGTCAGTCTTGATCGTTTGTGTTGAGGTGAACGTGCCGTAAAAACTCCTTGTTATGTGGGAAAACTCTTCTGCCGGACAATCAGAAAGCACGGCATCTTCGAGTTATCATTCTGGCGCATAACTAGCTATCGACAAAACAAAAGACCGGGTTATCGGTTTGGGCGCTATCATGGAACACGCAATACGAAAGGTGGTACCTATGCCCATACGAATTCCCGACTCACTTCCCGCTACCGCTCAATTGGAAGCAGAAAATATTTTTGTAATGACCGAATATCGGGCTATCCACCAAGATATTCGACCACTTCATCTGCTTTTGTTGAACCTTATGCCGGTAAAAATTGCGACAGAAACACAGATTCTGCGCAAACTTTCCAACACCCCGCTTCAGATTG
Source organism: Eggerthellaceae bacterium (assembly GCA_050945155.1). GTDB lineage: Bacteria > Actinomycetota > Coriobacteriia > Coriobacteriales > Eggerthellaceae > JBMNSK01. Next base: position 8,766 of record JBMNSK010000038.1, on the reverse strand, counting down.
AAGTTGAGCTTCTCCAAACGGTAAGTCATGAGGCACAACACGTCTCTGAAAAGCATCTTGAGACCTTCTATACCTCATTTGAGCAGATAAAAGATAAACATTACGACGGCCTCATTATTACGGGGGCGCCTGTGGAGCTGCTCAACTATGAAGATGTCGATTACTGGGATGAGCTCTGTGCAATTATGGAGTGGTCTAAGACGCATGTTCATTCGACCCTGCATATTTGCTGGGGTGCCCTTGCAGGTATTTACTACCAGTATGGCATTCCGAAGTATGAAACAGCCGAGAAGCTATTCGGGGTCTTTAAGCACCGGGTTGTTAAGCACTCTTCTCCGCTTGTCCGTGGCTTCGATGATGAATTCAATGCGCCTCATTCTCGGTATGCGGGTGTACATGCTGAAGATATTGAAAAGCATCCTCAGTTAGAGCTTGTGGCCGTTTCGGATGAGGCAGGCGTCTATATAGCAAAAAGCAAAGACAGCAAGAACTTCTTCGTTTTCGGACACCCCGAATATGACCGCAACACACTCAAGGACGAGTATGAGCGCGACAAGGCAAAAGGTTTAGACACGGCAATTCCCAAACATTATTTTCCTGGGGATGACCCAACTAAACCGCCGCTATCAACCTGGCGCAGCCATGCGCAGCTGCTCTATACCAACTGGCTTAATTACTACGTCTATCAATCGACACCGTACGACATTTCTAAGGCAGGAGCCGCTTTAAAGGAGGAATACGAAAATTAGTGAATCACTCGGCACGACCTGTGTACAGGGTGGCTACCATCCAAAAGATGGTGAGCCGCGACAAATCCCCATTTATCAAAATACGACCTGGAAATATGACTCTTCAGAGCATATGGGTAGGCTTTTCTCACTTGATGAGGCGGGATATTTCTATACGCGCCTTCAGAATCCGACAAACGACTATGTCGCTACAAAAATTGCCGAGTTGGAGGGCGGAACTGCAGGCATGCTTACCAGCAGTGGTCAGGCGGCAAACTTCTTTTCGCTTTTTAACATCCTCGGCGCTGGTGATCATATTGTTTCAAGCAGTGCTATTTATGGTGGAACGTTTAACCTCATTGAGCACACCATGGCGCGTATGGGTATCGAAAGCACTTTCGTTGACCCTCATTGCAGCGACGAAGAGCTCGAAGCGGCGTTTCAGCCGAATACCAAGGCCGTTTTTGGCGAAACCATTGCGAATCCCGCACTTTCCGTTCTTGATATTGAACGGTTTGCTGATGCCGCACATGCGCACGGTGTTCCGCTCATTGTAGATAATACGTTTCCAACTCCCGTAAAGTGCCGTCCGATTGAGTGGGGTGCTGATATCGTGACGCATTCCACGACAAAGTATATGGATGGTCATGGTGCGACTGTTGGTGGAGCAATTGTTGACTCAGGGCGTTTTGACTGGACGCAATACCCCGATAGGTATCCGGGGCTTTGTACACCTGACGAGAGCTATCACGGTGTAGTTTATACCGAGCGCTTCGGCCTTGAGGGTGCATTTATTACCAAGGCAACTGCTCAGCTGATGCGTGACTTCGGTTCCATTCAGTCGCCGCAAAACGCATTTCTTTTAAACCTCGGGCTTGAAAGCTTGCATCTCAGGATGGAACGCCACTGTGAGAACGGCTTGCGCATTGCAGAGTTTTTGGAAAACCATCCAAAAGTTGCTTGGGTGCGCCACCCATCTTTGCCAAGTGACAGCGAATACAGCTTTGCCCAGAAATATCTTCCTCACGGATCTTGTGGAGTTGTCAGCTTTGGGCCGAAGGGTGGTAGAAGGGCAGCTGAAACCTTTATGAGCCACCTCAGCATGGCTCAGATTGCCACTCATGTAGCTGATGCACGAACCTGTATCCTCCACCCGGCGAACTCCACCCATCAGCAAATGACTGAGAAAGAATTGCTGGCAGGTGGTATAACCTCAGACCTAGTGCGTTTAAGCTGTGGAATTGAAGATCCACAGGATATAATTGCAGACTTAGACCACGCGCTTGACTATCTTTAGTCTGTAGGGAGCTACAAGCCCCAGCTGCGCGTTTGACCGCGTCTCGTTTGCATTGGATTTGAAGGAGAAAATATGGCAGATTTGAAGCCTTTTGCAGCACTTCGTTGTTCTAAGGAAAACGCGGAAACCCTTTCGTCTCTTCCTTACGATGTATACAGTGTTGAAGAAGCACGCGCAATTGTTGAGAAGAATCCGCTTTCATTTATCAGCATCGATGAACCTAAAGTTCACTTCCTTACCGGAACCTCTGACCCTGATGAGGTATACGAGATGGCAGGCCGTCTTCTGCGTGAGTCAATTGCTGCGGGAAATTACCGTCAGGACGACAAAGAACAATTTTATTTGTATGAACTCACCATGGACGGTCGTGTCCAGACGGGTCTTGTTGGACTCACATCCGTTGATGACTATCTCGAAGGCATCATTATGAAGCACGAAAACACCCGCTCTGAAAAAGAAGCGGGTCGTGTGAAGCATGTTCGTGCTTGCGCCGCTCATACTGGTCCTATCTTTTTGGCGTATCGCTTTAACCAGACTCTTGCCGATCTCTACGAGAAAATTAAAAAGACCGACCCAATCTTTGACTTTACGGGTGAGGACGGTATTCGTCACCGCGGTTTTGCCATCAGTGATGATGAAGACATCAAGACCATCTGCGATGAATTTGCAAAAATCAATCGTATCTATATTGCCGATGGTCACCACCGTGGAGCCGCTGCAGTTAAGGTTGCCTTGCAGGAGCGTGCTGAGCGCGGACTGCCTTTGAAGGCGCATGACGAGAACAACTTGCACGTGGATAATCGACCACTCCATACAGCAAGCTATGACTACTTTATGTCCGTTCTTTTTGCCGATGAAGAACTGCGCGTGTTTGATTACAACCGTGTTGTTGCTGATTTGAATGGTCTTTCCGAAGAAGAATTCATCGAGGAGATGGAAAATATCGGAACGCTCGAAACTATCGGGCAGGAGGGTATTTCCGAGGACGAAATTCGTCCTGCTGCAAAAGGTCAGGTATCAGTCTTTTTACATGGCACCTGGTATCGTTTGACCATCAACCCCGATATCATCCCCAATGATCCCGTTGATAGTCTCGATGTTGCGCTGTTGCAGAACCTCCTTCTGCAGCCTGTTTTGGGAATCGGCGATCCCCGTACCGACGAGCGCATCGACTTTGTTGGCGGCATTCGTGGTCTTCACGAACTTGAACGCCGTTATCATGAAGATGCAACTGTTGCTTTTGCAATGTATCCGACGGCAATGAGCGAGCTGTTCGCGGTAGCTGATGCGGGTATGCTGATGCCGCCGAAGTCAACTTGGTTTGAGCCGAAGTTGCGCAGCGGTCTTTTCATCCATCCCATTGAGGAGTTGGCTGACTAGGCGCAAGATGCGCACTCTGATTGAACCAGTTCTCATAAAATTCAAATAATACGAAACGAATTCGCCTCTTTTCTGGAGTTTTCTCAGAGAGGCGTTTTCGTTTTTATGAGTAAGAGCGCCCTTCAGGTGTTTGGCTTTTGGGTGTTAAGGTTATAATTACATTCAGACAATTACGGGGGAGCCAACTATTTCATCCCGGACTCTTTTTAGATGAGGAGATTTAGTTTTTCGGAGCTGTTTTATACAGCCGGGGGCTTTTCCAATGTTTTATTATCGCGTGCAGAATAAAGGAGAAAGTATGACGTTCGAACAGGTACGCGACGTAATCGTTGACACCATCGCTTGCGATGAGGAAGACGTTACGTTGGAGGCTTCTTTGACCGATGATTTGGGTGCCGACTCCCTTGACGCAGTAGAAATCACCATGGCGCTTGAGGATGCATTTGACGTATCGATTCCAAGCGAAGAGCTCGAAAATATCAAAACTGTTGGCGATATCGTGAACTATATCGAGAGTCACCAGTAGGTCTTCTTGTTTAAGAAAGTACTCATAGCTAATCGCGGCGAAATCGCCGTGAGGATTGAACGATGCTGTAGAGAGATGGGCATCGAGACAGTTGCTGTCTATTCAACAGCTGATAAAGACGCACTTCATGTGCAGTTTGCCGACGAGTCGGTATGTATCGGCGGACCACAGCTTAAAGACAGTTACTTAAACATGCCTAATATCATCGCAGCCGGCATCCAAACAGGATGCGATGCTGTACACCCAGGCTACGGACTTCTTTCAGAGAACGCTGAATTTGCTCGCCTTGTTGAGTCTTCTGGCATGGTCTTTATTGGACCTTCGGGAGACGTCATTGATCAGATGGGGAACAAGGCTCAAGCGCGTAAGGCCATGCAGGCCAACAACGTGCCTGTGGTTCCGGGTTCTCCAGGCGTAGTTTCAAGTCCCGAGGAAGCCAAAAAGCTTGCTGAAGAAATTGGCTATCCACTTTTGGTAAAAGCTGCGGCCGGTGGCGGTGGGCGCGGAATGCGCCGCGTGTACAAGCCGGAAGACTTGGCTGACGAATTCCTCAAGGCTTCAACCGAGGCTGAAGCGGCCTTTGGCGACGGCAGCATGTATATCGAGCACTTGGTCGAAAATCCGAAGCATGTAGAAATTCAAATTCTTGCCGATAAGCGGGGGAATGTCATTTACCTAGGAGAGCGTGACTGCTCCATCCAGAGACGAAACCAGAAGATGATAGAGGAAGCTCCCTGTCCCATCTTAAGTGCCGAAACGCGCAAAGCCATGGGTGAGGCTGCAGTGCGCGCCGCAAAAGCAGTTGGCTATGTTTCTGCAGGCACTGTTGAATTCGTCATGGACCTACAGGAGCACTTCTACTTCATCGAAATGAATACGCGTATTCAGGTGGAGCACCCCATTACGGAAGCCATTACCGGCATCGATATCGTGCGTGAGCAGATACGTATTGCGGCGGGGCTAAGCCTTCGCTATAAGCAGGAAGATATTCACCTGAACGGACATGCTATTGAGTGTCGCGTGAATGCCGAAGATCCTGAGCATGGTTTCAGACCTTCACCAGGCGATATCACGTTTTTGCATTTGCCGGGTGGTTTTGGCACCCGTATTGATACGGCGCTCTACCAGGGTTGCAGTATCAGTCCGTACTACGACTCAATGATTGGCAAGATTATTGTCTGGGCACCTACGCGCCTTGAGGCTATTCGCCGTATGCGGCGTGCCCTGGAAGAAATAACCATCGAAGGTGTTCATACGAATCTCGACTTCGAGCACGTTATTTTCTTTAAGAGGGAATTCCTTTTGGGTGTCTATACGACGCAGTTTATTGCGAAACACTCGGATGCCATCATTGCCGCACAACAGCAAACGCTCGATATTGCTCTCGGCATTTCGGAAGAAATGAAACAAAAGTGGAGGAGGCGTAAAGACTAGTGGCTGACAACCCCTTCTCCCGTCAAAAAATTCGTCTCCATGCCATGCGTAAGTACGGCGATGAGGTTTCGAAAAAGAGCCGCGAAAAGAAGACGAACTATACCGAAGTTCCCGAGGGACTTTTTACGAAGTGCCCCTCGTGTGGACGCATGATGCCGAACGAAACATACGAGAACAACCTGCATGTTTGTCCCTTCTGCGGTGCCTATGGTGTTCTTACGGCAGACGAGCGCATTGATTTGGTTATGGATAAAGAGGGCAGGCGCGAGCTTGCTCAAGATCTGCAAGGGGGCAACCCTCTTAATTTTCCTGGCTATGAAGAAAAACTTGAAGACCTGCGTAAGGCAACAGGACTTCATGATGCGGCTGTTTGTATACGGGGCAGTATCCAAGAGAACCCCTGCGTCGTATGTGTCTTAGACAGCAGGTTCATGATGGGTTCTATGGGTATGGCCGTGGGCGAAAAGGTATGCCGTGCGGCTGATTTTGCTACGGAGGAAAAACTTCCCCTTATTATCTTCAGCGCTAGTGGTGGAGCGCGTATGCAAGAGGGTATTTATTCGCTCATGCAGATGGCTCGCACCGCAACAGCAATAAGCCGGCACAGCGAGGCAGGTCTGCTCTATGTTTCGGTGATGACGCATCCGACAACCGGCGGCGTTACGGCAAGTTTTGCAAGCTTAGGCGACATTATTTTGGCAGAGCCGCATGCGCTTATCGGTTTTGCTGGTCCACGTGTTATTGAACAAACGGTTCGCGAGAAGCTTCCCGAGGGTTTTCAGCGAGCTGAGAGCCTGTATAAGGACGGCTTTCTTGACGCCGTTGTTGAGCGTGCAGATTTACGGTCGGAGCTTGGCAAAATACTGAAGCTTCATACGTCAGGGCAGGTGAAACGATGAAGGCATTTGATCACGTTAAACTTGCACGAGACAATAATCGACCGCATACGCGCGACTATATCGACCATCTTTTCACGGACTTTATCGCGTTTGCCGGAGATAGGTGTGGGGGAGAAGATGAGAGCATCATCGGCGGTATTGCCTCCTACCATGGTATTCCGGTCACGGTTATCGGCCAGCAAAAGGGTAGCAACCTCAAAGACAATCTGCGCTATAACTTCGGTATGCCCTCTCCTGAGGGATACCGCAAGGTTCAGCGCCTAGCAAGCCAGGCTGAGAAATTCGGTCGCCCCATAATCACGCTTATTGATACTCCAGGCGCCTATCCGGGTGTGGAAGCTGAGGAACATGGTCAAGGTGAAGCAATCGCCGAATGCATTGCCCAGTTCTCAGGACTTTCAGTTCCTGTTATTGCCGTCATCATCGGTGAAGGTGGAAGCGGCGGTGCGCTTGCTTTGGGAGTGGCGAACTACGTCATCATGCTTGAGAATGCCATTTACTCAATTCTTTCACCTGAAGGTTTTGCCTCTATTCTCTGGAAAGACGCCGAACGACACGAAGAAGCGGCTGAGGTTATGAAACTTACCTCAGACTTTCTTTTGGAAGCCGGTGTGGCTGACGAAGTGGTGAAAGAACCGTATGGCGGCGCACAGAACAACCCGGCCGAAGTCTTTTTGGAGTTGGACAAGGCTTTAGCTCCTCAGGTAATTCGTTTGAACTCTTTAAGTGCTCAAGAACTGATAGACACGCGTCGCGAGCGCTTTGAGCGATTTGCGCTTCGTGCTTAGGACAGGTGGTCGATACGTGCGAAGAGGCCGGTATTGCAAGGTCAAAGCTTTGATTGAAGAAGGGATTTGGTGCATATGACAAAAATGCTCAATGAAATTCTGGGGATACGTTACCCCTTCATCCAAGGTGGAATGGCCAATATTGCTACCGGTGAATTCGCTGCTGCCGTAGCTAACGCGGGAGCGTTAGGCATGATTGCGGCAGGTGGTATGCATACGGACAAACTCAAAGAAGAGATTCACCGCGCAAAAGAGTTAACCGACAAGCCTTTTGGCGTGAATCTCATGATGATGCACCGTGACATCAAAGCCCAGGCACAACTTGTCATTGATGAAAAGATTCCTATCGTAAGCACTGGAGCGGGCGACCCAGGCGCCTTTCTTGACCAGTGGAAAGAAGCAGGCATCAAAGTATTTCCCGTGGTACCTTCCGTTGCGCTTGCAAGGCGTGTTGCTCGTCAAGGTGCTGACGGAGTTATTGCCGAAGGCACGGAAAGTGGCGGCCATGTTGGCGAGCTTACCACCATGGCGATGCTGCCACAGGTAGTTGACGCCATGGAAGAATTCTCCTTACCTGTCATCGCTGCAGGGGGTATTGCAAGCGGCCGCCAGTATCTTGCCGCACGCGCTTTGGGAGCTGTCGGTGCACAGATGGGCACCTGCCTCTTGGTTTCTGAAGAATGCCCCATACACGAAAACTATAAGGACCAGGTTCTTAAAGCAAAAGATTCTTCGACAACGATCATTGGTCGCTTTGCCGGTGTTCCTGTACGGGAAATCAAAAACCCCCAGTCGCGCGAATACCTCAAGCAGGAAAAGGCAGGAGCTACAAAAGAAGAGTTGGAAATGTATACGCTCGGTGCCTTGCGTCGTGCCGTTTTTGACGGAGACGTAAAGACCGGATCTCTTATGGCTGGTCAAGTTGCGGGTATGGTCAACGAGATTAAGCCGCTCGCAGAGATCTTCGAAGAGATTTATCGGGGAGCTGAAGACCGACTTCGCCAACTTGAGTCTGAACCGCTCTAGGCTGGTTTTTAAGGCGATTTCTTGGATTCGTACGCTTCGTAGGTAGACGAAGCGCGTTCGTTTCACTGTTAAGGGAGATTCATGAAACTAGGATTTGTTTATGCGGGGCAGGGAAGCCAACATGAGGGGATGGGAAAGGATCTCTATGAACACGAAGAGATCTTTCGCCAAACTTTTGACCTTATAGATCCCACACATACTTGGCGCGATCTCTGTTTTTCCGGCTCTGCTGAAGAGCTTGAGGACACACGCAATACCCAACCCTGCATGGTCAGTTTCGCTATCGCAACAACGGCTGTATTGAAAGCACGAGGCATACACCCTTCGTATCTTTGCGGGTTAAGCTTAGGTGAATACTCAAGCTTGGCTGCTGCGGGTGTTTTTGACCCTGCTGATGCTGTCAAGCTTGCCGCCTATCGTGGTCAGGCAATGGCAGATGCTGCAAAGGGCATCGATAGCCTTATGGTTGCAATCTTAGGTCTGGATGCTGAGGCGGTGCGTACGGCCTGCAAGAATGCGCGCACGCGCGGTATTGTCGAAGTGGCAAACTATAACTGCCCCGGGCAGATTGTTATTTCAGGAGAGAAAGCTGCAGTTTCCTATGCTTCAGACCTTGCGAAAGAATCTGGTGCAAAGCGGTGTATTCCCCTTGCGGTTTCTGGCCCGTTCCATACAAGCCTTATGAAGC
>JBMNSK010000037.1:0-13920 GCA_050945155.1 Eggerthellaceae bacterium | reverse complement strand
CTCGTCCGAGAGATCAAAAATTCTGTCGGCATAGTTCTCCGGAATCTGCGGATGTTCTTGGATAAACCCATGCATTTCGAAAACAAAGTAGGTATTCGTCTTTTCGCAGACTTCATAAAGGCGGTCAGAATCAAAAAAGACATCATAGGGATAGTAAGCATCGCGCTGCCCGGTGCCACGGTAGGTAGGAGCAAAGACAACAACACGACCCTGTTTCATCCAAGGGTAGCGGGCCTGCAGGTCTTTGCGCGCTTTTTCAGCCGTATCTTTATCGAGGAAATGGTCGAGACGAGGCATCCCTGTTGCTAAAAGAGCGCTTTTCTCAATACCAAATACTTCCGAGTAAATGTCGCGAAGGTACTTGTTTCCTACTAAGGCGTAGGTATACATACGGTGGCTTGAATGATACGGGTCAGGAGAACCATCAATGCCGAATCGCGCATATCCTACAGACTTGAACCCAACCCCAGCGTGCCAAATCTGCGTCAAGACCGCATGACGGGCGGGCTTGATGAAGTTAAACGCTGGGCAATAATCATCAATGAAGATATAGTCACTCCGTGCAATAGCGAAGAGGTCGCTAAGCCATTGTTTGGGGCTTTGGGCAACACGCGCAAAAGTATCACGGTACCGTTCGTGAATCTCAAATTCTTTGTCGAGTCCTCGCTCAATCATGCGGTCGCGCACAGCAGCCATATTCGGCGTCGCTTCTGACCCATTTTGCTTGAAGAACAGCACACGGTTTCCATGGTGGCGAACCATGCGGGAAACAAAAGATGAAAGCCCTGAAAGAATTTGCTTTTCACGGAAACGGATATTGTGCTTTCGTACCCACGGCTTGTGGTTCTTCTCATAAAAACCGACATCTAGAACGAGGTAGGGATAGTCACTTGCATCTGTCTTAGGAATAAGGCGCGCTGTATAGGCATGCTCTTCCTGGTTGTAAATAAAAACACGCTCGAGTGTATCTATTCGTGCAAAAATATCGTCGGTATAGGTGATGCCATGAGTGTCATAAGGAGCCTTACGAATAGTCTCTAAGCAGTTATTCGAAGTTTCATTCTCAAGGCTCTTTTTAGTTTTTTGCTTTATCTGAGGATAGAACGCGCTAATGCGTTGCCCGGCATCTTTGAAAATATACGGACGCTCTAAACGCAGTCGATTCTCGTCTTGTAGAAGATCTTCAGGAATTTTTTGGCAAATAACCCAGTAGCCATCGCTCAGCGGTTTTCTCCCAAAAGCAGTGACGAGGTTAATTGAGGCATGAACTTTATCTCCATGGGTCTCCGTGCTAAACGAAACGAAGCCGCCCTCGATGTGAAATAAGAAAAGCTCTTCGCCCTCGGTAGCCTGATAGTCGAGTTCGAAATACGTTCTCGTCCAATTAATCTGCTCAACACGGACCGTCATGCAACGCCTCCATAGGACCGATGCGGTTCCTTGACCGCCATATGATAGCATAAGGTACTTACAAGCTTTGCCTGTTCAAAGACCGTGAAGGAAGCAAAAGATGAAACGCATACTCATTAATCTTGGTACGGGATTACTTGCGCTCATCTATCACATCTGTCACACAAAAGTCCCCCCAAAGCGCATTGTCTGCATAAGCCGACAAAAAAACACCGCCCCTGAGGACTTTCGACTTATAGCGGACTCTGTTCGGAAAAACCATCCCGACTACGAAGTCGTAATTTTGGCAAAGCAGCTGCAAAACCCTCTGAAATATGCCTTTCACATGGTGAAACAGGTTTTCTACATCGCACGTTCTTCCTGTGTCGTTTTGGATTCTTACTGCATTGCGGTAAGCCTTTTGAACCGTCGCATAACCGCACCGGTCTTGCAAATTTGGCATGCACTAGGCGATATGAAGAAATTTGGTTACACCGCACTTGATACGCCGGGCGGACATTCCTCCCACACCGCAGCTATTATGCATATGCACGAAGGGTATGATTCGGTTCTTGTTTCGTCTAAATCCTTCGCAAAAGATCTTGCGGCCGGTTTTAATGTAGACCCAGGAATCTTGACAGAAATACCACTTCCGAGAGTTGATTTGCTGGTTGACCCCGACTACAAGAAATCTCAGCGAGAAAAAATCCTGAAAGCCTTCCCCGCTCTACGAGACAAGAAAAACATTGTCTACTGCCCCACGTTTCGTAGGGTACCGAGTTCAAACGAAGCTCAGGCAATGAAAAATTTATTGGATGCTGTTGACTTCAAGCACTATAACTTGATTTTTAAAAAGCACCCCGTTTCAACCCAGCGCTTTAATGATAGTCGCGTCCTTGAAGACTACCCACAAAGCTATAACATGCTCTACGTTGCCGACTACGTGATAAGCGACTATTCAACCATCATCTATGAGGTGGGCCTTTTGAAACTTCCTGTCTACCTGTATGCATATGACTGGGCTGACTACTCAGAAAAATCGCAGCTCTACTTAGATCTTGAGCACGACGTGCCAACGCTTTTTACGGGAGATGCAAAGGAAATCATGCGCGCAATAGAGCATGATGATTTCGACTATAGCGCCTATGAAACATTCATCGAGAAAAATATTGCGCTTCCGAAAGACAAAAGCTGCGCAGATGCAGTCGTAGACCACATCTTTAAACTCATCGCTGACTCTAAAAAATCCTAAAAACGCTTACTGTTTGAGTATAAAAACACTTACTGTTTTAAGTAGGCGATAAGGCGCCTATACATTTCAGGCAAATCGACCTGGGCAGTCCAACCCAAATTTTTAAGGGCTTTGGTATCGAGCGGAAGATGGTGCTCGGGCGGATAAGGGACGTTGGGGTCAAGGTCAATTTTTACTTCAATGCGGTCATGGGCGCATTCGTGAGCCACCATTTCTCCCATTTCCCGAATAGATGAGTAGGTGTTTTCATTTGCCACGTTATAAGCAGCACCAGGCTCTCCTCGCAACAAAATGGTAAACAGCCCAACCACCGCATCGGTGATGTAGTTGTACATACGCGTGCTTGCGCCCGTCGTTTTAAGGATGATGTCCTGACCCTCGATGGCGCAACGAGCCATCTGGGCAAAAATGCGCGTATCGTTGAGAGGAATTCCGGGGCCAAAGGTTTGTGCAAGCCGGGCAACTTTCGCCGGCAATGAAAATTCACGGGCGTAAGAACTCGTGAATGCTTCGGCAGCCCGCTTGCCCTCCGGATAACAGCTCCTTACACTTAGCGGGTTCACATAGCCCAAATCTGCCTCCGTTAATATATGGTCAAGTCCAGGCGTTTTATTTCCATCGCCATAAACTTCCATACTTGAGACAAATACATAACCCTCAAGGACCGCCTTCGAATTGCGCGCCACATTAAGCGTGCGCCTCGTTCCGCAGATAATGGTGCGCAGCGTCTCAGCTGGGTGCTCCATAAAATACTTTGAAACCGTAGGACAGCCTGCATGAATGATGTAGTGTGGATTCAGTCCCTCTGAGTCAAAATCGAGCAAGTCGCCAACTAGATATTCAAGCCCATCAGCTTCGCTATACTCGCCTAGAATTGCCTTTGCTTTATCTAAGTTACGCACGAGCCCAATTACTTTAATGCCTGCGTGAAAAGCACGGTTGCGCTCCATGAGCAGACGAATACAGGAGGACCCGATAAGACCCGTTGCTCCTGTTATAAAAAAGGTTTTCCCCTCGATTTTTTCCCAATCTAAGTCTGCTTCTTGCGCTAAGCTTGCGTACTCAGCTTGTAAATCATACATAGGAGCTCTCTTTCCTATATACCTAGGATTTGGGAATTTTCGCGCGCATCTTCAATGGCGCGGAACATATAGAAATCATTCGGCGTTGTAATCTTGATATTTTCCGGAGAACCCTCAACGGTGTGCAAGTCATGACCGTAGTACCGCATAAGACTTGCAGAGTCTATAAAGTCAATCAGTCCTTCTGCAGCCGCCTTATCGTGCGCTTCCTTAAGCTCCCCTACCCTAAAACACTGGGGGGCTTTTGCGAGGCAGCACTGCTTGCGGTCGATAATATCTTCAACAAAGCCATCATGCTCTTTAATGACGGTCTCCGTGGCAGGAGCAACCGTCACCGCACTGCCATAATCTTTCACTGACTGAATACATGCTGAAATATTGTCTGCCGTAATCAATGGACGTACACCGTCATGAACTAAGACAATAGAATCATCGGGATAAAGCTCGCAAATTCTATCAATTGCATTGCGAATGGAGCCTTGGCCGGTTTTGCCTCCAGGAACAATATCGGCAACTTTGGTTATCTGAAAGCGCATTAAAAGTTTTTGTAAAAAAGGAATCCACGATTCTAAGCAGGCGACAACGACTGCGTCGATTTCCGGATGGTTTTCGAACTGCTCAAGGGTATAGATGATGATGGGTTTGCCATGCAGTTCAAGAAACTGCTTGGGACGCGTCTTCGTATTCATACGCTGACCCGTACCGCCAGCAAAAATCAAACCGATATTCATACGCGCACTCCTTGTTTCTTAACCGTGAGTTGTCGATATTCTAGGACATACGCTGCTTTTTACGTCGATAAATAACAATACTCACAAATACAAGTAGTCCAAGAGCAGTTAAGGCTCCACCCGTCTTTTGGCCCGGTGTGACATAGTACATCTCTATATGATGAGTGCCTGTGGTATCAAGTTTGATAGCCATAAACGCCGTATCAGCACGCAGAACCTCAGCTGGTTGTCCGTCGACAGTTGCAGTCCAGCCCTGTGAATACGGGGTGGTGAAAAATGCGTACTCAGTGCCATCTTCAACGGTAGCGTCTGCCGAAATATTGTTGGTATTAAGCTGCAGGTTCTGAAGACCCTGCTTTTGGAGTTCTTCTGAGTACGGAAGCAATGTGGATGGATCTTCACTTTGAATCGAAAATTCAGAAAGCGAATAGGTTCCCTTTTGCATAAATTTAATACTTACTTCATTAGTTCCTTCGCTTAATTTTCCGAGGTTAAATAGCCAATCTTTTCGATTCGTAAAGCTATTGTTTTGCGGTGTAGCGAGGGCAAGAGATTGATTATGGTCTCCATTGGTTAGAACGTTTATTGACGAGGTGGTTCTAGATTTCCAAGAAATGCGGTCCCAAAAATCTGGTGTCTTGGAGCCATCATCTGCATACTGGAAACTCTCTTCCAAAGTAAATGGAGCGTACTCGAGATTTTTAAGCTGAAGATATGTTTCTGTGGACGGCTTTTGCTTAAACGTAAGACTAATTGATGCTTCTGGCTTCGTTACAACAATCTTTCCGTCCTGAATTTCCAGGCCATCGCTCGTTTTCATCGTATAGTCCAGTTTTTGGATACTTGAATCATTGAGCAGATCCTGCGTGGAGACCGGAGACTCTCCATTGTCAAGGACGCACGCCTGTAGAAGAACCTCTTGTTTCTCAAGAGCAGAGAGGTTCTGATAGTCTTCTGAAGAAACTTGCTTTGAATAGGAAAAAGCAAGGGGTGCGGCATAGGAAGTCTCATAAATATTAAAGACAACCTCGCCATTTTTCTCGCTTTTCGCTTGGCCAATTTGAGAATACCCATACGGGACAAGCCATTCATTGTCAGTGGGTGCAACAAAATAACGCGCACCGGAAAATACTTCTAGAGCAAACCGGGCATTCGAACCTTTAAACAGAATGTTGAAGTTTACATCAGCAAGATTTAATTCAGTTCTAAAATCGCTCACATACTGGTTGTAAAAGCTCGAATAGTAGTCAATACTGCTTACGCCGTGAAGAAGCGCCTGGTTTCTGTTCGAACCTCGGACGGCCATATCGTAGCGGGTGTTTTGGCTTCCGTCCTGGGCATTTTCCGTATTATCTATACAGAGCCCATTTGGTTTTAGATAACCATCTTTCACCATATAGTAGGCAGGGTTTTCATTCCAAGTAAGCGTAGAAAAGGTAGAAAGACGACTGAAATGTAGTCCATCAAAATCGCTCGTGTTGTACGCGCAGTAAACGGTCGACCCCGTTCCAACGACGAGCAAAACGCACACAACCCATGAAAGGTGCTTGTAACTTAGGCGCTTTCCCGAAAGAACAAGAATAAGAGCGCAGACAGCAAAGAAAGCTGTTGTTAGGGATGCCCAGGTTGTTGTGTGGCAAGCAACGCAGAAGAGAAGCACGCCGACAAAAATTGCCAGTACGAAAGACGCGCGAATCCAATCCCTCTTGTTGAGTTTTTCGAGCACAGGAACTGTTAGACAAACGATGTAGGCGGATACGAAGCTAAGAGCAAACATCCAGCGATCAGTTGTATAGCTAAAGCCATTGAATGCCGAGGAAATCCAGGAAACAGTAGCACCGAGGAGACAAAGCACTAAACCGAGAGTCCACGCTCTCCAGGTAGGCTTTTCAAATTTCTTACGAGCGGTAAGAAAGATAAGACAGAGAGCAACCGATACTGCACCCAAGTATGCTCCACGAGTACCGTAATGCCCACCAACCATATCAAGTATGAGCCTTGGGTAATAACCCGGATTGAAAAAGGCGCTAATTTCGCGATTGGTACTAACTCGATCCATAGAGCTCAAAGACAGGATTTCGGGAACAACCACAATTCCTGCCATAGCTGCGGCAAGCAAGATACAAAGGACAAACTTCAGCACCAGAACGAGGAAGCTCTTTGCACTCCTCTCCCGAGGAATGAAAAAGTACTTTATGAGGCAGTAGAAGAACAAGACGATGCAAATCATGTATGAGAAATACACCGAATACAGAAAGCTCAGCGCCAGAACACCAATAAAAATAAGAGGGTTTTTCTGCTCAAAAATACGGTCAGCACCATACAGAATAAGGGGGAACAAAATAGCAACGTTTAAGAAGTTGCCATGTCGAAACAGTCCGAGAAATAAGACGAATCCGGTCAATAGATAACAGAGGGTAGCAATATAGGTGGCACGGTGCCCGTTACCCTTCGAAAGAGCATAGAAAGAAAAACTTGCTCCGGCCAAAACAAGACGAAGCAAAATGAGAAAGAGATAGAGGTAAGCAGTGTATCTAACAGGGCAGAAAACGAAAAGAAGATTGAATGGGTCATTAATGCAGCCGCCCGCAGAAAGCAAAACATCAGCGCCATAACCCAGGCTATAGGAGTACTCGGGAATAATAAGTCCGTTTCCCGCAAAAAGGTTCCCGATAATAGAACGCAGCCACTCGCCCTCATAGGCCGCAAAATTAATATAGAGTGCGTAATTATCCGACCGCCAAAGAGGAATTTCTCCTGTGGTCAAACGAAAAACGCCCACCGTGGCAAGATAACCAACAACGATAGTAATGAAAAGCAGGCAATAGTATCTGAAATGAGGTTTGCTTTTCAGCCTAGTAAGCCCCGACACGTATTTGCTCCTCTCGCCATACAGCGCACGTTATACAGTAACCGACAGCATCTTACCCACATACTATAGACGAACTCAAAATCCTTCGGTATTCAAAGACAAGGTTTTCTCCGCCAGAATCCTTGCATCTCATTGACTAAAAAGTTCTTGGGTTTCAAACTGAACTAGTCCAGTAAAAACCACGTCTGCCCGATAATTCGTCTGCAGACCTCACGAAGGAGCGATTCATGTACTACGTTCATTGCCTGAACAACATTTCTAAGTATGGCACCGACCAACTGCCCGACTCATACCAGCTCACCGACAATATCGATGAAGCAACAGGTATTCTCGTTCGCAGTGCTGCCATGCATGAAATGGAATTTTCTGAAAACCTTTTGGCCATTGCTCGTGCCGGTGCTGGCGTGAATAATATTCCGCTTGACCGCTGCGCTGAGGAAGGCATTGTAGTTTTTAACGCTCCCGGTGCTAATGCCAACGCCGTTAAGGAACTGGTTATCTGCTCACTTTTCTTGGGCAGCCGCGACATCGTTGATGGAATTAGTTGGGTACGTGACAACGCCGACGATGAAAACATCTCTAAGTCGGTAGAAAAAGCAAAGAAGCAGTTCGCTGGTCGCGAAATTACTGGCAAGAAATTAGGCGTCATTGGTCTTGGCGCTATCGGTGCTCGTGTTGCAAACGCCGCACTTGCTTTGGGCATGGATGTCTATGGTTATGACCCCTATGTGTCCGTTGGTGCTGCTTGGCGCATTGATCCTGAGGTTAAACACGTCACCGATCTCGATGAGATTTTCGCTACCTGCGACTACATCACCCTTCATGTTCCTGCTCTTGAATCAACGAAGGGTATGGTCGACGCTCATGCCGTAGACCTTATGCAAGAAGGAACAGTTCTTTTGAACTTCAGTCGTGACACCTTGGTAAATACCGAGGCAGTAGTTGCTGGTGTTGAGTCCGGCAAGATTCACCGCTATATCACCGACTTTGCAATTCCGGGTATCGTACATACTCCGGGCATTATTGTGGTGCCGCACCTGGGCGCATCCACCGCTGAAGCTGAAGATAACTGTGCAGCTATGGCTGCTGCCGAATTGGTTGACTACGTAGATAACGGCAACATTCGCAATTCGGTCAACTATCCAGCATTAAACCTTGGCACCCCTGCCGCTCACCGCGTAGCCGTCTTGCATGGTGCCGACGAAGGCGCTGGCGATGCTCTCGTAGCTGCTTGCGCAGATGCAGGCTTAAGCGTTGCTAACAGTGCAAGTGCTCAGCGCGGAAACAGTGGTTACACCTTGATTGACGTAGCAGAAGAAGTTTCCGATGCTGCAGCTGAAAAGCTTGGCAGCATTGATGGGGTTCGCCGCGTTCGCGTTATTGCTTAGTAAGAACTTACGTCTTATAAAAAGAGCCGCTCTCTTGGGGCGGCTCTTTTGTTTGTAATTTCGAACTACCTAGTACGAGCGTTTCGCAGCACTGCTCTAGTCGGTATTTTTCTTCCGAAGATCTTCGGGGTCAGACCACTTGATTGCGCCTTTATCCTTTACTTCCTCATACCGTTCACGCGCCTCTTCCGGATGCATAGCACGGCTTAAGACCAGGGTGACGGTGGTACCAACGCCAAGTTCGCTTTCCACATCCATGCGAGACGCCGAGCCAAAATAGCCCTTCAGGCGGTCCCGCACGTTTTTCACCGCAATACCAAGTCCTTTGGAGGACTCTGGGTGCATGATTTTTGACCGCTCCTCTTCGCTCATACCCACACCGTTATCAGAGACGCTCAAGATTGCATCTTCGCCTTCGTAGCGTCCCTTCACCGTCACCGTGAGTTTGCCCTCGGAAGGCATGGCATGACGAACAGCGTTTTCAACCAACGGCTGAATTAAAAACGAAGGCACCATAAGATCGTTGAGCTCCGGATTGATATCGCAGACAAGTTCAACGCGGTCGCTTCCAAAACGAGCAATTTCAAACATGAAATAGCGCCGTGTTTGCTCTATTTCGCGCACAAGCATAATCAGGTCAGAAGAGTTCTCGAGCGTCTGACGATAAAAGACTGCGAACTCTCGAATAAGCCTGCGTGCCTGGTCAGGATCAGTGCGAATAAACGAAGCGATGGTGTTAAGCGTATTGAAAAGAAAATGCGGATTGATCTGGGCCTGCAAAGCCTTTAACTCCATGCTGGTTGCAAGCTCGGCCTGCTCTTCCATGACCGTTGCTGCCATCTGGGTAGAAAGCAGACGTCCAAAACCTTCGGCGATAGAGCGCTGCGTGGCGCTAATACGTGTCGCTTTTCGGTAGTAGAACTTAAGCGTTCCTTCAATTTTGTCACCCACCATCAAAGGAGCAATGATGGCCGCTTCAATTTTAGGCGTGCCGAAAGGAAGGCCAATCTCATCATGCGAATACAAGACGCGCTCTTTGCCGTCAGCCAAAACGCTGTGGGTTGCAACGGTACGAATAGGCGCTCCCGGAGGGTTGTTTTCCTGGTTATAGCCTGCGTACCCCAAAATATGTTCACGGTCAGTAATAGCCACCGCAATTGCTGCAGTTGCCGGTAATAACAGCTCGCAAATTTCCTGAGACGAGTGCGTGTCAAGTCCCCGTCTCTTCATACAGTCGAGCGTCTGTGTTGCCAAAATAAGCATGGCATCCGACTGGCGCGCGCGCACAGAATCGGGATCTACACGCAAAATAACGATGGCGACAATGGAAAAAATGAAGAAGAACCCGGTAATAAACGTAACGCCGGTGTTTCCACCCAAGGCGACATTGCTATAGATAAGGATGATGCCCGCAATAAGGGTAATGGCGCCGAAAATTAATTCCCACGCTGTGTGCCAGTACCGCGTATCGTATAAGTCGCTTATTACGTGTTTCATTACAACTCCCTCGACATCAGAATTTTACCTCAGCCGAAGATGCCCACTTCCTTAAGCACTAAGACCAATGCTGCAAACAATAAAACTATGCCGAAGGTAAGACGTAAGCTGCGTTCGGGCACACGAGAAATTAACCGCGCTCCAACGAGAGCGCCTGGAATTGATCCTGCTGCCATAGCGATACCAACGACATAATCAATGGTACCAAGAAACGCTTGTTCAACCGTACCGGGAATAGCAAGAATCATGACCGCGATAAGCGACGTTCCCGTGGCATACTTCATGGGAATTTTAAGAATCGTAAGCATCAAAGGAACCATGATAAATCCGCCGCCGACTCCAACATAGCCCGAAGCGAGCCCAGCACCGAGGCCAATAAGTACACCCAAACCGTAATCTCGTCCAGCCAAATGAGGTGGATATATCGGAACTTCTTCATCCCTTTTCTGCGGCTTTATATCGTGAGCCTTCTTAAGCATCGTTGCCGCTGAATACACAATGACGCAAGCAGCAGCAAGCATTATGGCCCAACCGGGTGAAAGATGAGCAAGCCACACGCCAAGAGGCGACATGCACGCACCACCTATCCCGAGGGCAAGCCCGAGTTTTGGTACGCAGGTACGGTGCCTGATATGCGTTACAGCCCCCGCAAGTGAAGTGGGAATAATGGTAAAAAGGGAGGTCGCTGTAGTCACAGCAGCGGAAAGCCCGAATCCAAGGCGAAAAACTGGAATCATAATGGTTCCGCCGCCGATTCCCAAAAGTCCTGACAGAATACCTATGCCAAAGCCGATAACGGCCGCAATGAAAAAAACTGCATAGGCATCCATGCCGAAATTTCTCCTTTAAGCGCTTAACGTCTCACTCGTTCGGGTTGTGCAAAGCTCATATTAGATTTCTTCAGTCCTTTATAAAGGGGCCATCCTAAAAGATACATAACGAGCGCCTCACCAATTCCTGTTGCAATAACACCAAAGAGGTACATCGGAATATAGGCACCATCCAAAGAGATTGAAGTGAAAGGAATCGTGTAGAAACCCAGCCCTTGCAGCATAAGCGGAAGATATGCTGGCACAATCAAGGCGTTTGCAAGGATTGGAGCAAGCAAGGCAAGCTTCGGGTTGTTGCGCAGCCGCCAACAAAAAGAAGCGCCAATACAGGTGGCAAGGCTTCCAAACACCACGTCGAACAGGCCAAGGGCTCCCGTTCCGTTTACCAGAAGGGCAATAAAATTGGCAATGATGCATCCTGCCGTAAGCCCAGGAATGGCAGCAGGGGTAAAGAGCGCCAAAACGCAAACTGCCTCAGATATACGGAATTGAATGGGACCCCAAGCAAAACCCTGAAGAAAGAAAATAGTAACGAGGCTTGCTGCTGCGTAGACGGCGGCGATAATGCCAGTTTGCGCAATATACGACGTCCTCATGTTCATGAGACTCTCCTTTCCGTACGGCAAATGCCGCAGGCTATGGGCAACTAACTTGAAACGAGTACAGGGCCCAACGATGCACTCGCAGTGCGCAAGTATAATCCTCTAAACCTCTTTGCGCCAGGAGGCTTCACGTTTTCTTTCGGCTGTTTTTTCGCTTTCTTCTTTTAGCGACTGATACGATGCGAGTCGCTCTTTAGAAAGCTCGCCTGCACGTACCGCTGCCAAAACAGCACAGCCTGGTTCGTTTTTATGACGGCAGTCCCGAAACCGACATCTTTGGGCATAAGCTTCGATATCGGGAAAGGCAGCGGCTATCCCGGCATCGGACTCCCACATACCAAGGCCGCGCACACCCGGCATATCTACAATTCTTCCCGCTCCGGGAATATCAATAATTTCTCGACTGACCGTGGTATGTCTTCCCTTACCATCCGCCTCACGAACATCGCCCACTGGGCAAACTTCCTTGCCAACAAGCGCGTTAATTAGGCTCGATTTCCCCACTCCGCTTTTTCCAAGCAAAATAGCAAGGGTCTGCGGAGGAATTGCTGCGCGAATTTCATCAATACCAGTTGCATCAATAGTCGATGAAAGATAGATGGGCGTCTGCGCTCCAAGAATATTTTGAACGGTATCTAAAAGCTTGCTTGTCTCTGCCTCGTCTTCTACCTCATCGTCTTTAGTCAGGATGAGCGCAACATCTGCTCCTGTTTCATAGGCCAAAACAAGCTCGCGCTCCAAGCGCTTGGTATTGAGCTGGGAAAGCGCGTGTACCACGAAGACCTTGTCGAAATTGCTCGCAAGAATCTGCGGAAGCGTGCGCTCAGCCGGATCTCTTCTGACAAGTTTCGTTTTCCGGTCTTCGATTTTCTCGATTATGCCTTTGTCATGACCCTTTGGTTCAAGGACTAAAACCTTATCGCCAATGACCGCGCGAATGTCTTCGCTCTTTTCAAAGGCTCGCGCAAGCTCACAACGAAAACTGCGCCCGTCTTCCGTACGCACAAGAGGAAAACCTCGATCAAGCTTGATTACCTGCCCCTGCAAATCTTCACCTATAGCTCTCGCTCGCGAAGGTAGATAAAGAAGGCAAGAAGGCCTACGCCTGCTAGAATCG
Organism: Eggerthellaceae bacterium; assembly: GCA_050945155.1. GTDB lineage: Bacteria > Actinomycetota > Coriobacteriia > Coriobacteriales > Eggerthellaceae > JBMNSK01. The sequence goes on along the minus strand of JBMNSK010000037.1, from coordinate 1,160 downwards.
CAAGAATTCCCGGCACAAAATCAAGGAAATTAAAGGTATCGGGGTTATCGGAGCCTTCACTTGCAACTGTAACGAGTTCAGCATGAATATCGCTCAAACCATTATGCTTCGAACAAACCACGTGGTAGATACCTCGAACCTGCAAATACGTACCCGTTACGCCATAGCGCCCATAATGGCTAATCTTGGCAGCATCTTCGTCAGACATATAAACCGAAATCGTATCGCGCTCTTCTGCCCGCGTGGAAGTAAGGGTAATCCAGCAGTAGCCGTCTTCGACATCCGAAGCAATACGGTCTCCAATTACCTCGCCCGTTACTTGAACGGTTTGTCCGTCATATGTTGCGCTAGAAGCACTAAGGTCAACAATGGACGTGTCATAGATTGAAGAGCTATCCGGTTGCTGGCCAGGCTGTACCGTGTTGGACTGCTCTTCTGCAAATGCCGGAAGTGAAAAAAGCGCGAACAAAGACATGAGTGCGCAGAGCCCAACAAGAAGAAGGCGGGCATTGACAAAAACAGTTTTTGCAATTGCCAGAAAACGCATTAGAAGACCTCACGTTTCTGACGGCGCACGACATCTACCAGCTTGCGAGGAGCTGCAGTAATCACAAGTTCAACAAGCAACGCAATTAGGGTGACAAACTCAAGACGACCAGCCCACATCTCAAAGATATAAAAACCTTCAAGTGCGCCCGGCATACCTGGCGAAGCGACCCCGCAGGTAATGCCTCCGTTACTGGCCATAGAAATTGAATCGAACAAGGCCTGCGTTGCATCGTAACCATGAGCAATGCCAATAAGCGTTCCGATAAGGTAGGTTGCTACATAAAGAACAAAGACGGTCATTGCGTTTTTCACCAAGTCAGAATCGACACGGTGTCTGCCGATGTGGTAGTAGGAAGAGGTAATGCGCACCGAATCAGGAGCAAGCGTTTCCTTGATGGTAGTCGCGATAGATTTCCCAATAACGCCGAGGCGCTGAAACTTAATACCACCTGAAGTAGATCCAGCACTGCCGCCAACACCCATAAGAATGGCGATGATCATAAATGCCCCAGACGAGAATACGGAGTTAAGCTGGGTTGATGTAATGTCCATAAATCCCGTCGTGGTAAACGCCGAAATCTCCGTGAATAAGCCGCGCCGTAACATGGCCG
>JBMNSK010000036.1:0-14080 GCA_050945155.1 Eggerthellaceae bacterium | reverse complement strand
TACGAAAGAAATTGGAGTCATACGGGAAATTGAAGATAATCCCGCACATCCCATTCTTGTTGTTGACCGAGGTGAGGGTCGCGACGAAGTTTTAATTCCGTTCGTATCTGATTTCATTGAATTCAGCGATAATGACAAGAAGCACGTTATTATGAATTTGCCTGGTGGGCTTGTAGATATCGATGAGGCATAGGTTTTCATGATTATCGAAACTCTTTCGACATTCCCTCAAATGTTTGATTCGGTCATGAATACCTCTATGATGCTTCGCGCTCAAACCAAAGGCATCCTTGAATTTCATGCGTACGATTTAAGAGATTGGACGCATGACCGCCATAGAACAACCGATGATGATCCTTATGGCGGAGGCGATGGCCTTGTCATGAAGTGTGAACCAATTTTTGAAGCATATGAAGCAATTTCTTCATATGGATCTGCGGTTTCAAGCCAAAGTAGTGAGCGTGCTTCGTCGAATACGACTCAAGCTATTGGCAAGCCCTATACGATTTTTTTAAGTCCTTGCGGGCGGAAGTTTTCTGATGAGATTGCAAAAGAGCTCGCATGCAAGGAGCGGCTCCTGTTTGTCTGTGGCCACTACGAAGGCATTGATGAACGCGCCTTAAGCCTGGCTGACGATACGCTTTCAATTGGTGATTATGTCCTTACGAGTGGGGAACTTGCGTCGATGGTCATCATCGATGCTGTGGTCCGAAAGCTTAAGGGGGTTCTCGGGGCAGAACATGGGGCAGAAGACGAGAGTTTTGCCCAGGGGCTTTTGGAGTACCCTCAATACACGCGTCCGGCTGAGTTTCGCGGCATGAAAGTTCCCGAGGTACTTTTGTCAGGTGACCATGCTGCGGTAGATCAGTGGCGCAAAGAAGAAAGTCTGAAGCGAACTGCTCGCTTGCGGCCTGATTTGCTTGAAGACTATGATTTATCTCCTGATGAGGTAAATTTTCTAAATTCTTTATTGGTAGATAACGGCTCGGAAAGTTAAAGCGGTATCATAGTGCACCGTGACCGCACCAAAAACATTGGCCTGCGGTTAGAAACAATGATTTGCTTGTGAGGAGCACGAGAAATACAGGATGAAAAAGTTCCTTAAATTCATACTAACTGTCGCAATCATCCTAGGGTTGGCCTGGTTTCTTCGCGCCTTCGTGATTCAGCCCTACCAAATCCCATCTGCTTCTATGGAAACCACGATTATGACTAATGACATAGTTATAGCAGAGAAAGTAAGCTACTACTTTAGAGAGCCAGCAGCGGGAGATATTGTTACCTTTGAAGATCCGGAAGTTCCGAACCGAACCCTAATCAAACGTGTTATTGCAACGGGTGGGCAAACCGTCAATCTTATCGATGGGCGCGTCTATGTCGATGGCGTAGCCATCGATGAGCCGTATACGAATGGTCAAAAATCCTACCCCTATGAAAAATCTGAGGGCATCACCTATCCTTATACCGTTCCTGAGGGTTATGTGTGGGTGATGGGCGACAATCGCACGAACTCAAAAGATTCGCGTTATTTCGGGGCCATTAAGGTCTCTTCAATTAACGGTCGAGGGTGTTTTATCTATTGGCCTCTTGACCAGGTAGGTGTGCTGAACTAAGTCGCTAACTAGCAAGGAGCAGTATGGTGAGTCAAAATCTTCAGAAGGGGCAGGCGAAGAATGCAGAAAATCTGCCGCCCACATTCCAAGATGTAATCATGAATCTGCAGCGGTATTGGTCTAGCTGCGGATGTGTCATTCTCCAACCTTATGACAATGAGGTTGGTGCCGGTACGAATGCTCCCGCAACTACCTTGCGTTCGCTTGGTCCTGATACTTGGCGGTGCGCTTATGTTCAGGGTTGCCGTAGACCTACTGATGGTCGCTATGGCGAAAACCCGAACAGGACCCAACATTATTTTCAATTCCAAGTTCTCATTAAGCCTTCTCCGGACAATATCCAGGACTTGTATCTCGGTTCCTTAGAGGCAATTGGTATTGATGTTAAGGCACATGACGTACGCTTTGTCGAGGATGACTGGGAAAGTCCTACTTTAGGTGCTTGGGGTCTTGGTTGGGAAGTTTGGATTGACGGTATGGAAGTTACTCAGTTTACCTACTTCCAGCAAGTTGGTGGCTTTGAGTGCAGCCCGACACCTGTTGAACTCGCGTACGGACTCGAGCGTCTCACCATGTATATTCAAGGCGTCGATAGCATGTTCGACATCGTTTGGTCTCGTGGTGATGACGGAGTCGTCTTTACCTACGGAGATGTTTATCTCGAAAACGAAAAGCAGTATTCAACGTTTAATTTTGAAATTGCCGACACCGAATTCTTGTTCAAGGAATTTAACGATAGAGAAGCAGAGTGCAAACGTATTCTTGCGGCCGGCCTTCCTCTTCCAGCTTATGACAGCGTGCTTAAGTGCTGCCACACCTTCAACCTTCTCGATGCTCGCGGAGTCATTTCTGCAACTGAGCGTATGGCGTATATTTTGCGCGTACGTACGCTTGCTAAGGCATGCTGCGCTTCCTATATGGAGCATGTGGTGGGTATGAGTTTAGAAGGCGGCGAAGATGACGCCGAAGCCGCTTCTGAGAAGAAGGAGGCCTAAGATGTCGCAAGAACGTACGCTCGCCTTTGAGATTGGAACCGAAGAAATACCCGCTTTTGACCTGCACTCAGCGACACAGCAGCTCGAAGCGCTTGTTCCTAAGCTTTTTGATGACCTACGAATCCCGCATGGTGAGGTTCAAATCTATACAACACCGCGCAGACTTATTTCGATTGTCGAAAACCTGGGTGAAAAGACCGAGGCACTGGACGAAGAATTCCGCGGCCCCGCTGCAAAGATTGCGTTTGATGAGGACGGAAACCCTACCAAGGCTGCCATTGGTTTTGCTCGCGGCAAGGGACTTACGGTTGATGACTTAGAACTGCGTGATGTAAAAGGCACCAACTACGTTTTTGCAACACGCCATATCCCGTCTCAGACCACTATAGATTTGCTTCCTCAGGTGCTTGGACAAATTATTACTGGCATCTCTTGGCCGAAGTCATGCAAGTGGGGAAGTACCCATGAGTATTTCTCACGTCCTGTTCGTTGGCTTGTCGCCTTGTTTGGCGATGAGGTTGTTCCCGTACACTTTGCGAATGTTGACTCGGGGAATATGACCTGGGGACACCGTTTTCTTTCGCCGGGTCCGCACCTCGTAAAGTCAGCAGAAGACTTGCTTCAGGTAGTATCTGATGCTCATGTCATCGTGAGCGAGGAATTACGTGAGGAGGCTATTCGTGCAGGGGTTGCCGCTATAGAGGAAGAGACGGGGCTTAAAGCCGTTCTTCCTCCTAAAACCTTGCGAGAAGTCATTAACCTTTGCGAACAGCCAACACCGCTCGTTGGTATCTTTGATGAGGAATTCTTAGAAGTTCCCGAAGAGATTATTGTCGATGCCATGCTTATGCATCAGCGCTATTTCCCGCTCTATGATGCATCGGGAAAACTGACGAATAAGTTTATTGTTGTTTCAAACGGCGACCCAGATTGCTCTGAAGCCATCATAGATGGCAATGAACGCGTCGTTCGTGCTCGCCTTGATGATGCGAAATTCTTCTATGAAGAAGATCTTAAGCACCCGCTTGAGTCGTATATCGATAAGCTCGATTCCGTAGTTTTTCAAGAGGAATTGGGAACGCTTAAAGATAAAACAAAACGAAATGTTGCCCTTGCCGACTACATAAGTCGCGAAATTCGTCTGCCTGAAGAAGATGCGCGGGACGCACATCGTGCTGCTTACTTAGCGAAAGCGGACTTGGTTACTAATGCGGTAGTTGAGTTCACTTCCGTGCAAGGCATTATGGGTTCGTACTACGCACTTGCCTCAGGTGAGAATGAACAGGTTGCACAGGCTATAGCCGAACACTACCGACCTCGTTTTGCGGGAGATGACCTTCCCCAATCGCGCGTTGGCAAGGTAATCGCGATTGCCGATAAGCTTGATACTATCTGTGGTCTTTTCTCGGTAGGGCAAGCTCCGACAGGTACTTCAGACCCATTTGCCCTGCGCAGGTCGGCACTTGGTATTGTCACCATGCTTGAATCTGGTATTGAGTTCTCTCTTGTTGACGCAATTGCGGTTGCGTTGGAGAGCTACGAATTACAGGGCATCTCATTTGATATGGAGGCTGTTGCCCAAGAAGTTATCGACTTCTTTATTACACGCGAGACAGTCAAATTGCGAAACGAAGGTAACGAGGCCGATACGATTGAAGCAATTCTTGCGGTTGGAGTGCAGGAACCCCTTGAGCTCTCGAAGCGCGTGAAAGTTCTTGACTCTGCCCGAAAGACGACGCCGGAGCTGTTTGACAACCTTGCTACTGCTTATGCGCGCGCTCATAACCTTGCAGATGTGTCTCGTGGCACTGACGTAAACGAAGCTCTTCTCGAGCCCGTAGAGAAATCACTTATTGAAGCGGTTGACCAAACCGAGGTGGGCTTAAAGGATGCCCTGCAAAATAACGATTTTGCGTCAGCTCTGTCTGCTCTTGCAAATTTGCGTGGGCCAATTGATAAGTTCTTCGATGAGATTATGGTTATGACCGATGATGAGGAAGTTCGTGACAACCGATTAAAGATTCTTAATCGTTTTGTAGAGGTATTTGCCCATGTTGCTGATTTTGGCAAAATGGCAAAGGGGGCTAAATAGAGAAACGAGGTAGAGATGGACGAGAATCATCACTCAAGTGACGAAGCGACAATTCCTACCATTTACGTGATCAGCGATTCGGTAGGGGTGACTGGTCAGGCCGTTGCACGGGCTGCAGCCGTTCAGTTTGGGGTAAGTAACCCCGATATAGATACTTTGCCCAAGGTGAGCTCGTTCATGGAAATTAAGGAGTTTCTTGATGCCCGGAGTGAATATCATAAAACGCATTTTGGCGATCCTCGCATCTTAGTCTTTTATACCTTAGTTGATGATGATTTAGCTGAACAGCTGACTCGATACTGTGCTGAGAACCCTCGCTTTATTGGGGTTGACCTCATGACGGATGCAACGCGAGCCATTGCAGAAATTACTGGACGTGAGCCTTCCGCGAAACCCGGTGGGCTCCATGTCGCCGATTCCTATTATTTTCGTCGTATTGAGGCAGTGGAGTTTACGATTGACCATGACGACGGACGTCGTCCTCATGAACTTGGCGAAGCAGATATTGTTCTTTTGGGAGTCTCGCGTACTTCCAAAACGCCGCTTTCTATTTATTTGTCTCAGCAAGGTTATAAAGTTGCAAACATCCCGCTTGATTTGTACTCAGATCCGCCAAAAGAGATTTACAACGTTGATCGAACACGTCTTTTTGGTTTGGTAACTGACCCTGACTTGTTGGTAAGCATACGTAAGCGTCGCCTAGGCGCCGCCAATTCAGTTGCGAAAAACTATGCGGATCCAACCTATGTCTATGAAGAGCTCGACAGTGCTCGTCGCTTGATGAGGCGTTTGGGCTGCATTGTGATTCATACCGAGAAACGCGCTGTCGAAGAAACTGCTCAGGAAATTTTGATGTACTACGAGCATATGCACGATTCAAGTCCGCAGGCTGCACTGTCAAACCATATCTCTGGGACGCATGCGCTTAATGCCTAGCAGGAAAGAAAGCACATGTTTCTTAGAAGAGTCGAACTTCAGGGATAGAAAGCTATCAGGTTATTAGTCCGTGACAGTTATCTTAGGATTGCAGGGTGGCAATAAAGGTTGTCCCTTCAGCCTGGGAGCTTGTAACGGTGATATCTCCGCCATGCTCTTCGGCAATGCCGCGAGCAATAGCAAGGCCCAGTCCAAAGCCACCGGTTCCGCTCGTTCTGGCTTTGTTGCTTCGGTAGAAGCGGTCGAAGATATGCGGTAGGTCTTCAGCAGGAATCGGTGTTCCCTCGTTGTGAACTGAAAAAAGAACAAGGTTGCCTTTTTTCTTGAGATTGACGTCTATAGACCCGCCAACGTTTGTATACTTTGCAGCATTTTCAATGAGGGCATCAACCATCTTGTTAAGCCGGGCTTCATCACCTTTTATCTCAATATCTGCTTCCACATCTGCGTTCAAGGTAAATTCCTTTTCATAGGCAAGCGATTCAAACTGAAGGACATTGCGGTCAATGAGGTCGCTTAGGTTTAGGGGCAGATGCTCATGTTTTGGAGCTGATTCAATCTGGGCAAGCTCCAACATCTCATTGGTAAGGCTTTCCATGGTCTGAGCCTCATATTCAATTCCTTCAATCCACTGGCTCTGAGAAGCGAGTGTTTTCTTCGGATGCTTCTTTAAGATTGAGGTATTGGCCAAAATCACCGTGAGCGGGGTTTTAAGCTCATGTGATGCATCGGCGATGAATTGACGCTGAGAATCCCAGGCCTCTTTGACAGGGCGCAGGGCCCACCGAGAAAAGTAGTAGGTAATGATGAAGAGGACGATGAGGGTTATTACTCCAGCAATGACTAACTTTACGGCTAGGGACTGCCAGTTGCTTGCTGACGAAGAATCGGCAAACGCAATATAGGTAGTGTCGTTAATCTTCGTCTTAAGATAGTAGAGTCCGACATCATTGAGTTCGCCTGACGATGCATCCGTATCTTCTATTTCAGAGCTTGCTTGGGCAAGTACTTCATCTGATAGCGAAGCTGTGGTGAAGTCGGATTCCAGGTTGAACTTGCCTTGGTCATCAAGTGAGTAAACCGCAAGCGGTACTGAAAACTGTGTTGGGCCATTTTCGTATGCGCGTCCAATTTGAGGAGAAGAAATATCGTTGCGCGTCTCTGTTTGGTCAGGTGCGGGCTCTGAGGGATTAGGCGTTGTGGCGGGATTTGCGTTGTCGGCTTTTTCTGCCGCGTGTGCCGTTTGGTCGATGGCAGTCTGGAGAGCATTGGTGACATTTGCTTGTTCGCGGTTGTATTCAGTAATGCCAATGATAAGAAAAGTACCAATAAGCACGAGTCCAACCATAATCATGCTTAAAGCAATGAACTTTATCCGAAGCTTTTTAAGCATCTTAGTTCCTATCGATATACAAGGCGGTAGCCCAGTTTTCGAATTGTTTCTATCTGTGTTTCTGAGTGTAAGAACTTGAGTTTCTTACGCAGAAATGAAATATAAGCTTCAACATTATTATCAACTGCCGAAGAGTCAAAACCCCATACTTTTGATATAAGCATCTCTTTCGATACGATTTGCTCGCTGTTTGCAAGCAGTATTTCAGCAAGTTCAAATTCCTTATAGCTGAGGGTTATTGACTTTGAACCACAGGTTAAATCATGGCTTTCCAGGTTCAGGCTCAAATCACCGTATTCTAGTTTTTCGTAGATGACCTGATTTTTCCTTCTTGTCAGAGCTCTGAGATGCGCAAGTATCTCGGCTGCAGAAAATGGTTTGGTCATATAGTCGTCGGCGCCACTATCAAGCCCTTCAATTTTATCGGGGATGGTGCTGCGAGCGGTCAGTAAGAGAATTGGAGTATCGACATTCTCTCTTCTTAGAGCTTGGGCAACGTGAAAACCATCCATTTTTGGAAGCATGACATCAAGGATAATAACGTCATAGATTTCACTTTTCCCATATTCAAGACCTGATTCGCCGTCAAAGACAGCGTCGACCTGGTAGTTATTTTCTTCAAGAATTCGCTTGAGTGCAGAAGACAGACGCTCGTCATCTTCAACCATCAGGATTTGCATAAGGCAGCCTTTCTTTAAAGAGTTCTAGAAGAAATTTTACCCTTCAATCTGAAACGAATCTGAAAATCAAAATGATTTCGGAAGGTCTATAAGGTCAATTTCAGGAAGTTTTCCTAGGATGGGGCCACCGACAGGGAAAGCGAGGAAATTATGTCGTACCAAGAGAACTTTAAACGCAAAGAAATGAAGTACCTGTTAAATGAACAGCAATATAAACGCATTCAAAGCGGCCTTACGTACTGGATGGAACTTAACCAATTTGGACGTTATGGCGTAAGAAGCGTTTACTACGATACTCCGAACCATATGCTTGCAGCTTTATCACTCGAGCATCCGTACTACAAGGAAAAGTTACGTCTTCGCACCTATATAGATGGCACGAACGACGATATAGCCTACGTAGAACTGAAGAAGAAAATTGACGGAGTCGTGTATAAGCGTCGCCTCCAAATGAGCCAATCCGGGGCATGCCTGTTTTTGACCGGGACAAGTTATATGGAAGCGAAAACTCAGTATCCCCTTGTTGATGATTTTTCGCTTCGTGACGAGTCCTGGAAACAAGAGGTTCAAATCGCCCAAGAGATAGAGGCGTTTCTGCTTCGCTATAAGAATCTTCTGCCATCGATGGTTGTTACGGCGCAAAGGTCTGCTTGGCAGCCACTCTATGACCTTGATTATGAAAATGGCTTACGCATTACCTTTGATCGTGATGTCTGCTACGAGAATCTCAGGGTTTCTGAAAAAAGGCGCAATACGCGTGTTTCTGCGATCGGACGCATTATTCCCGCAGATAAGACCATCATGGAAGTAAAGAGCCTCGGTTCTCTGCCGCTCTGGCTCGTAAGACTTCTCGATGTGGCTCAGGCCTATCCGACCTCCATTTCAAAATATGGCCAAGCATACATAATTTCTGAGGGATTTAAATCTCATCTACATAAGATGCCCCATCGCCCGAGGTTGGAGATGCCACAAACCTTTGTGCCACGGGCGCATACTGCAACTATCTAGATTCGTAAACGAAAGGAATATCCGTGTTCGATTTTTTCTTTACCTCGGTACTCGGGGCTACTAACTCTACGGCTGCAACGATTACCTCATCAGGTTTTTTTGCCTGCACCATAGCATCAATCATCTTGGGGCTCTGTGCTGCCATTATCTATATGTACCACCATAACTACTCGAAGAATTTCGTGGTTACCCTGGCGCTTCTTCCTGTTATTGTGCAGATGGTCATCTTGTTGGTTAACGGCAATCTAGGCGCAGGAATCGCCGTCATGGGTGTTTTCAACCTTGTGCGTTTCCGTTCGATTGCGGGAACTGCGAAAGATATAGGCAGTGTCTTTTTGGCAATGGCTATAGGCCTTGCCTGTGGCATGGGATATATCGGCATTGCTATCTTGCTTACGGTCGTGGTCGCTCTCTTTAACCTCATTTATGTAAAAACCGGTTTCGGAGCCTCGAAAAATCGTTCGAAGCATCTTGTTATTACGGTTCCTGACAACTTTGATTACGAGGGGGTTTTTGACGAGATCCTTTCACGCTATACAAGTTCGTATGAGCTCAACCAGATCTCAACGGCAAATATGGGAAGCCTCTATCGACTTGAATACCAGGTATTGATGGCGGATTCGGGTCTCGAGAAAAAGATGCTTGATGAACTCAGATGCTTCAATGGGAATCTCAAAATCAGCTTGGGTTTAGCTCCTTTGAACAGTGAGGTGCTCTAATGCTTAGCAAGAAATCTGTTTTGAGTATCGTCTTGTCGCTTATCTTGCCTCTATCGCTTCTATCTTGTACCGAAACCGAAGATGCCAGTGCCGCGACTATTGATGAATCGACCTATGACTTAACGTATTCGGATCGCGATTACGATGCTTCCTATGATGAGTCGCAAGCAACAAAGATTACCTTAGATGGGTCTTCGGCTAGTATCACCGGAGAAGGAGCAGAGGTCTCTTCTTCGACCGTAACCATATCTCAGGAAGGCACTTATATAATTTCCGGAAATCTGGAAGGCGGAGAAATTCTTGTGAATGCGCCTGAGGATGCAAAAGTGCAGCTTGTATTAAACGGAGCTCATGTTTCAAGTAGCAATGGTCCGGCACTCTATGTCCAGTCTGCAGATAAGGTCTTTGTTACCTTAGCCGACGGAACAACTAACTCTTTAAGCGACTCATCGCAGTATGACCTTGAAGAGGGGAGTGATGAACCCGACGCCACGCTTTTTGCGACTTCGGACCTCACTATTCAGGGAAACGGAACCCTCAGTGTCGACGCCAACTACCAAGATGGCATTAAGTCCAAAGATGATTTAGTTGTCACCGGCGGAACAATTAAGGTCGATGCATCTGATGACTGCTTGGTTGGTACGGACTGCGCAAAGATTGCTAGTGGGACTTTTGATTTAGATGCGCAAGGCTCTGGCATTATCTCCTCGAAGGATGATGATGAAACAAAGGGCTATGTGCTCATTGATGATGGAAATATTCAGATAACGGCAGGCAATAAAGGAATTGTAAGTGAGACCTATCTCAAAATTGCCGGATCTAACCTTGATATACAGGCAGAAGACGACGGGCTGCATTCAAATAAGTATCTAAGCATCACGGGTGGAGAGATTACAATCACTGCTGCTGATGATGGCATCCATGCCGATACGATTCTCGAAATTAATGATGGAAGTACAAAAATCAGTCAAAGCGAGGAAGGTATTGAGGCTCAGCGAATTGTGATTAACGGCGGCACAACCTATGTGACGGCGTCAGACGATGCACTCAACGCTTCGAGTGGTTCGACTTCTACCACTGAGACCGTAAATACTTCAGAAAGTTCAAATTCTTCAAGCACTAATGTTACGAACTCGCCGGATGCAAACGAACAGACCCAGGCAGCCAGCGCTTCTCCTATGCAGGCTCATGAAAAACCGAACCAAGATAACCCGCAAGGGCAGGTGGCTAATCCCGGTGCGGGTGGCGGCATGGAGGCTGACAGTTCGTGCTCGCTTGAGATAAATGATGGATATCTTGTTGTAGATTCCGGTGGTGATGGGCTCGACTCTAATGGGTCATTGCTTGTCAACGGCGGCATCACCTTAGTGAGTGGTCCAATGAATAATGGTAATTCTGCTCTTGATTATGGAACAGAAGCTCAAATTACTGGCGGCTATCTGATTGCTGCAGGATCTTCTGGAATGGCCGAATCTTTTAGCGATAGCTCACAGGCTTTTGCCCTTGTGAACGCATCAGGAGAAGCCGAATCAGAGATTGCAATTGCTGATGAGAACGGTAATGTCTTGGCATCATTTACACCGCAGAAGTCATATGACTGCGTCATAGTTTCCACCCCCGATTTGAACGATGGTTCAACCTACTACCTTACTGTAGGGGAAAGTGTTGCCGATACAAACGACGATGGCTTCACAACAAGCGGCTCTGTCGATTTGAGCTCCGCACAATCGTTTACCGCTTCTTGTGAAGCCCAAGTTCAAGGAGGTGGTGGACCAAGGATGTAAACACATTGCTAGAAGAGGCTTTTCCTGATATATCAGGCAAAGCACATCTTTAAAAATCTACGTTTATAAAAAGCCAAAAAAGAAATTAACCCTTTCATACCCCGATTAAAACCCTCAGTGAGTCCGGTTACCCCTGACCGGACTCACGCTCGTCTAGGGGTTAAAAATGTACAATTCTGTCATTTCTATACATTCTTTATCCTTCGTCAAAATTACGGGTCTAATATGCGCGCTTCTCTCAATTTTGAGGTACTATAAAAAGGCTTTATTTCGAGGCAGAAAAACCTTACATACCTAAGTTTCTACAATGTAGTCGAGAACGGTTAAGGAGAAAACGGTGGCGGAGAAAATTAAGCGCGTCTATGCGTTTGGCAAGGACGCAGAGGGGAACAACGTAACCGAGGGTAATACCAATATGAAGAAAATCCTCGGTGGTAAAGGCGCAAACCTGGCAGAGATGGCAAATATTGGATTGCCGGTTCCTCCAGGTTTTACTATTTCTTGCCAGACATGCATGGAGTTTGCGAATGCAAACAACACCTGGCCAGAGGGCGCCCTTGATACCATCCATGAGTATCGTGTCGACCTGGAAAATCGTATGGGCAAAAAGATTGGCGATGCGGAAGACCCGTTGTTGGTATCCGTTCGTTCCGGTGCACCTATGTCCATGCCAGGCATGATGGACACTGTTTTAAACCTTGGCTTGAATGACAAGTCAATCAACGGTCTTATTAAGCAGACGGACAATCCTCGTTTTGCTTGGGACTCCTATCGTCGCTTCATCCAGATGTTCTCGAACGTTGTTATGGGTCTTGACGGTGACCTTTTTGAAAATGTCATTACGGCCATGAAGAATGACCGTGGTGTTTCATCTGACCCAGAGCTTACGGCTGAAGACTTACAGGAACTCGTTGCAAGCTTTAAGCAGATCTTCAGCGACAACGTAAGTGGTGAGGAATATCCCGACCTTGTAGTTGATGGCAAAGTTCAGTTCCCACAAGACCCGATGGTTCAGTTGAAGCTCGCTATCGAGGCCGTATTTGGCAGCTGGAATAATCCTCGCGCAATTCTCTATCGTAAGAAGAACAAGATTTCAGATGATCTGGGTACTGCAGTAAACGTACAGTCCATGGTCTTTGGTAACAAGGGCAACACGTCTGCAACTGGTGTTGCCTTTACCCGTAACCCTGCTGACGGTACCAAGGAGTTCTACGGTGACTACCTGGTAAATGCTCAGGGCGAAGACGTTGTTGCAGGTATTCGTAACACGAGCCCTATCGCAGAACTGAAAAACATAAAAGGTCTTGAGCAGGCTGGACGTGACCTCGAGGAAGTTTTCGTTATCCTTGAACATCACTTCCGTGATATGTGCGATATCGAGTTCACCATTGAACAGGGTAAACTTTGGATGCTTCAGACGCGTGTTGGTAAGCGTACCGCAGCCGCCGCTCTCCATATTGCTATCGAAATGGAAAAAGAAGGCCTTATCACCAAGAAAGAAGCTGTCGGCCGTGTGAACCCCGACCAGCTTGACCAGCTTCTCCACCCACAGCTGAATCAACATGCTGAGTATGACGTATTGGCAAAGGGCCTGAATGCATCTCCAGGTGCTGCCGTTGGCGAAGCAGTCTTTTCTGCTGCAGATGCAGTTAAAGCTGCTGAAGAAGGCCGTAAGACGATTTTGGTTCGTTGGGAGACCAACCCTGACGACTTGGCTGGCATGCTTGCAGCAGAGGGCATTCTCACCTCTCATGGTGGCAAGACTTCGCATGCTGCGGTAATTGCTCGTGGCATGGGTGCACCTTGTGTATGCGGTGTTGAAGCCTTAAAGATTGATGCAGAAAAGAAGCAGGCTCAGGTTTCTGGTACCGACATCGTTATCAAGGAAGGCGACATCATTTCCATCGACGGTACTTCCGGTATCGTGGTTTTAGGTGCAGTTGAGCTTGTTATGCCGAAGCTTACTGGTGACCTTGACACCATCCTTGAGTGGGCTGACGAATTCCGCAAGCTTGGTGTTCGTGCTAATGCTGATAACCCTGAGGATGCAAGCCTTTCCCGTGAGTTTGGCGCTGAAGGTATTGGCCTTTGCCGTACTGAGCACATGTTCTTGGGCGATCGTAAGCAAATCATTCAAACCTTCATTCTGAATGAGGATGAAGCTATTCGTGAAAAGGCTGTAAATGAGCTCTATGAAGCTCAGACTGGTGACTTCTACGGCATGTTTAAGGCTATGGACAACCTGCCGGTTATTGTTCGTCTTCTTGACCCGCCACTGCATGAGTTCCTTGAAAGTCCCCGTGCTCTTGATGTTGAAATTGCGCGTCTTGAGGCAAAAGGCGGAAGCGAAGCAGAGATTTGCGAGAAGAGAAGCTTGATGGAAAAGATTGATGCCATGGTCGAGGCAAACCCAATGCTTGGCTTGCGTGGTTGCCGTTTGGGCATTGTTTATCCAATTCTTCCTCGTATGCAGGTTCGTGCTATCGCAACTGCTGCTGCCAAACTGAAGAAGGAAGGCCTCAATCCAAAACCAGAGATTATGATTCCACTTGTTTCGATGGTAAGCGAACTGAGCCTTCTTCGTGAAGAGGCAGAAGAAGTGGTAAAGGAAGTTTCCGCTGAGCAGGGCGTCGAACTTGAGATTCCAATCGGAACCATGATTGAGCTTCCTCGTGCGGCTATTACCGCAGACGAGATTGCTACAAAGGCTGACTTCTTTAGCTTTGGTACGAACGACCTGACGCAAACGACCTTTGGCTTTAGCCGCGATGACGTTGAAGCTGAGTTTATTCCTCAGTACCTTGAACAGCACCTGCTCCCGCATAACCCATTTGCAACTATTGATGCCGGTGTCGCTTCC
>JBMNSK010000035.1:0-14664 GCA_050945155.1 Eggerthellaceae bacterium | reverse complement strand
TACGCCTGGTTTGAGGAGACCAGCAATCTTTCCCGACGCAAACCGCGACAGATAGATAGCACATAACAAACCAATGGGAACACCTACCACGATTGCGCCCGCAGTTACATAGATACTGCCCACAATCATGGGGAAGATTCCGAACTCATTATTATTTGGCTTCCAATCCATACCGGTTAAGAACTCCGGAATGCCAATTTCAGCCATGGCTGGAAGACCATTTGCAAAAAGGAAAATACAAATGAAAGCGACCGCGACAATGGAAAGGGCGGCTGCTCCTATGAACAGCGCCCTTGCCACACTTTCTTTTATCTGAACACCCTGAGCCATAATTAGATTGCGAGAGCGTCTTCCCAGGTGGTTACATCACCGAGGTAAATGGCCTTAACCTGATCAGAAGTGATGTCCGTGATGGATGCGTCCTTGTTTACGATGACAGCAATACCATCCTGGGCGATGACGGTCGTCTCAACGCCAGTCTCGGAATCCTTCAGGTCACGAGAAGCCATACCAATATCGCAGGTACCTTCGGTAGCCATCTGAATGCCCGTCGTAGAGTCAGACTGCTGAACTTCGATATTTACGTCAGGATTAAGTTCCTGATATGCCTCAGCGAGCTTTTCCATTACTGGTGTTACTGAGGAAGAACCGGCAACAACAATTTTTCCGGATGCACCAGAAGCCTTGTATGCTTCGCCCTGTGCAACAGAGATATAACCGTTGTCCTCGATAACCTTCTGGCCGTCAGAGCTCATGATATAGGTGATGAAGTCCTGAGCCTGCTCGGACAGACCGTCCTTGGTAACGATGTTAAATGGACGAGCGATCTTGTAGTCGCCGCTCTTTACGTTTTCAGCTGTAGCTTCAACGCCGTCAACCTTAAGTGCCTTAACGCTGTCGTCAAGAGAACCCAAAGAGATGTATCCGATGCCGTTTGAATCGCCAGCAACCGAAGTCATCATGACGGAAGTTGAGTTCGTGATAACGGCTTTATCGGTAGTCTTGTCAACCTTTTCGCCGTTTTCCTCTTGCTCAATCCCGAAGAGTTCTACGAACGCACCACGCGTTCCGGAACCGTCTTCACGTGAGTACACGCTGATGTCGCCGCTTGGGGATGTTGACCCGCTATCAGAGCTGGAGCCGCCGCATCCTGCCAAAGCGAAGGCGCCGAGTGCCATAAGAGCACTCAGAGCAATGATGAGAAACCGCTTCTTCATTGTCATCCTTTCCTATCCATACAAATGCACACCTTCGTCCAGTGCAGTGCCTATGATGAATAGGAAGGGTCAAACGGAAGTTTGCTAAACATCAAATCTTTGTAAATTAAAGGCAGAAAAAAGAGAGTTTTCCCTATTCAGAGAGAAATGTAAAGTCATTTTCTAGCGGGTGAACGGTGCAACTGCCCGGACCACAGCACTTCTTACCTCAGCAGCCTTTGACGCATCGGCAATGCGGATAATAAGAACGCCACGAAAGCCCGTATCGCTAATTTCAGTGAAATAAATTTTTGGTTCGCCCTCTATCTTTGTAAGAGCGCCTACCGCGTGTTCTGCGGCCTCTTTCATTTGCAGGCTTAAACCATCAAGATTTTCACCCTCAGTTGACACAGCAAAACTAAGCTTCACTTGATTTGCTGGAGGTAAATGAGTCAGCGCGGTCGTATTGATAATGGAGTTTGGAATAACAATCTCTTCCCCATTGACGTTGGTAATGGTGGTGTGTCGCCACGTCGTATCTTTAACAATGCCGCTGTCGGACCCAACTTCAATATTGTCGCCAGGTTTAATCAGACCCATAAGGCTAATCTGTAAACCGCCGATAAGGTTTGCAATAGTGTCTTTGAAACCGATGGAGATAGCAAGACCGCCAACGCCGAGTGCCGCGATTGCCGCCGTTACGTCAATACCAACACAGGTGGAAAGCAGGGCGCAGATGCCAAGAATCCAGATAACGCCTCGGGCGATATTGACGAAAATGCTCAGCGATGGAAGGTCGCTTTTCTCACTGTGTAGAATGCGGCGCAAAAAACGTGCAGCTATTTCTGCAATAAACGCAGTAAGGGCAAGAATGATAAGTGCCGTGATGAAGGTGCCAAGCCACGGCATGCCGGTTGCCTGCTGCAAGATAATCTCTAACTTATCCATGGCCTACTCCACCGTACCGTACACTTGACCCCAAGCATGCCCGCCAATAGCAGAGTTGAGTTGGTCACAAAGATGCTGGCGGGTATAGGCCGGGCCAGGTGGCAAAAGCTCAATAATTTCTATCAAATCTTTTGGTAAGTCGCACGCCTCAGCAAGCACCACGACGTCAAGCCTACGAACCGTCTCCGTTCTCGGATCTTGAAAAAGATAGTCGACCAAATCTTGCAACAGACCAAAGTCCGGGCTCTTCTTGCGGTTTTGTGCCGCAGAATTATTAGGCATCTACTACCTCTTCTCCAATGGGTAAGACTACATCAAGACCCATGGTTGCAGCAGCAAGGCCTGCTGAATATGCCGGTGACGCATTACCCGTTGCCCGCAAGAACTGCACCCCCTGGGCTCGAAGGCAAAGTGCGGCTTCCACCATATCGTCGGCGGAAGCGAAATTGCCTACCTCCTCATGCATGGGTCGTTTTGATTCACTGCGATGAGCAGGAATTTGAACTAAGAGAGGAAGGAATGTGTGCTTTCTCGCATAGGAAGCAAGACCTGCAATAGTGGCGAGGTCAGCATCAACTTCGAATCCAGCGACAGCAGCTTCAAAGTCTTGCATAACCGCAAGGGCCTCATCAAAACTTTCCTCGTAGTCGCCGACCTTGCCTGTTTCATCAAGGATGACAGAAGCAAAAATAGGCAGGTCACAAACTTTTCTTGCGCCAATGAGTGCAGTTTTTAAATCGGCAATACGACGAAAACCATTGAAGAACAGTCCATCGACCTGCAGATCTGCAAAAGCCTTCGCTGCACGCGCATATTGATCTTTGTTTTCATTGAGCGAGTTTTTATCTGACTCATCAAGCGGGAGCCCGCATGGGCCAATTTCACAGAGAATATGTTGGGGTTTTGCCGCCTTGAGCATCTCAACGTTTGCTCGCGCAAGGGCAGAAAGAGCGTCGCGCATATTCTCGTGACTCAGTTGAGCAGGGGTAATATTTTTTGTTGGCGTTACTAAACACTGAGCGCCACTCATGGATTCGAGTCGAACTGCATCTTCTGTGGACTCAGGCTCCATAAGCGAGATATAAGTCCAATCGCGGTCGTAGTCGATTCCTTGGCGCATCATCGTGTTTTCGAGCGGCGCCGAAAGAACCAACATGTCTTTATTAAATCTCAATGCAATATCTGCCACAGTGAAACCTCCGCGAAAGCTCGAAGCTATGGTGATAAGTGTGAAGCCTTCTAAAAAAAGTGCAAGTATTGCTTAAGCAAGCTTCAGAAAAGAACAGGCAAAAGCCCAAATTACTTCTTATTATGCCTGCGGTCATACAAAATTTTATTCGTTTCAAGCCATGTTTCGGGTGTGCCAGTATCAAAACCGGAGTTGGGGTTGATGATAAGCGCATAGATTTCTTCTTCTTGAAGCACTGCTTCCAATGCATCTGTCAGTTGTATTTCCCCACCAACACCTGGCTTAACTGTTGCGAGCGCATCCATAACACGCGGGCTTAAAAGGTAGCGGCCAAATACCGCTAAGTGAGACGGAGCATCTTCAAGCGCTGGCTTTTCTACGAGCTCGTCAATCTTTACCACATCATCAGAAATCTGTGTACCGCCTATGATGCCGAAACGACTTACTTCTTCATCAGAGACGGGCATGACGGCAATGACACTTGCTCCCCCATGGAGGTCGGAAACTTCTTGCATCCGAGGAAGCATCTCATTGTCTGGAACCAAAACATCGCCGAGCAGCACGTAAAAAGGCTCCCCCTGAGTCTTTTCGTGCGCACAGTAAATTGCATGGCCCAAACCCAAGGCCTCTTCCTGGTATACATAAGAAACGGGCAGCGACCCCACGTATTCAACTTGGTCGGCATAGGCATCTTTTCCACGAGCACGCAAGGTGGCCACAAGTTCTGGGTTGGGTGAAAAGTGATCCTCAATGGCTTTTTTATTGTGGCTGTTAATAATGACAACCTCATCGGCAGCAGAAGCCAAAGCCTCTTCGACGATGTATTGAATGGCTGGACGGTCTACCACCATAAGCATTTCTTTTGGAACAGACTTTGTTGCGGGAAGAAATCGAGTTCCCATGCCAGCAGCAGGAATAAGTGCTTTCATTGCATGCCTCTTAACTATCCTTAAACTCATCTGCAACTACCCGCAAACCAGTAAGCTTCCTGTTTATTCCACCTACGTTCTTACGCAGAGCGCTATGCGGATTTTGCAGACTTCCTCTCATTCATAAAAAGCCGAAGTTCGATTGCAGACGAACTTCGGCTCTAACCTTCATGGTGGAGATGACGGGATTCGAACCCGCGACCCCCACGTTGCGAACGTGATGCTCTCCCAGCTGAGCTACATCCCCATCTTCGTATTCGCACAAGGCAAAACACGCATAAGTATTGTGTCTACTTGGGCCTTCTTTGTCAATCGGCGAAAGCGATATGGCAGGTCAAGCCACACAAAGACCACGCGAAAAATGACGGCGTCCTAGATGCGGGCTTTGTGCAAAAAC
This sequence comes from Eggerthellaceae bacterium, assembly GCA_050945155.1. Classification (GTDB taxonomy): domain Bacteria; phylum Actinomycetota; class Coriobacteriia; order Coriobacteriales; family Eggerthellaceae; genus JBMNSK01. Next base: position 10,005 of record JBMNSK010000035.1, on the reverse strand, counting down.
GCAAGAACTGAAGCAAAAAAAGAAAGCGGGCGCGGAACCTGTCCGCGCCCGCTTACGCTTCAAAACTTACACTGCAAGTTCTTCGCTTTCGGCTTCTTCCTCTACTTCGCCGTCCTCTTGAGATTCCTGTACCTCGTGCGTCTCAGAAGAACCATCGATATCAAATGGCTGGAAGATTGGAACACCGTTTTGAGACAGCTCAACCATGCCGGTCAGTACATCAACATACTGATAGGACTGACGAGCCGTACGTCCACGCTTGCGATCGACCTCCATAATAAATAGCTGCGGGTGAACTTGGGTCAAAACGCCTTCACTTTCAATAATCTTGGAACGCCCCATATTGGCGCGTACTTTAAGGCGCTGTCCTACAAACTCACGCAGGGTATCATGAATGGAGTCGACGATCTTCGCCTGACTTTCTAGGTCCATCTAAATCGCCCCCCTCATTACAAATTATACGAGTACATAAAACCCTGTGGGTACTCTATCATGGCGGTCAATCTAAATATTCACTTATCGAAAAGAATTCACTATTTTTATTCAGAATCTCAGAAAATATTCTTGTCCGAGGCGAATAAATTCTTCCCGCGAAAGGGTTTCACCGCGTCTGCGAGGGTCAATTCCTGCTGCCTGAAGAAGTTCAGGCAAGTCTTGGGAAACTTTCATACCGTGAGATTGCCGGCCGGCAAAGTAAGCCTTGCATGAGTTCAAGATAGTCTTGCGACGGGTAGCAAACGCCGCATCAACCATGACAGAGATTGCATCAAGCTCCTCTGCTTGCAGAGGCTTCCCATCTTCTCGTTTCGGTGAACAACGATCAAGCCGCAGAACCGTACTCTCAACATGAGGCGGTGGGAAAAAATTGCCCGGTCCTACCTGAAACCGAGATACAAGTTCCGCATAGAGACTTAACTTTACCGTGTAAGCACCGTAATCTTTGGTGCCAGGACGGGCCGCAATCCGGTCAGCAACCTCTTTTTGAACCATCACCGTGGCAGAAGATAGGAATGCAAAGTTCTGAAAGTAGTTCAAGATAAGAGTTGCCGCTACCGCATAGGGCAAGTTTGCAACAAACTTGGAAGGCAGACCATGGTTTCGCTCGGGGATATCCGAAACTTGCAGGCGCAAGGCATCACCCTCGATGAGGTAAAACGTATCTGGAAAATCCTTAAGTGTCGAAGTTAAAACCCGCTGCATGTCCTTATCGCGCTCGACCGCCGTAAGAAAACATCCCTGCTTTAAAAGCCCACGACTCAAAGTGCCGATGCCTGGACCTACTTCGAGGAGGTAATCGTCTTTTTCAACCTGAGCAAGCGCTAGGATTTTTTGTACTACCCCATCATTGACCAGAAAGTTTTGACCCAAAGAATGCTTTGCTGAAAGGCCAAAGCGGTCTAAAACTTCGCGCGTCGCTTTCAAAGACGCAAGTTCGGAAGCCATATTTGAATTATTTGACGTCGATGACATCCGCATCCTCAAGAATTTCACCGGTTTCAGAAATCTTGCCGACCCAGTCTAGGACGCGGTCAAGTTTAAATCCTGCAACCGCAAAGGCAGATTTTACTTGCGTGATTAAAGCCTCATAACCGTGCGGGTCTCCCCCCTCGCCCACAATATGCAGGGTAAGCGGTCGCTTCTCTTTTTTGCGGACATCAGTAAAGTAATAGGGCTGCAAGCGGTTCATCAAGGCGCACAGTTGTGCGGGAGCAGCGGAAAAAAAGACCGGCGAGACCACAACGAGTTCATCTGCGGCATCCAAGAATTCGTAGATTTCTGCCATGTCATCGTCACAGTCAAAAAGCGTATCGGCCCGTAAATCTGCTTCTTCTTGCGTAAAAGGCGTATTTTCCTCAGTGCAGCCTTCAATATGAAGAGTCGAAAGCGGAGCGAGTGCAAGTTCATCTTCTGGATATTCTTCAATACAAGCCTCAAAGAGATTTTCGGCAAGCGCCGCCGAACGACCTTGGGTACGTGGAGACCCTACAATGATAAATCGGTTCATTGCAGTCCCCCTTTCGCTGCTTGCTTGGGGCCGCTCGCTTCGCCGATATGTCTTGCATGGGCTTGCTGCCATGCCGTTGGTTTTCTATCCAGTAGAGTGACTGCGTTTTCATAGACCTGTTCAAGAAAGGCTTTACGGCTCTCACCAGGCTCGGCACCGCAAACTTCTGCCAAGCGCTCTGCATTGAAAATAACATGGTCGGTGGTGCATTCGATACCTCGCATGGGTTCAGGCGCCATATAAGGAGCATCTGTTTCTGTGAGCAAGCGCGTATGCGCAATGTGCTGGACTGCTTCCCGCGTTGCATCACTTTTCTTAAAGGTAATGGGCCCTCCGAGCGCCACATAGCACCCTGCCTCAGCAAAGGGTTGCAGCGTCTCCCAGTCAAGGTTAAAGCAGTGAAGTATGACACCTGCTTGAGGAAAGCCCTCCTCCTCTAGGATACGCAAGGCATCTGCATGCGCTTCTCGAAGGTGCAAAGAAACCGGAAGGCCAGTCTCATGCGCGAGCTGAATTTGACGGCGAAACACACGCTGCTGGGCGTCACGCGGCGAAAAGTCATAGTGGTAATCAAGACCGATTTCTCCGATGGCAGCCACCCGCTCATCGCCCAGTTGGTATAAAAGGTGATCTTCCATCGCTTCGTCATAGAGGCGCGCATTGTGAGGATGGACACCCGTTGCAATACGAATCTTCGGAAGCGGACGATACTCTGCATTATCTGTGATTGAAGAAAACGCTTTCGTTGCTGCCTCAGGAATAAGGCGCGAAGCAGCCACGATACGTTCTTGGTAGGAAACTGCGTCCTTTAGTTCGAAGGGCAGATCTTCAAACGGCTGATCACCATCTTCAGCCACATCGACAATTAAACAGATGAAGCGGACATTATAGATAGCGCACCGCGCCAAGGTAAGGGCTGGCTCACGCAGATACTGCAGATGCGTATGAGTATCTGCTACATAAGATTCCAAGTTTGGTGAGTCGACGATGCGCCACTTATTATGGCGTCGCTTCTGCCTAAAAAGCGTATCGAAAAAGATTGGATCCGGCTCTTGAGCATCAGAGACATCGGTTTGCTCTGATTTGCGCTGAGCTGTCTTGCCATCACCTAAAGACTTGGTAGATGCATCATCCGTATTGCAAGTTTTTTTACCATGGTCTTTTTTCTTGGCGTTTGCTTTTGAAGCCTTTTTATTTTCATCGTCACTCGGCTCTGCCTTTTCAGAGACCGGAAAATGCGAATGAGGATTGATGCATACGGGTTTACCGTCTGCATCAAATCCAACTTCGATGTAGGTCTTATCTTGTCTTTCGGTCATGATGACTCCTGACCTATTCAGATTCGCTTAATTCTGCCCTTCTTGCGCACGAGAAGCAGAAGCGCTCATGCTAAATTGCGTCAAAATCGATTTTATCAAGGTCGAGACGCGGGAAGAGGGGGTCACCAATTTCGGTCTTCTTTCCAGGCACAAGTCCTCCCCACTTGCTTGCGCCCTCAATGTCGGTAACGTCTTCGATATTGCCCAGACTTAAGCGCCGGTACACCTCAGCGCTCGTATTCGGCATAAACGGTTCCATGAACAGCGCAATAATGCGAATTGCTTCAAGGGCGTTATAGATTACCGCTTTAAGTTCGTCTGCTGTCTCTTCCGACTTAGCAAGGTTCCAAGGAGCGCTCTCTTCTACATAGTGGTTCGTCGCCGTAGCAAGCTCTTGCACCGCTTGAGTAGCCCCGGTGAAATCTACGAGGTCCATGCAAGCATCATAGTTCTGATAGAGCTTTTCAGAAATCTCTGCGAGCGGATTGTCCTTCGCTTCACTTGGAGCAGCAGGAATAAGAGAGTCAAAGTATTTCTTCGTCATATTCAAGACGCGGCTGCAAAGGTTTCCCCAGGTATTGGCCAGGTCTGCGTTGTAAACCTGGACCATACGCTCAAGTGAAATGCTTCCGTCATGCCCAAACTGAACATCGGACATAAAGTAATAACGATAGGCATCAATACCAAAAACGCGGACCATATCAGCAGGCAGCAAGGCATTGCCTTTTGACTTCGACATCTTCTCGCCTTTAGTAAGTAAAAATCCATGACCAAAGATGCACTTCGGAAGCGGAAGTCCAGCAGCCATTAACATAGCCGGCCAGATTACGCAGTGGAAACGAATAATATCCTTGCCAACAAAGTGGTAGTTCACAGGCCAACGATATTCAAACTCTCCTGGTCGGTCTGGATCGGCATATCCCAGCCCCGTTACATAGGCAAGAAGTGCATCGGCCCAAACATAGGCCACGTGACCATCGTCAAAGGTAAGCGGAATGCCCCAGTCAAAGGTGCTGCGCGAAATGGACAAGTCTTTCAAGCCGCTCTTAACAAAAGAAACAACTTCGTTGCGTCGGATTTCTGGACGAATAAAGTCAGGATGTGATTCATAGTAATCCAGCAACTTATCCTGGAAATCGGAGAGTTTAAAAAACCAGTTCTCTTCTCCCGAAGCACGCTGAACAGGGCGCTTGCAGTCAGGGCAGATAAATTCGCCCGCTTCGTTTTTCTCCAAGTCGCTTTCAGCATAGTAAGTCTCTTCATGAACGCAGTACCAGCCTTCATAAGAACCCTTGTAGAGATAGCCCTTGTCATAGAGATCTTGCCAGAACTTCTGAACCGTCCGATGCTGACGAGGTTCAGTCGTCCGTACAAAGTCTGTATAGGTAATATTGAGCATATCCCACGCTTCACGAAATGCTGGCTCCATAGAGTCACACCATTCCTGAGGATTCATACCTTTCTCTGCAGCGGTATCAGCCACTTTCTGACCATGCTCATCAAGACCGGTAACAAAGGCGACATCATAGCCATTCATACGTTGGTAGCGTGCAACGGTGTCGGCTGCAATGGTTGTGTAAGCGGTCCCAAGATGGGGTGCGGCGTTCACATAGTAAATGGGCGTGGTAAACGAATAATTACCTTTAGACATGGATAATCTCCTTGGTTATTGGTATGCGTTTTAAGCGTTTAGATTTTATTCATTTCACTTGCACAACGACTATACCAATGTTGCCAGTTCGGTGGGCAATATTTTTTTGCCGCAGCCTTCGTTAAGGTATAGCCATAACCGTTTGCAAGGCCAGCTACGTGCGCATAGATTGCGTCGTGCCAATTGCTCCAGCTTGACTGGCCCCAACCCCATGCGTTATGAGAGCGGAAGCAGGAAGCTCCCTTGGAACTCTCAACACAGGAAATTGCAGGTGACCAACGAGGATCAACACCGTAGTCCCACGCTGCTGCGGCAAAGGTTCTTCCCTGTCCAGCCAAAGGAGACCCTGACAGATAGCTATTGATACGAGGAGCCCACTTATCGACGAACGCTGACTTTGAAGTAGACCAGTCTACCCCATCGTTTTTCGGAGGAGTTACCTCTGAAGATCCATCAGAATCAGAGGTTTGGGAATCGCTCTCGGTCTGAGTGCGTGCTTCTTGTTGAGCCTTTTCACGTGCTTCCTGAGCTGATTTCAAGGCATCGCGTGCCTTCGCTGCCTCATCATCGGCCTTCTTTTTTGATTCGTTAAGCGAATCACGTGTTTCTTGAAGGTCGCGCTTCATATCGCGGAGGCGAGATAGCTCCGTTACATTGTCTTGCGAAATTTCAGAAATATAGTAGTAGTTCGAAAGGAAGTCTTGGAAGCTATCTGCAGACAAGATAGCCTCAACTAATGAGCCAGAGTCCTGCTGCATCTTGTACAGCGCAACAGCAGCTTTAGCACCCTTTTCCTGTTGGGCAGGAAGCTTCTCTTCAAGCTCGTCAACCTTTGCCTGGTTTTCATCAATTTGTTTTTGTAGGTCTTCAACCTTTTGGGAAGCTTCGTCATAGTCCTTTGCGGTGCGCTCCACTTCTTTTTGCAGCTCAGAAGGGTTAGCTTCCGTATTGTTAGTCACCGCATACGCATCCACTGGACCAATTGCAGACTGCAAAGACCCAGGTACCATCAATGCTACCGCAAGGATAAGCGCTAAAGAGAGGTATCCAATGCGATATAAACGGGAACTTCCCGATTGATTATTTTTATAGTTCATACTATGTCGTCCTCGCAGATTCTTTCGGTTTCTGTTTGGTCGTCATTGCCATCGCTTAAGGCTTCCGCCAAAAGTGCTGGACTTTCAATTATAGGGAATCGAAACGCCCTCCTGCTTTTTTGGGCACTAAATCTTCGCTTGAACGGTCATTTGCCGTATCGGCACGAGTAAATTCATCACATTTTGTACAAACTTTCGAAGAAAAATACGCTTTCTCAGTCAGCATGAAACAGATTATCTAAGCGGAACAAAGGCTTGCATGCTCACAAATGGATTTATTGCAGCTTTGCTCTACGCTCACGCCAATCAGGAAGATACGTATCCATGAGTGCCTTGAAACGCGGTCCGTGTCCGCGCTCACGAAGGTGGCAAAGTTCATGCACCACGACGTATTCCAAGCATTCGGGAGGATAGAGGGCAAGACGGATATTGATACAAATTCGCCCTGTGTCAGGTTGGCAGGACCCCCACCTGCTCTTCATATTGCGATAGACGATGCTTGTGTGCTTAACGCCCATAATGCTTTCCCATTCGTCCATGAGCGGAGGCACGCAGGTAGAAACAATTGCCTTCCACGCAGCAAGCTCTTCTTTGGTCGCATGCTCAGCACGGGTCATAGGAGATGCCGCAATACTCACCTGTTTTTCGCGAATCCAAGAACGTTTTACGCGCACGAGTTTCGCTATAAGCTCGTCTTCTGCAGTCAACGGCGCAGAAACCACTACTTCGGACTCAGGTGTCACATGTAAATTGATGTTTTTGATGCGTTTGCGCTTCACAACAACGCTGATGCCATCAACGTCAAGGATTTCGTCAAAGTCCGTTTGCTTGCGCCTTCCTTTTTTGTCCTGAAAACTCACGGCCGAGGGTCCTTTACGGCTGAAACCGCAAGCGCATAGGCTTCGTTGCGTGTGAGGCCAAACTCGTTGGTCAAAGTGGTGACGATATCTTTCGTGCGCATCCCTTCTTGAACGAGTTCATAGGCTTTTTTCATAGCCGCTGCTGAGGCTTGTATATGCTGGTTTTCTTCCTCGCGAAGCGTCGGGCCATCCACCACGATAACAATTTCGCCTTTAATGCTGCCTTCCTCTTCGCGTTTTTTACAAAAGTCGTAAAGCTGAGGAAGGGGCGCTCTCAGAATTTCTTCGTGCATTTTTGTCAGCTCTCGGCAAACCGAAGCTTCTCTGGTGGCAAACTGCCCAGATAAAACCAAAAGCGTATCTACGAGGCGGTACGGGCTCTCATAAAAAATCAATGCTGCATCAAGATTCTTAAGGGAATCCAATAAAGCAAGTCGGTCATTTTGCTTTCGTGGAAAGAACCCGCCGAAATAAAAGGAGGTGTTCTCTGTTCCGCTTGCCAAGTAAGCAGTAGCAACTGCCGTAGGTCCAGGCAAGACTTCGACCGGAAGATGAGCTTCACGTGCCGCATGCACCAGCCGAAGACCAGGATCAGATACTCCGGGCATGCCTGCATCAGAGCAAAACGCGAGCACTTCTCCTGCCCGAACGCGATTAAGCACCTCGTCAGTACGGGCACCAATCATCGCTTCATCAAGGCGTTCGAGGCGCTTGTGTATGTCATAGGCGCTTAAGAGTTTTCCAGTGACCCGAGTATCTTCAGCCAGCACGACATCGGCAGACTTGAGAGCCTCAATGGTTCGCATGCTGACATCCCCAAGGTTACCCAGAGGTGTTGGACACATGATGAGTTTTCCAAGGTCTTCCACTTAAACTCACCTCCCACGTTTGGCAGGATTATACCGAGATATGCACTATTTTATTCAAGCTTAATACGTCAACCGTCGCGCTTTGCCGTGTTGTGCCTACAGCGTGACAACCTGGCTTTCTTCGCTCGTTTTTACTTCACGCTTAAGAGGAACGTTGTTGGTCACAAAGTCGTCTCGCTTTTCCCGCGCATAATCTTCTGCAGAGTTCAAATTGGACTTTGCAACAGAAATCATGAGCTTGATACGGTTAAGCTGGTTAACTTCAGAGGCACCGGGGTCATAGTCAACTGCGACAATATTGCTACCCGGATAGCGGTGACGCAACTCTTTGATGACTGCTTTACCAACCACGTGGTTGGGAAGACAAGCCCAGGGCTGCGTGCAAACGACATTGGGAGTGCCGGTACGGATAAGCTCAACCATTTCTGCGGTAAGCAGCCAACCTTCACCCATGGAATTACAGAGACTCAAAATTTCGGATGCATAATCGGCAAGCTCAAAAATGTCCGTCGGAGCTTCGAAACGCTCGGAAGCGTCCAGCGCGTCGTTTAATGGTTTGCGGAAGCGCGCAATGAACTTTAGTGCGATAGAACTTCCGATAGCAGACAGTTTTGATCGACCCAAAGGATCACGCTGGAAAATGCCACCTGCAATGGCGAAGAGGAAAAACTCCGTCAAACCAGGTACGACTGCCTCGCAACCTTCTCGCTCAATAACGTCTACGATTTGGTTGTTTGCAGTTGGGTGGAACTTAACAAGAATCTCCCCTACTACACCGATACGCGGTTTGGTGCCATCACCGACAAGTGGAAGAGTATCGAAGTCATGAATAATCTCTTTCACCGTTGTCTTGAACAGCTTGTACTTCATACCGGTTCTGATTTGCTGTTTGCACACACTCATCCAGTGGTCGAAGAGGTTGTTTGCCGCATCGGGTTCAGCTTCATAAGGACGCGTTCTATACAAACAGGTCATAAGAAGGTCGCCATATAAGACGGCATAGAGTGCATCCTCAAGCATCGGAAGCGTAATCTTAAATCCAGGGTTTTCCTCCCCTAAATTTCGCTTGGCAGAAAGGCTGATAACGGGGATATGGCTTAAGCCACAGGCAGCGAGCGCTTTTCTGATAAGCGAGATATAGTTGGTCGCGCGACATCCACCACCAGTCTGCGAAATGATGATGGCAAGCTTGTCGGTATCGTAGCGGCCACTTGTTACTGCTTCCATAATCTGGCCCGTAACCAAAATAGACGGGTAGCAGATATCATTGTTTACGTACTTAAGTCCTGCTTCGACCGCTCCGTGGTCAACCGAAGGCAGAAGCTCAAGGTTGTAGCCGTTTTTGCGGAATATCTCTACCAGCAAGTCAAAGTGAATAGGCGCCATCTGAGGACAGAGGATGGTATAGCCCTCCTCTTTCATTTGCTCCGTATACTGTGCACGCGGGAACTCCGTTGTTTCTGACTCGCGCTGGATAAAGCGCTCGCGGACTTTTTCGGGAGCCTTTTCACTAGATTCGAGAGGAACCCCCAGACTATCTGCCTGGTTTGCTACCTGCTCTTTGACCACATTGATAGCATCCTGCTTTGGAAGCGTTTTTTCGAGTTGCTTTAAGGTTTCAATAGAATTGAGCGCAAAGCAGCTATCTTTTTCTGAGCAAGCATCGCAGCCGGTTGTTGGGCATGCCGTCGTAACTTCAGTATTATGAGGGTCGGCGAGTGCATTGCGCCTTGTATGACGGGCAAGCTTCTGTGCCTCTTCCTTGGCCTCTTGGGCGCGCTGAGCTGTTATCACCGCATTGGTGCGCACCACTTCGTCCACCACCTGCTTTGCAGCAGCTTCGGTATTTTGGCTGAGGTTTTCATTGACCTCATTTAAGATGGCATCCATCTCTTGCGGACTTGCCTCTGATGCCTTATCGGCAAGTGCAGCTCGATCATTCATCTGGGCATTGCTACGTTCTTCAGCCTTGTCGTTTAACGCAGCCAGAAGACTACGTACGCGAATACGCGCAGCGCCTAAGTTTGAAACTTCATCAATCTTAAGAACGGTATAGACCTTGCCAGCCGATTCCAAAATCTCTTGTACCTGGTCAGTGGTAAGCGCATCGAGACCGCAACCAAAACTGTTGAGCTGAATCAAATCAAGGTCGTCACGCTGCGTGGCAACCTTTGCTGCAGCATAGAGGCGCGTATGATACATCC
>JBMNSK010000034.1:0-14791 GCA_050945155.1 Eggerthellaceae bacterium | reverse complement strand
GGCATCCTTTTATCCATCCATAACCTTCACTTTCTTATTCATCTTATGGAAGAAGCTCGCCGTGCTGTGCTTGCCGATTCCTACCAGGAATTTGAGGATAGATGGATGGCATCTCCGGCTGCGGCAGATTATTAGAACATATCTGTTCGAAACGCAGTCAATTTATGGAATAATGGGAAAGTTGAGGACAGCCGTGTATGGTTTGCTTTAAGCGGCTTATATTTTGAAATTCGCGTTACAGCTCTGAGATAGATAGAAATTAGCTTTAACACACGAATAAGAGTGCTAGAAAGAGGGCATAGATGATTCGGGCCAAGAGGACTCGTAAGACTGAAGACGGAGAAGAACCAATAAAGGCGACGAAGAGTCGCAAGCGCCGTCTCCATCTACCTCGCCGCAAAAAGAAGAAGAGTTCGTTTGGACCACAGCGCCGTAATATTTGGTTGCTCATCCTGACAACCGTTCTTGTCATTGGCTCTATTTTTATGTTCACGCCTCCTTCGGAGCGCATCAACCAAGGCCTTGATATTCAGGGCGGACTTTCTGTTGTCATGACCGCAACAGGAACCGATGGGTCTGATGTAAGCACCGAAGATATGGAAAAGAGTCGCGCCATTATTGAGAGCCGTGTTAACTCTCTGGGTGCATCTGAAGCCGTAGTGCAGGTTCAAGGAACGAACCAAATTTTGGTTCAGATTCCTGGTATGCAAGATACTGAGACGGCACTTTCTACCATCGGAAAAACAGGTAAGCTTGAGTTCGCACGCCTCGATTCGTTTACGGATGAGAGCGTCGTTCAAAGCATCCAAAGCGAATCGTATAGCCAAAGTGGTTATGTCACCGACGAGTTCGGCAATATATTCCCCTCAGGCAAAACTGAGCATCTGAAAGTGAAGGAGGGTACCTATACCCCCATCGTCACGGGCGATCAAATTGAAAATGTAACCGTTGCACAAGAGAGTGAAGCCTCTGCAAATTACTCGGTCAATCTGCGTCTGAACTCGGATGGAGCTGCGGCATTTGCGGAAGCTACAAAAGATTTAGCGCCAACGCACGGACAGATTGTCATCATCTTAGACGGTGAAGTTCAGTCTGCACCTGCGGTTCAATCGGAGATCCCCAACGGTGATGTTTCTATTACCGGTGGTTATGACCTTGAACAAGCCCAATCGCTGCAGACAGTTCTTGAAAGCGGCTCTTTGCCTGTAAGCTTCGAGTTTGCTCAGAGTCAGGTTGTAGGTCCGACACTTGGTCAGGACGCTCTTTATGCTGGCGTTTTAGTTGCTGCAATTGGCCTTTTGCTGGTCATGATTTACCTGCTGTTCTTCTATCGTGGCCTTGGCATCATTACTGCAGGCGCAATTGCGGTTTTTGCTGTTCTTTACCTGGGTATTTTGGCGACGCTTTCGGCGTTTGGCCTCTTTAGCTTGTCTTTGTCCGGTGTTGCAGGCATTGTACTAACCATCGGTATGGCCGCAGACTCTTCGGTACTTACCTTAGAGAGGTTCAGAGAAGAAATACGTATGGGTCGAAGTGTGCGTGCTGCCTCAATTTCGGGCGTTCGTCACGCAATTCTGACCTCTATTGACGCCGACCTCGTTACACTCGTTTCGGCACTATCACTTTTCTTCTTGGCTACCGCATCCGTTAAAGGCTTCGGTCTCACCCTTGCTCTCGGTATTGCCTGCGACATCATCATGATGCTTATCTTTAAGGCACCGCTCATTCGCTTGCTCGCTCCACGAGTGATGACGAAACATCCGAAGTTCTGGGATATTGATGATAGCCTGGAGGTTGCTTCTGAATACGGAGAACTTGCAAACGTAGAGGGTACAAGCATCGAGCAAGCTCTTGAAGCACAGGCTATGAACGCCGAAGAGGCGCAGAAAGAAGCGGGCAACTTTGGCGGCGAAGAGGGAAGCACCATTGCAGCTAAAATTGCAAAACCGCGCGGCCGCTTTATCAAGCGCGATATTAACTTCCTCGGTTACCGCAAGGTATTTTTGACTATCGCTGCTTGTATGATTCTTGCATCCTTTGCAGTTGTGGGAATCAAGGGCGTTAACTTCGGTATTGAATTTGTTGGTGGTACGTCTATTGCCTTCCATGACACGGGAGACATCACGACCGAGCAGATCAGGACGGCTTTCGATAATGCCGGGGAACCTGATGCGGTTATTCAGACGACCGAAACCAATGGTGAACCAGGCTTCTTAGTACGTACGACTACGACAAGCTCTGAAGAAGCGACGGCGCGTGCGAACGATGCAGCAGACGAACTGGGGCTTTCGCAAGAGAACTTTGAAGTTACAACGATTGGCCCTGACTGGGGTGCAAGTGTTATCCAATCTTCGCTCATCGCGTTCTTAGTGTCGATTATTCTCATCATTATCTATATCGCTATACGCTTTGAGTACAAGATGGGCGTAACAGCTATTGTCGCCCTCTTACACGACCTCATTATTGTCTTTGGCATTTATGCCCTTGTGGGTCGAGAGGTAAATCCAAATACTATTGCAGCACTGCTTACTATCTTGGGTTATTCGCTCTACGATACCGTGGTCGTTTTCCACCGTATTAATGACAATATGAAAGATTCCACCATCAAGTGTACTTTCATGACGATGGCAAACCACTCAATCAACCAGGTTCTGATTAGAACGATTAATACAACGCTTACGTCGTTGATTCCGGTTCTTGCCATGCTCTTCTTTGGAGGCGAAACGCTCAAGGACTTCGCGTTTGCAATGGTCATCGGTTTGGTTTGCGGTTCCTACTCGTCGATTGCGGTGGCAAGCCCACTATATGCTATGTGGAAGACACGTGAACCACGGTATGCCAAGCTGGTTAAAAAGTATGGTCCTGAAGTTGGCCACTTCGAATTTGACCGGCAGGGTAGTGCGTTACTGCATGCGCAAACCGTAACCGCCGGTCGCGGCTCTACGGCCCAACTTTCTAAGCGTGACCGTGCTCGCCTACGGACGGTTAAACGCGAGCAAGCCAAACGCGCAAATGCTCCCGCGCCGGCGCCTACCGATACGGCCCCCGATGATAGCGCGGCACAAGAAGGAAAGAAGCAAAGTCGGACAGGTACTAAAGACCGTAGTCAAGACCAAGATAAGAAGACTTTGCAGGAAGAGTCCGAAGATAAATCTTCTTCTCAGATAGAGGAGAAGAAGGCTCAGGAAGAAAAGCCTCAAGTGAAGAATCGTCGACAAAAGAAGTCTGAAAAGACTGGTGCTGCCGCGTCTGAAGAAAAGACTGGTGCCGCTGAATCTAAAAAGACGAGAGCTGCTGAATCTGAAGAAAAAACTGCGAAAGCTTCTGAAACCAAGGGCGTCGAAGGGGCAAAAGAAAAGCTAGAGCCCGAGCAGGCGGAGAAGCGCCAAAAGATTAAGCCTGAAGAGCTTCATGAGGAAACTTATGATCCTGATTCAACGAAGGAACGTACGCGTGAGGCTCGTGAGGAACGGCGCCGGCTGCGCAGGAGACATCGTTAAGCAAGAAAGGCTACCTCGGATAAGCGGGGTAGCCTTTGGATATAAGGAGCAGTGATGGTTCGTAAAGGCAGTGCACCAAACTTTGCGCCTCCCATTGAAGAGGGAATTACACTCGAGTTTGAAGATGAAAACGGCGATCTTACAACCATGGAGTTTCTGGGTCTTATCCTGCACCAGGGTAGGCAGTATGGGTTCTTCTTTCCGGTGAGCGAAACTTCTCCTGCCCTTTCTTCGGGTGAGGTAGTTTTACTCGAAGTTCTCGAAGTCGACGATGAAGGCGTTCCCTCTGCATTTGAATGGGTCGAAGATGAGGGTGTTGCAAATGAAGTTTACGCTGACTTCAAAAAGGCTACCGCCGACCTCTACGATTTTGAGTAATTCTTAACATCTTCTAACTTTTTATTGCATCGGTTTTAGACCGCTCCTATAATGCGCTTGCATGGATTCTGTTTCAGGGCGAGGTGAAAGTCCTCACTGGCGGTAATGGGCATGCGATTTGCAAGCTCAAGTCCGCGACTCTGACGCAAGATATTGCGCCAGGCTGACTTCGGTGAGATTCCGAGACCAACGGTTACAGTCCGGATGGAAGAGGCAGAGTTCGCAGACAGTTATACCTGCATTGCGAATGAGAGCCTGTATGAATTGATGGAGTTCATGCAGGCTTTTTGTATGTCCAAATTCGCATGAAGGTGAGGTTGGTGTGTCAATGCCAAAGGAAAACGACGAAGTCAAAAAAGTAGAATCTGCGCAGGAAAGCCCTGCAAAGACAAGTAAAAGTGAGCAAGCAGACGGTGGTTTGGAGACAGACCGCACAAAGGTGTCTGCGGCACCGATTCGAAATACCAATAAGTGGGCGACCAACGATTTAGTAATCATGTCGCTTTTGTGCGCGCTCGGAATTCTTCTCTCTTTTGTAGAGTTTCCTATTTTTCCGGCGGCACCGTTTCTCAAATATGATGCTTCCTTTATGACAGCAATGGTCTGCGGTTTTGCTTTTGGGCCAGCTTCTGGTGTTGCAGTTGGTATGGTCATTGTGGTTGTGCATGGTCTTATCTTGGGAGACTTCGCAGGCTCGCTTATGAACGCCATCATCGTTATTGGCTTTGTGCTCCCTGCGGCACTTGTGTATAAACGGTCCCATACACTTCGCGCTGCCGTTCTTGGTCTTGTTATCTCAGGGGTGTTGGCGACGATTCTTGCAATCCTTGCGAATATGGTGGTAACGCCTTTGTACTTAGGCGTACCCATCGATGCGGTAATCGCGATGATTTTGCCCATTTTGCTTCCGTTTAACCTGATGAAAGCTATTATTAATGCGATATTGACGATTATTGTGTACCGAGCTATTCGAAAGTTTATAAGCCCACAGAGACAGATTGTGTCTCGGTAAGACCTTCAAAACCATGGTCGGTTACAAGGACTGATAGACATGATTGATTTTAAGAATGTTCACTTTAGCTACTATGGCGAGACCTTCGTCCTGCAAGGTGTGAACATCCATATTCCACAAGGTCAGTTTGTGTGCCTTGTAGGGGGCAATGGAAGCGGAAAGAGCACCCTTGCAAAGCATATTAATGCGCTGCTCTTACCGGCCGAAGGAGAAGTGCAGGTAGCTGGATATAACACGAAAGATCCGGATGCCGTGTATCTTATCCGTAGCAATGCTGGCCTTGTGTTTCAAAATCCAGATGACCAGCTTGTGGCAACCATTGTTGAAAACGACGTCGCTTTTGGTCCTGAAAACCTTGCAGTCCCAACAGATGAACTCAAGACTCGTGTCATTGAGGCTCTTGCGGATGTGGGACTACAAGGGTTTGACCGACAGGAAACAAACGCACTTTCCGGCGGACAAAAGCAGCGCGTAGCTATAGCGGGAGTTTTGGCTATGCACCCGCAGATTCTGATTCTCGACGAGGCAACTGCCATGCTTGATCCGCGCGGTAGGCGCGGTCTGATGAAGGTCTGCCAGGAACTTAATAGTCGTGGCATGACCATTGTTATGATTACGCATTTCATGGAAGAGGCTGCTATGGCCGACCGGGTCATTGTCCTTGATGAGGGACAGGTGCGCATGGATGGGACTCCACATGAAGTACTGTCTCAGGCAGATGAACTGCAGAGCCTGCACCTTGACCTGCCGTTTGCAAGTAAGCTCTCAGCTGAGCTGAGAAATCTTGGCATTGACGTTGGTATGCATATCCACACGAAAGATCTTGAGGAGGACCTATGTCGCTTGTATTCGAAGATGTGAGCTACTCCTATAAAGATCTTGCGCACGAAGGACGTAAAAAACGTCGTGAGCGAAAACTATTTCGCAAGCGAAAGCTTGAGGAGGCGCGCACGGCGCAAAGACAAAAACAGATGGAGCAGCCAGAGGAAGTGTATGACGATAGCCCTTCCTCAATAAAGGGTGAGCCTGCTTGGGGTACCAAGGCTGGTGCTATCTGGGCACTCCAGAATATTAACTTTGAGCTTGCCGATGGTGAGTTTTTCGGTATAGCGGGTCATACCGGCAGTGGCAAATCGACCTTAATCCAGCATATGAATGGTTTAATCCAGCCGACGCGCGGTCGGGTACTTTTCGATGGGAAAGATCTTGCCGAGAAAGAAAATGCCTCTGCGTGCAGAACGCAGGTAGGGATGATTTTCCAATATCCAGAACATCAACTTTTCGCTTCGACGGTCTATGACGATATTGCTTTTGGACCTCGCAACTTAGGCCTTGATTCCGAAGAAGTTGATAGCCGCGTGCGTGAAGCTATGCAAAGGTGTCACCTCAGCTTTGATGAAGTGGCATACCAAAGCCCGTTTGAACTTTCGGGTGGCCAGCAGCGTGCCGTTGCTTTTGCAGGCGTTTTGGCCATGCAGCCTCGCACACTTGTGATGGATGAACCTGTTGCGGGTCTTGACCCTGAATCGCGAGAGAGTTTTCTTGCTCTTATTTCAGAGCTGCACACCCAGGGCCTCACCATGGTGATTGTGTCTCACAGCATGGATGACCTCGCGCGACTATGTGACCGTATTCTTGTGCTTAATGAGGGAAAACAACTGCTCTTAGGAAGCCCTGAAGAGGTCTTTTCTCATACGGATTTGCTCCGCGATGTTGGCCTTGATATTCCAGCCGCTCAGGAATTCGCTCAAAACCTGCGCGATGATGGTTTCGATATTCCGGAAGGTTTATATTCCTACCAGTCTTTGGCACAAAAGATAGCTAAAAATTTCGGTATCCTCGAAGAAGATGGCGCTCAAGCAGGCAGTGTGCATACCAGAAAAGACGACGCCGCAGACGCAGAACAGGACCGCCATGTTTGATGCTAAGGTCATCGGACGCTACTGGCCTGGCTCAAGCCCCATTCACCATATGGACGCACGGGCAAAGATTCTTTTGTCCCTCTTCCTTATGGTCAATATCTTTCTTGCCGCGACTTTTCTCAGTTTGGGTGTCTGCATCATTTTTATGATTGCTTTCTTTAAGATTGCAGACATCCCTTTTTCGCAGGCTCTTCGCGCTATTGTCCCGCTCTTATTTATCATCATTATTACGGCTATTCTGAATCTCTTTTTCGTTCAGGGTGGGCCAGTGCTTTGGAGTTGGACTATTCTTTGTATCAGTGCTCAAGGTCTCTACCAGGCCGTTTTTATAAGCTTAAGGCTCTTGCTATTGCTTCTAAGCGTCACTCTCCTTACGATGACGACACCACTCTTAGAGATTGCTGACGCCTTCGAAAAGCTTCTTTCTCCATTCAAACGTTTCGGGGTTCCTGCACATGAACTGAGCATGATGATGAGTATTGCTCTGCGCTTTACGCCGCAGTTCGCTCAAGAATTTCGCGTGATTTATCATGCGCAGACAAGCCGCGGTGCTCGTTTTAAACTCAGCATGAGAAAGAAGGGGCTCGGCATCATGTCATCATTTATCGTGCCGCTGTTTGCGAGTGCTTTCAGCCACGCGCATGTGCTTGCCCAAGCAATGGATGCCCGGTGCTACCACGGCGGGGATCACCGCACGAAGCTGAGGCCTCACTACCTTGGACGCATCGATAAGATAGCAACCTTGGGCGTTATCATCATGTGCGCCTGCATTGTCTTTGCCAATTTATTGACAGTCTAAAATCTCAGACTACATGACGTCTTTGAGTTTTCCTAAACGATTGATAACCTCGTTGATGGTCTCTTCTTTTTTCGCATAGTTAAGACGGATGTAGTTGTGAATTGGTCCTCTAAAGAAGCTTGAGCCGGGGACGGCAGCAACGCCGACGCGCTTGCACATTTCCTCACAAAAGACTAGGTCGGACTCATAGCCGAATTCCTCGATATCAACCATGACGTAGTATGCGCCTTGTGGCACGTTGTGTTTAAGCCCAATCGTGTCGAGGCCGTCGAGGAAGAGATTGCGCTTCTTGGTATACATATCGATAAAGTCGTCGTAGTAGGTCTGCTTTGACTTCAGGGCACAAATAGCTGCTTGTTGTAGCGGGGCTGGAGCACCGACGGTAAGAAAGTCATGGACCTTCTTAAGGCGGTCGGTGATATGGGCAGGTGCAATGGTGTAGCCCAGGCGCCATCCGGTAATCGAATAGGTTTTCGACAGGCTACTGCAGGTAATGGTCCGCTCCCACATTCCAGGGAGTGCGCTGAAGTAAATATGTCTAAAGGGGGCGTACACCATATGCTCATACACTTCATCAGTGATGATATAGGTGTTGTATTTTTCCGCGAGATTAGCAATGGTTTCGAGCTCGCTGCGCGTAAACACTTTGCCGCTTGGGTTAGATGGGTTGCAGAGGATGAGCGCCTTTGCATCTTGCATAAACGCTTCCTCGAGAATCTCTTCGTCAAAAGAATACTCAGGCGGAACAAGGGGAACAAAAATAGGTTCAGCACCGGCCAAAATCGCATCGGCTTGGTAGTTCTCATAGAAGGGACTAAAGATAATAATCTTGTCGCCTGGGTCGGTTACGCTTAAAACTGCGCAAAGCATCGCTTCGGTGCTACCGCAGGTAATGACAACGTTTTCATTGGCATCGATTGACAACCCGGTGAAACGGCTTTGCTTTGCCGCTACTGCTTCACGAAAATTCTGAGCACCCCAGGTAACCGAATACTGGTGGTAGGGTTGTTGGGCGATGCTCTCGAGACTATCCATCAGAATTTGAGGTGGATTAAAATCCGGGAAACCTTGCGACAAGTTGATGGCATCATATTCGTTGGCAATGCGCGTCATGCGACGAATGACAGAGTCAGTAAAACGCGCAGTTCGGTGTGATAAATTGTGCATATTGCTTCCCCTTGCGACGTATTTCTACCACTATACCCTAAAGACATACGATGCATTGTAAATTCTTGGAAAGAGCCCTTTCTTGTCGATGACCTGAGGAATTCCAAGAGGGGAGGGAGAAAACTCAGCGGGACCGCAAAACTAATGGGTACAATATCTGTATGGGTAAAATGAATAAAAATACTGCCGCAGCGCACCCTTCACAGGAAGCAGATTTACTCCTATTTTCCAGCTATGCCGACTTGCTGAATGCGAGGAAGGTTGCTGCTGCTCAAAGCAAATCGGGAATTTTTTCCCAGCACGCGCATACCTTTCCTTCGTTCATTAAAGATCTCTGGGAGCTCTACGGAAACGGAAAGAAAATTATCAGTTCGGCTGAACGCCTCGTTGCCCTTTCTGCTCTTGCGCAGGTCTTAACGGACAAACATTGCAATGAAAAAGATTTTTATTCTGCGTTTGCGGCAATGAAACAGACAGATGAACTTTCCTTCCTTGTAAGCAAAACTCGCCACCTGAATACGAGCCTTCATATTGTCGATATGGCTTCCGGTTTTCTGAGACACTATGCGGGCCTATCGCGGTTCAAGGAGACAATTTTTGCCTTAAGGCACCAAGAGCCTTTGGGCGCGCTTTCGGAAGAAGAAGAGGCATTTCTTGCCTATATGGCGATATATGAGGACTTTATTTCTACACGTAATCTCATTGAGTTGGGAGATGCCTGTGAGCTTTTGGCAGATCAGGCCTCAGAAATCTTTCCTGAGCCCTACCTTATAGATTTGAAGCTTCACCGACCTTTGACCCTTCAAGAAGAGCAGTTCTTTGACCGCTGTGAGAATCTTGTTTTAGACAAGACTTCACTTGAGGCTTTAAAAGACACCGGGATTGAGCCTGCTCCAAAAAACCTCGATTTTCGTTTTGCTTTCCCCTCCGGGCAGCATGCGGCCTCCGCCCTTCTTTATGATTTGATAAGCACTGCGCCGGATGATGAGACTTTTCTTATTGCAGCCTATGAACCTCAGGCCTATTTTGAAGACTTAGTTGATGCGTTTGCACAAGCTGGTATTGATGCAGCTTGTCAAGCATCTCGATTCTTCGGTAAAACAGATTTCGGCCGTACGTACTTTGCTATTGTGCGCTGTCTTACACTGGAAGAACCAGCCATCTCTGACCTCACTGACCTGCTTTATTCGGATATTTTGGGTATTGCGCACAACGATACCTACATGATAAATGCGGCACTTCGTATTGATAGAACCGCCCATCTCTCAGAGGTTTTTGCACAGCTTCAGGCGCGCAATGAAACCTTGTCCTACATGGTAGAACTTGCCGAGGACGCAGATGCTGATGTGCTTATTTCCTATTTGAGCGAGCATATACGAGCACTAGAGCAAAAGAGCGGAGCTTGGAAGACAGAGCAGCTTGCCGCACTTTCTCTTCTTTACACCTATTCCGAGGCAGCACGCTTACTAGGCGTTCATCTTACGGACTTCAGTGATGTGTTAAGCCGCTCTCGCTTGTCGTATTCGGCAGCTCTCAACGATAATCCGCGGGTAGTTTTCACGACGCAGGACCAAGCGGTAAAGCAAGGACCGCAGAGCTGCTCGACACTTATTCTCTGCGATTTGAATAACGAAAACTTTCCCGTTCAAGACCCAGAAAATGCGGCGGTAACACTCGCGCGGCGCATTGGAATTGAAAACGACCACACGGTCCTAAACCGTGCGCGTCTGCGGTTCAAGTCACTGGTGAAGCTCCCAAGTTCGCATCTTGTTATTGAGCGGTCGCTTAACGATAAGAATGCGACAGCTACCTATCCAGCTGCGGTTTTGGAGGAGTTTCTCGACTGCTACCGTGCAGATCCATCAGATCCTCTTGAGGTTGATGAAACCTATATCCTGCCGAAAATCTTTTTGCCGTACATCGTTAATCGCGGGGAAGGTCTTCTGTATGAAAATGCACGACCGGGGAAAAGCAGTCAAGAGGGGTCACTGCTCCTTGCTACCAGCCCCGATTTTATTGCTCCGGAGAATCGGGGGCTTGTTAGGCGGAATCTGGTATCTGCCTATGCAGATGGAAAGCTGATTATTTCGCCATCTCAGATAGAGCAGTACTTAGAAAGTCCCTATGGGTGGTTTGCCAATTACCGCATAGGCGCACGCGCTATCGACGAGGGTTTTGGACCGCTTGAGCGTGGAGTTTTCGCCCACCGGGTTCTTCAAAATTTTTACAAGCGCTTTCAAAGTGAAGGATTCCAAAAGGTAAACAAAGAGAATCTCGATGCTGCAAAAAGAATTATGGATGCAACGCTTGAGGAAGTAATGGCAGACCAGGTCAAGCTTGAACCCGGTTCTGGCAGGTATATCCCTCTCACAGAACTTGAACGGCGCGAACGCGACCAGGCAGCGGAAAACCTTCGCGCTTTTCTTACCTACGAGGCTAAGTTTCTGCCGGAGTTTCATCCAGCCTACCTCGAATATGAAATAAAGCCTGATGATGGTATTGACTATGCAGGGTGTCGGCTTGTGGGTAAAGTCGACCGAATCGATGTTGATGATGCTGGGCATGCGGTCATCATTGACTATAAGGGTTCGGTCTCAAAAGATTATACGCGCACCGCGATATCTGCAGACAATCTTGGAAAAGTTCAGACTCGAGTTTATGCCCAGGCAATCAAGCGTAAACTGGGGCTTAATATTGTCGGTGCTCTTTACGTTACTTATTCCAAACCGTTTAGGTTAAGCGGTTCTTATGACGCACGAATTCTTGGCAAACAATCACTTCCACATATGCACCATAAAGATTGTGCCTGCATGCCTGATGATTCGATGACATTTTCTGATGTGCTCGACTATACGGAAGAACGAATTGCAGAAGCACTTGATCAGCTTGTGGCAGGTGCTGTACCACTTGAGCCCGTGGTCTTTGAAAGCTTAGAGGAAGACCCTGAGGAGGCGCAGGAATAGGTATGCCGCTTACCCGAGGACAAAAACGCTGTGTTGAAACACTTGATAAGGCCATTGCTGTTGCGGCGGGAGCTGGGTCAGGAAAAACGCATACGCTGACTCAACGTATTGTGCATGCGTTTAATACGGGCTATGTTGATGATATTTCCCAGGTCATGGCTATTACTTTTACGCGCAAAGCAGCTTTCGAACTCAAGTCGCGCATTAAGGGTGCACTGCGTTCTCAAGGCCGCATTGAACAGGCGCTTAAGGTTGATAATGCGTGGATTACCACCATTCATGGAGCTTGTGCTCGCATTTTGAGAGCCCATGCACTCGAACTGCAAATAGACCCTTCATTTCAAATCTTAGAGGAAAGCGCTGAACGAGACTTGCGCGCAGAAGCCATCGAAGAGGTACTTGCCGAAGCCGCAGCTTCGGGCACTGAAACCGCCCTCGTTTTTGCGGAATTTCGTGTCCAAAAGCAGGGAGAATTCGATTCGACTAACGTGCAGGACATGCTCACAACTTTGATGCACATTATTTCTTCTCATCCCGGTGGACTCCAAGACCTTCTGCTTCCTCCGAAAGGGCCAACGCCGCAGGACTGTCTGAGAGCTTTGATGGAAGAAGCTGAAGAGTTCATGCCTCTTGCTTCGAGTGCTAAATCAACATCTAAGAGCAAAGACGAGTGGATTGAGGATACCAATGAAGCCCTTCAGATGGCCCAGGAAGCATTAGTAGCAGGAGAGCTTGAGGGGAGAGTGGGCAGCTCTAAAGCTTTAGTTCTCATGGATGAGTTTCCGGTGCCTCCTGCAAATTTCGGTCCCAAAGACTTTAGGAAAGAGGCGAAAAACCACAAGAAGCGATATGAGGAGCTCGGACAAACGGCACGCCTTGCATGGGCTGAACCGGTATTTTCTGAACTCATGTCGCTTGCAGAGAAGGCGGCTGGTCGATACCAGGAATTGAAAGCAGCTGACGGTTGGCTTGATAATGATGACCTTTTAGTCTTGGCATCCCGCGCTCTTGATACGCATCCTGCGATTGCCCGTGAATACTCGAATGCTTTCCGCCTCGTTATGGTTGACGAATTCCAAGACACCAGCCAGATGCAGGTCGATATGGTAAAAAGGCTGTCGGGGTCTGCTTCTGAGCGTTTGTGCACGGTAGGTGATGCACAGCAGAGCATCTATCGTTTCCGAGGTGCTGATGTGCAGGTTTATCGCCGTCACGTTAAGAGTCTTGAAGCGCAGGATGCAAGCTCCATCATGAGACTTGCGGATAACTTTCGCAGCCATGCCGATATCTTGACCTTTCTTGATGCAGTATTTAGTCAAGCATCCATGTTTGGTTCAGACTTTATGTCGTTGCGACATGGTCGAGACGAGAGCCTGGTTACTCATCCATATAAAGGCGAGGCGCGTATCAAAATTAACCTCGTGACGAGGAAGAGCCGGGGAGGGTCTTTGCGAGTAGACCAACGTAGGGCAGAGGCGGCACTCATTGCGAAAGATTTTGCTCGATTGCGCAGTCTTGGCCATGATGCTGGTGAAATGGTTCTGCTTTTGGGGACCATGGGCAATGCCGAAATTTATGCTCAAGCGCTGCGCAATG
This sequence comes from Eggerthellaceae bacterium, assembly GCA_050945155.1. Taxonomy (GTDB): domain Bacteria; phylum Actinomycetota; class Coriobacteriia; order Coriobacteriales; family Eggerthellaceae; genus JBMNSK01. Next base: position 1,454 of record JBMNSK010000034.1, on the reverse strand, counting down.
AAGGGTTTTCATGTGTCGTTGCTCAGGGTTCAGTTTTTAACAAGACAACAGAAAGTGCAAACGTCTTAAGTTTGGCAAGAACGCTTGTCAATCCCCTTGATGAACCGGAACTTTTTGCCACCCTCACCAGTGCAATCTTTTGTCTTCCAGCTGATGACCTTGTAAAACTTTGCTCGAAACAGGTAGAGGGTGCGAAAGCACAGGATTCTGAAACATCTCCTGCTGTTACCAAGGTGAAGTTCGGACGAGCATTTTTGGCCCTCATGAACGAATACGAAGCGCATCCTGAAATAAGTCCGCGTCTGAGACGAGCTGCAGAAGTTATGCAGCGGGCTTGTGCAGATATCGGCAAGCGCCCTCTGTCGACCCTTCTTATGGATGTCATGGTTGAAAGCGGCTATCTTTCACGACTTGAAAAGGAAGGTGCTCAGGGGCAGGCTGCAGCCGCCAATACCTACAAAGCAATTCGTTTTATTGCGGAGATAGAAAAGAATACGGATTTAGGCCCTGCTGGTGTTGTTGAACGTTTTAGCGGTGACTTGGCCGTAATGAAAGAAGCTCCCGGAGCCCTTTCGGCTGCCGAGGATGGATTTGTGCGCATCATGTCCATCCATTCCTCAAAAGGGCTTGAGTTTCCGATAGTCGCCATTGCTGAGATGCGGGAGGGCAAACCATCAACCTCTAAACTTCTCAGCTCGCAAATCAAAGACAAGACCTACCTCAGCTTAGATGCCGGCCGTTCCCTCGATCCTTTTAAAGAAAAAAGTATTCTTTCACCCTTGAGCGCAAGAAAGCTTCGCGATGTCATTTCGGAAAAGGAACTTGATGAATCTGAGGCAGTTGAAGACTACCTCAGCAAAGCTCAGACACCTCTTGCGTGGCGACTCGGTATTGCAGTAAACGAATTCCTCGGAGAATACGAAGAAGCTAAGCGGCTTTTGTATGTGGCTATCACGCGAGCACGCGAGGCGGTCATTTTATCTATCCCTGTTACCTTGAAGAAGGATTCGGGTGCATCGACATCTGAGTTGATGCATGCGGTTCAGACAGCAGTTTGTGAAGCGGATGATTTCTTCAGCAAACCGCTCTATACCATTGGACGCAATGACTCTTGTTTGGTGGCTACCGAAACTCTCCACCTAGATGCAGCGTCTGTCGATGAAGATGATGTCTCTGAAGACACGCAAGCCATAGATGAAAACGATATTGAACCCGCAGAGTCAGAGGATGAACAGATGTTTTTCCTTGCCACAGACCAAGATGGTTTAAGTTCATCTGATGAGCTTTATGCCTACAAACCTCTTCGCCGGGATGTGTTTAGCTACTCATCAATTGCGGATGCTGCAAAAACGACCGGAATAATCCGTAATCTTGCAAAGCAGTTTGTACAGGATATGCCTGTGGATGCCTTTGATGAGGAAGAGGACGATATAGCACCGATGTTGTCCAATGAC
>JBMNSK010000033.1:0-15309 GCA_050945155.1 Eggerthellaceae bacterium | reverse complement strand
CGAAAGACGCACAAAGCGGCTTCGCCGTAAGCGCGAGATGCGCATGACAGCAGCTTTGTCTGTTGCTGGTGCCCTTTGTGCTTTCGGACTTGTCGGAACCATTGGTCTTCTCGGTTCTGGTGCTGAGGGAACTTTTGTTATCTCAGGAACGTATGGATCGAGCATCCTTTTTGACTCGGCTTCTGGCTATGTCTTCGTAGCAATTATTGTGTTTGTCATTGCTTCTACGATTACGTCTCGCGTACTGCGCCATCGTAGAGCACACCTTTTGGGACAGGACGCAAGTCTAGTTCCTGGATTGGGTAAACGGAAGGACTTGTAGTACCTGCTCGATGAGCATTTACCGAGGAATTTCATTTTTTTTAAAAAGATGTGAGGAAATTCCTAGGGTCTATGAGTCTTAGTAAGTGGGTGGCGAAAATCACCCGTTGAAAAAAGTATATTCGTAGTCCTGGGATGCGTCTTGAACCCCCTGTACCTCACAAGACAACCCTCCCCAGAGACATTTTGGCCACGCCTCTGACCCCCATCAGAGGCGTGGCACTTTTTTTGGCGGGTGCGTAGGTGTATGCCTGAGCGTCATGACGCATATTTCATACACCCGGTGGCACCCCTTGTACCCCTAGACACAGCGAGAAATGAGTTTTCTGTTGGTCACGTAGGGGCCTGTACCTCTACGTGTTTTTACTGAGTCTCCATCATTTCTTTTCAGACTTAGTTATTTTTTTACCGAATTTTTACCTGTGCACGGAGACTTTGAAATTCAAAAGCTTTGTTTCTGGTTCACTTGGTCTTGCAAGATTTACAACTTGTGAGAAACTGAGAAAAAATCAATTTGCATATCCCCTGATGAAAACGAAAAATTACAGCAAAATTTCATAGCTTCTAAAAAAATTTCTTGACTCACTTATATATCAGTAATAAATTATTCGTTTGTATCTTTTTGCAAAAACAGCGTGTTCGCGAAGGAGGAGTCGCCTCGTGGCTCAAGAAAAAAATCAGGGTCCGACCAGCCGTTATAGGGAGCGCAGAAGTTTTGCGAAAATCCCAGACGTCATGGACGTACCCAATCTGATTGCCGTTCAGACCGAGAGCTTTAAATGGTTCACCGAGGAAGGCCTGGATGAGGCATTCGCCGATATCAGCCCCATCGAAAATTCGACGAAGGACATGTGTGTTGAGTTTGGCCGTCATGAATTTGGCGAGCCAAAGTACACCGTGGATGAGTGCAAAGAGAAGGACGTAAGCTATCAAGCTCCACTCTTTGTAGAAATTCGCTTCGTCAATCGTGAAACGGGAGAAATCAAAGAGCAGGACGTATTTATCGGAGACTTTCCGCTCATGACCCCACGCGGTACCTTCATTATTAATGGTACTGAGCGTGTCGTCGTCTCTCAGCTCGTTCGTTCTCCTGGTGTCTATTTCTCAGCAGAACCGGACAAGACCTCAGACAAGACCATTTACAACGCCAAAATTATTCCAAGCCGTGGTGCATGGCTTGAGTTTGAAACCGACAAGCGTGATGTGCTTTCGGTCCGTATCGACCGCAAGCGCAAGCAGCCGGCAACTCTGCTCGTCCGCGCTTTAGGTCTTGCTGAATCTCGCGAAGAGATTCTTGACCTTCTGGGCAACGACGACATGATTGTTCGCACGCTTGACCGCGACCCTGCGACGACGCGCGAAGAGTCTCTTATTGAGCTCTATAAGCGCTTCCGTCCGGGTGAGCCACCGACACTTGATTCTGCACGCACGCTTTTAGATGGACTTTTCTTTAACCCACAACGCTATAACTTAGCGAAGGTGGGCCGCTATAAGATTAATAAGAAGCTCGGCTTTGACCCCAGCAACGACTCTTCTACCTTGACGCAGGAAGACATCGTAAAGACGATGCGCTACCTCGTTGATTTACATGAAGGCGTTGAGGGCGTAACGACTGACGACATCGACCACTTCGGCAACCGTCGTATTCGTACGGTAGGCGAGCTGATTCAAAACCAGTTCCGCATTGGTCTTTCGCGTATGGAGCGCGTTGTGCGCGAGCGCATGAGCATGCAGGAGCCCGACGAGATTACGCCGCAGTCGCTCGTAAACATTCGTCCTATCGTTGCTGCAATTAAAGAGTTTTTCGGCTCTTCTCAGCTTTCACAGTTTATGGATCAGACGAACCCGGCTGCAGGCATTACGCACAAGCGTAGGCTTTCCGCTTTGGGTCCTGGCGGTCTTTCACGCGAACGCGCGGGTTTTGAAGTCCGTGACGTTCATACGTCTCACTATGGTCGTATGTGTCCTATTGAGACACCTGAAGGTCCAAACATTGGACTTATCGGTTCGCTTGCAACCTATGCACGCGTAAACCCATATGGCTTCATCGAGACCCCGTATCGACGCATTGTTGATGGGAAGGTAACCGACGAAATCGACTACCTGACTGCCGATGAGGAAGAAAACTACATCATCGCTCAGGCAAATGAAACCTTTAACCTTGAGACACGCGTTTTTGGTCACTATGCCGAAAACGGTGAATTCATTCCTGCCGAGCGTGTTTTGTGTCGTACCAAGGGCGCTAATGGTGAGTTCGGCGACCCGGACGAAATTCCGGTAGAAGATGTTAACTACATGGACGTTTCTCCTCGTCAGATGACGTCGGTAGCAACGTCACTTATTCCGTTCCTTGAGCACGACGATGCAAACCGTGCACTCATGGGTTCAAACATGCAGCGCCAGGCTGTGCCTCTGCTGCGCCCTGAAGCACCGCTTGTTGGTACGGGTATCGAGCACCGTATCGTTGTTGACTCGGGCGAAATTATCGTGGCTCAAAACCCAGGTGTCGTTGACTATGTTGATGGTGAAACCATCATCATCCTGAACAACGATGGTGAATATGATGAATACCTGGTTCCTAAGTTCCAGCGTTCAAACCAGAGCGGTTGCATCAACCACCGTCCTATCGTTCGTAAGGGCGATGAAGTTGCTGCTGGTGATGTTTTGGCCGACGGTCCTTCCTGTGACAAGGGTGAGCTTGCTTTAGGCCAAAACCTCATGATTGCTTATATGCCTTGGGAAGGCTACAACTACGAGGACGCCATCGTTATTTCCGAGCGTGTGGTTGCTGAAGACCTGCTGACCTCCATTCATATTTCTGAGTATCAGGTAGATGCACGCGACACCAAGCTTGGACCTGAAGAGATTACCCGTGAGATTCCAAACATCTCTGAGGACGTCATTGCCGACTTAGATGCTGATGGCATCATTCGCATCGGCGCTGAAGTATTCCCTGGCGATGTTTTGGTTGGCAAGGTTGCTCCGAAGGGCGAGACTGAGCTTACCGCTGAAGAGCGCCTCCTGCGTGCTATCTTTGGTGAGAAAGCACGGGAAGTTCGCGACACTTCCTTGAAGGTACCGCACGGTGCTGGCGGACGTGTTATCGGTATTCACCGCTTCAGCCGTGCTGCAGGCGATGAACTTGCACCGGGCGTAAACGAGCTCGTTCGTATTTACGTTGCTCAGAAACGAAAGGTTCAGCAGGGCGACAAGCTCTCTGGTCGTCACGGTAACAAAGGTGTTATTTCGCGCGTTCTGCCTATCGAGGACATGCCTTACCTGGCAGACGGTACCCCTATTGACGTTATCCTTAACCCGCTCGGCGTTCCTTCTCGTATGAACGTTGGTCAGCTGCTTGAGAACCACTTAGGCTGGGCTGCTAAGTGGGGTTGGGATGACAAGGAAGATTCCGACGAGATTGTTGACGGTCCCATCTATGTTTCATCGCCGGTATTTGACGGTGCAACAGAGACAGAGATTTCGGATGCTATTGAACGTGCGAATCGCAACCTCATTAATATCAACCATGCAAAGTACGGAGATAAGGCACGTGATGAGTTCGTACCGCAGCTCTCTCGCACCGGTAAGACCTGGCTCTACGATGGGCGTACGGGCGAGAAATTCCGCGAGCCTATCACGGTTGGCCAGACCTACATGCTGAAACTCGGTCATATGGTTGACGACAAGATTCACGCACGTTCGACCGGTCCTTACAGTCTAATTACACAGCAGCCACTTGGCGGCAAGGCTCAGTTTGGTGGCCAGCGTTTCGGCGAGATGGAAGTTTGGGCACTGTATGCCTACGGCGCATCGAATGTTTTGCAGGAGATCTTGACGGTAAAGTCCGACGATACTGCCGGCCGCGTCAAATCCTACGAGGCCATTATTAAGGGCGAAAACATTCCGGCCGCTGAAGTTCCGGAATCCTTCAAAGTTCTGGTAAAGGAAATGAAGTCCCTCTGCCTGAACGTTGAGCTTGAAGGTCATGACCATAAGGCCATCGACACGGCTACGCTCGCTGAAAAGCGTGCGGAGAGCACCGAAGATGACCGTAAGGCTGATGAAGAAGATCAAGAACTCTTTGAAGCACTGCAGCAAGATGCCCAAAAGACCGAAGCAGAAGAAACAGAAGATGCTTTGGACGGCATTGCTGCTGAATTAGGAAATTTGATGAGTGATATGGACTTGAATGATTCCGGTGACGACCTCATCGGTGATGGAGAGGAGGAATAATGCCTACAGAATTCGACGTAAACAATTTTGACGCAATTAGAATTTCCCTCGCCAGCGCTGAAGATATTCGCGGATGGTCCCGTGGTGAGGTCAAGAAGCCGGAAACCATTAACTACCGTACCTTAAAGCCTGAGAAGGACGGCTTGTTCTGCGAGAAGATTTTCGGTCCTACGAAGGACTGGGAGTGCGCCTGCGGAAAGTACAAGCGTGTTCGTTTTAAGGGCATTGTCTGCGAACGCTGCGGTGTTGAAGTGACGCGTTCAAAGGTACGCCGCGAGCGCATGGGTCATATTGAACTTGCTGCTCCGGTTTCTCATATTTGGTATTTCAAAGGTTCGCCTTCTCGTCTGGGCTACCTCTTGGATATTCCTCCCAAGGAGCTTGAAAAGGTTCTCTATTTTGCAAGCTCCATCATCACCTCGGTTGATACCGAAGCTCGTGATGAGGATGAGGAAGATTTGCGTGACGAGCTCGCTGCCGACCTCGAAGAACTCGATGCAGAGCGAGATCGTCTGATTGAATCTACTCGCCGTCTTTCTACTGCCTATGTGCCCGAGGAAGATGAGTTTGTTGACGAAATCGATGACGAAGAGCGCATGACTCCTGAAGAAGTCGAAGACGAAATTGCCGATTTGTATGAGGAGTTCAACGAGCGCAAAGCTTTACGTACTGAGGCGTTCGAGGCCTTCATGAAGATTGAGCCGAAGCAGCTTATTTCTGACGAGTCGCTCTATCGTGAGATGCGCCTGAACTACCGTGACTACTTCAAGGGTGGCATGGGTGCTGAAGCAGTACGCGACCTGCTCGAGCAAATTGATCTTGAAAAGACCGCTGAAGAGCTGGGCGAGATTATTGCAAACGGCAAGGGTCAGAAGCGCGCAAAGGCTATCAAGCGTTTGAAGGTTGTTGATGCGTTCCTCAAGTCTTCCAACAAGCCAACCGATATGATTCTGGACGTTATTCCGGTTATTCCACCGGATCTGCGTCCTATGGTTCAGCTTGATGGTGGCCGTTTTGCTACCTCAGACTTAAACGACCTCTATCGTCGTGTTATCAACCGTAATAATCGTTTGAAGCGACTCCTGGACTTGGGCGCTCCGGACATCATCGTCAACAACGAGAAGCGCATGCTGCAGGAGGCAGTTGACAGCCTCTTTGACAACGGTCGCCGTGGACGTCCGGTAACGGGTCCTGGCAACCGTCCACTGAAGAGCCTTTCTGACATGCTTAAAGGCAAGCAGGGACGCTTCCGCCAGAACCTCTTGGGTAAGCGCGTTGACTACTCTGGTCGTTCGGTAATCGTTGTTGGTCCTCAGCTGAAGATGCATCAGTGCGGTCTTCCGTCACAGATGGCACTCGAGCTTTTCAAGCCATTCGTTATGAAACGCCTGGTCGAGCTTGAGTACGTTGCTAATATCAAGGCAGCACGTCGTGCAGTTGACCGTGGTGCAAGCTATGTATGGGACGTTTTGGAAGAGGTTATTACCGAACATCCGGTACTGCTTAACCGCGCACCTACCTTGCACCGCTTAGGTATTCAGGCGTTCGAACCAATCCTTGTTGAAGGTAAGGCTATCAAACTTCACCCACTCGTCTGCACCGCATTTAACGCAGACTTCGACGGTGACCAGATGGCAGTTCACGTACCGCTGGGTGCAGAAGCACAGGCAGAGGCACGTGTTCTTATGCTCTCAACAAACAATATCAAGAGCCCGGCACACGGCAGACCTTTGACTGTTCCAACTCAGGACATGATTATCGGTCTGTACTACCTTACGGCTATTCGCGATAACTTCCCTGGTGAGGGCAGGATTTTCTATGACTTCAAAGAAGCTTTGAACGCTCATGATGCTCATGCTGACCTTGACCTTCAGGCAAGGATTCTTGTACGCCTCAAGCGCGACTCAGTTATTGCGACTGCCTACAACACTTTTGAAGAGCACAAGGCAGGCGAGCGTATCGAAACATCGGTAGGCCGCATCACCTTTAATAGTGTTCTGCCTGATGACTATCCGTTCTTGAACTATGAGATGAACAAGACCGAGATTAGTCGTCTGGTTGAAGATGTGTGCAACCGCTATACCATTTCTGAAGTTCCGTCCATCCTGGATGGTTTGAAGGATGCTGGTTTCCACTATGCAACTCAGGCAGGTGTTACGGTTTCTGTTTATGACGCTACCGTTCCACCGCAAAAGGCTGAGATTTTAGCTGAAGCCGATGCGAAGGTTGCGGCAATTGATGAAGACTATGAGATGGGTCTTATGAGCCATGACGAGCGTCATCGTCAGGTTGTCGATATTTGGAATGATGCGAACGAGCGCGTCGGCGAAGCTATGGCTGACAACTTCGACCGCTTCAATCCAATCTACATGATGGCCTTCTCTGGTGCTCGTGGTAACATCAAGCAGATTCGTCAGCTTGCGGGAATGCGTGGTCTTATCTCTGACCCGAACGGCGAAATCATTGACCGTCCTATTAAGGCAAACTTCCGTGAAGGTCTTTCCGTACTGGAGTACTTCGTATCCACGCATGGTGCGCGTAAAGGTTTGGCCGACACCGCTTTGCGTACAGCTGACTCTGGTTATCTGACTCGTCGTCTTGTTGATGTTGCACAAGATGTCATCATTCGCGAGATTGACTGCGGTACGACCGAAGGCGTTGACTACGCAATCCATGATGCAAAAGGCGAACTTGATGCCAATGTGATTGGTCGTTGCCTCTTGGAAGATGTCGTAAGCTCCGAAGGGGAAGTGCTCTTTGAGGCAGGCGAGTTTATCAGCTCGCTTGACGATTTGCGCAAAATCGAAGCAGCCGGCATTGAAGAAGTTACCATTCGTACCGTCATGACCTGTCATGCCGACCACGGCGTCTGCCAGAAGTGCTATGGCTGGGATTTGGCTACGTCTCGTCCGGTCAACATCGGAACAGCAGTCGGTATTATTGCTGCTCAGTCCATTGGTGAGCCGGGTACGCAGCTGACCATGAGAACCTTCCATACCGGCGGTGTTGCAGGTGAAGACATTACGCACGGTCTTCCTCGTGTTCAGGAGCTTTTCGAAGCTCGCAAGCCAAAGGGTATGGCTGTCCTGGCCGAGATTTCCGGCACCTTGCAGATTGAAAGCGATAAGAACCAAAAGACCCTGACCATTCATGACCAGGAAGGCAATATCCGCGAGTACAGTGTTTCTGCTCGTGCCCAGATGCTGCCTGGAATTGATGACGGCGTCGAAGTGAAGGTTGGCCAACAGCTCACCCGTGGTTCTGTGAACCCACATGATTTGCTGCGCTTGACCGACCCGAACACCACACTTCGTTACATTGTGTCTCAGGTTCAGGACGTCTATGTTTCCCAAGGCGTTGATATTAACGATAAGCACATCGAGGTCATTGCTCGCCAGATGCTGCGTAAGGTAACCGTCCTTGATTCGGGCGATTCTGACTACCTGCCTGGTCGTCAGGTAAATCGCTTCGAATTCCAGCGCGTTGCCAACCAGCTCATTGCTGAAGGCAAAAACCCGCCGATTGGCCAACCTCTGCTCTTGGGCATTACGAAGGCATCGCTTGCTACCGACTCCTTCCTCTCCGCTGCATCCTTCCAGGAGACCACGAAGGTCTTAACGGACGCGGCCATTGAGGGTAAGGTGGACAACCTTGCTGGCCTGAAGGAAAACGTCATCATTGGTAAGCCAATTCCTGCTGGTACCGGTCTTGACCGCTATCACAATGTGAAGCTTACCTACAAAGGTGCACCGATTGAGAAAGAATCAAACGACACCTTATCTGACTATGCTCCTGAAGCCCTGCGTGAGATCGAGGAACTCTTGCCTCAGCCTCAAGACTGGTCTTTGGACAATGAGGGTTACCTCAATATGGGCAACACCTATGGCGGATACTACGGTGGCGGCGCTACTACGCACCGTGGCCCGAAGCTTACCGATGAGCAGGCTCGTCTGTATATCTTCGATGATTTGGGTGTATCTCAGCGTTGGGCGAACAAATTCTCTGAGGCTGGCATCGAAACCGTTGCTGATTTGGTAGGTCATACCGAAGATGACCTCCTACGCATCGATGGTATTGGTGCTAAGGCCATTGAGGAACTTAAAGAAGGGCTGGCTGAGCATGATCTCTCCAATGTCATTGAAGATGACTTAGCGGCATCAAACGATGATATTAGCCAGCTTCTGGATATGGTCTTTAGTCCTGATGACACCATCTTGATTGGTGGAGATGAGCCGCCGACATTTAATACTGAAGGCGAAGATATGCTAGGCGAAGCTCTTCCTCCGCGATCCTATAAGCGCAACCTTGAAGAACTCGACGCGCTTTTGGGTTCTGTAGGGTCATTAGGTTTCGGACTTACCAGCAAAGAGGAAGAGGAAGCGTCCGATGAGGAAGAAGATCCATCATCCGATGATGCGGACTCTGAATCTTCCGGTGAGGACGACCTCATTTCATAAGCACGAATTGAGGGGAGGTAGAAAACCTCCCCTCTTGCTTAAAGATAAGAGGAATCTTCTATGCCAGAGAAAACCTATCTTCCATCAGGCGAATCACAGCCGAGTTCCCAGATTGGCGCTACGCTTGAGGCACTTGCACACACCATTGCCGCACGTCGGGGGGCAGGAGAGGAAAGTTATACCTACCGCCTGCTCAATGACCATCTTGATCTTCCCTTAAAGAAGCTTGTTGAAGAGGCAAATGAGGTAGTGCTTGCTGCAAAAGACTGTGAAACGGCCAAGCAGTTCAAAGATGATAAAGCCTTATCCGATGAGACCGACCATCTGCGGTATGAAGCAGGGGATTTGGTGTACCACCTCCTTGTTGTTCTTGAGCGGTATGGGATAAGCATTGATGAGCTTGCAGCTGAACTTAATAACCGAATGACGCAAGAAGAGCGTCCCGAAGGCGGCGTTCGTTTGCTTGATGAATATGTGAGACGAGGTAAGTAATGCCAAGATTATTTGGTACGGATGGCGTGCGTGGCGTTGCAAACCTCGAGTTGACGAATACGCTCGCGTATCGTTTGGGTCAGGCCGCAGTAGCCTTTTTAGGGCAAACGATTGTTATTGGAAAAGACACGCGTTTGTCAGGTGATATGTTGGAGGCTGCCGCAGCTGCCGGCATCATGAGCGCCGGCGGTACGGCCTTACTTGCCGACATCATCCCTACGCCTGGTGTGGCCCTGCTCGTTCGTGAACTGCATGCTGACGGCGGCATGGTAATTTCTGCATCGCATAATCCACCTCAGTACAACGGCATCAAACTCTTCGATAATGCGGGTTTCAAACTTCCGGACGAACTTGAAGATGAAATTGAGGCTTTTGTTACCGAAGGTGGCCTCGAGGCGGTGGTGAAAAAGGCCTGCGAACAAGACGCAAGTTATTCAATGCCACAGGGCCCAGCTTTAGGCGTTGCTCTGCCCGTTGAAGAGGCTTGCGATATCTATATCGACCACGTTGTCTCGTGTATTCAGGGGCAGGACCTTGATTTTAAGGATCTTCATATTGCGCTCGATGCAGGTCACGGCGCTTCTGCTTTGACAAGTAAACGCGCTTTTGAGGCGCTTGGCGCAAAGGTCAGTGTTATTAACGATGACTTTGATGGTTGCGATATCAACGTAAACTGCGGCTCAACGCATCTTGAACCTTTGCGGGAACTCATGGAAGAGTCGGGTGCTGATGTGGGCGTTGCTCACGATGGTGATGCGGACCGCGTTATTTTGATGACCCCAGGTGGTCAGGAAATCGATGGCGATTATATCGAAGCAGTCTGCGCTCTTGATATGAAGAGCCGGGGTTGTCTGGCTGACGATACGGTTGTTTCGACTGTCATGTGCAATCTTGGCTTTGTACGCGCCATGGAGGCAGAGGGCATTCATGTCGTCCAGACAAAAGTGGGGGACCGCTATGTGCTTGAAGAGATGCGCTCTCATGGCTATAGCATCGGTGGTGAGCAGTCGGGTCATATGATTCTACTCGACCATAATTCAACAGGTGACGGTCTTATGACTGCTTGTCAGTTTCTTGCGGCGGTAAAGCGGAGCGGCAAGCCGCTCGAGGAGGCGATACAGGTTATGGAAAAGTTTCCCCAGTGTCTTATTAACGTTGCGGTAAATCATAAAGAAGAAGTAGAGGAAAACGGTGCTATTCGCGCTGTTGTTTCTCTATCAAAAGCGCGTCTTGGCGACCGAGGTCGCGTACTCATCCGTCCGAGTGGCACAGAACCTTTGGTGCGCGTGATGGTAGAGGCTGAAGATGAAGCCGAGGCGAAAGAAATTGCAGAAAACATTGCTGAGGTCGTTGAAAGAGAGCTTAAGTAAACCTTACCTGCTTGTCTGCTAAGACACAGACCAACAAATCTCTGTAGGACAAAATGAATTCCCCTTTGAGCCTATGGCCAAAGGGGAATTTTTACTTATGGCTTACTGTTAGTGCTTTTATATCTCAACCTAGGGAAAAAGAAGCGCCTTCTTTGCTATTCACCCACCAGCAATGAAGGCTACTTGCGTTTGAACAGGCCCAAGAAGCGCTGGAAAATATTCGGCTTCTTTCCTCGAGGGGTATCGCTTACCACCATGGCGTTAAGTACCGGCGGTTGCGGCGATGGTCCGCTTTGCGGAGGCCATTCCTCATCGGTCGGGTAATCAAACCCTTGCCAGCTTCTGAAATCCGAGTTAGGCGGCATTTCGAAGAAAGGAGAATCAAAGAACGACTGGTTGGTATCAGAGTTCACTTCTCCCTTGTTTGGGTTAAAGGTATCACTCGGGTAGGGGCTGTGATATCCGTCTGCAGAGCCGGCCGGCTCATATTCACCGACGTCTTGTGACATGGCAGGGTGATTGTAATCTGTTTGCCCGGTAAAGTCGTCAAAGTGCGCTTGCGCCTCATAGGCGTTGTTGTCACGACGAGGCGGTCGAGCATTCTCTTCTGCAATTCGTTGCGCCTCTTCGTTATTGATTATTTTTTCTCCGTCATTACTGCGCAGGGCAGCTTCGTGCTCAGACGCCAAGAGGTGGCGCTCCTGGAAGAAATGGATCAGGGCATCTTGCGAATCGAGCGGATTAACTTTTCCATTTTCGTCACGTTTTGCGAATTCGCGCAGAGCCGTATAGGTTCCATCAGGTTTTAACTCGCGCAACTTCGCGGTGTCGCGCAGGCAGGTGTCACAGTACCAAATAATTTCTTCACGAAGACTTGCATTAACAATAGGCCATGCAATTTCGACACGGTGCTCCATATTGCGCGTCATAAGGTCTGCACTGGAAAGGTAGAGGCGCAAGTTATCGCGGGAGCCAAAGGCGAAAATGCGGCTGTGTTCAAGCAGGCGTCCAACAATTGAGACTACGCGGATATTATCCGTATAGCCCTTCACGCGTGGAAGGATGCAGGAGATACCACGGACAAAAAGGGTCACAGGAACTCCCGCTTGTGACGCTTCAACCAGCTTGTCGATAAGGTCAATATCGGTAATTGAGTTCGTTTTAATGAAGACCCCACAGGGGCGTCCTTCCTTAGCCTTATCAATTTCTTGGTTAATGCAAAGAGCAACCGTTGGCTTAATTTGCATAGGCGCAACACGCAGGATGTCATAGTTATCCGATACCGTCTCAAGTCCCATGTTTTTAAAGAACTCAATAGCGTCGCGTCCAAAAGCTTCATCTGCCGTTAAGAAGCAAAAGTCCGTGTAGAGTTTGGCTGTCTTTTCGTTGTAGTTGCCGGTACCAAGTTGGGTGATATAGCTCACGCCATTTGGCGTTTGCCGTGTGATACAACAAATTTTCGAGTGCACTTTGTAGTTCTGGAAACCATAGATGACATTGCATCCGGCTTCTTCAAAACGCTGAGACCACTCAATATTATTGTTCTCGTCAAAACGTGCACGTAATTCGAATAATGCCGTAACCTCTTTGCCTGCTTCGGCAGCTGCAATCAGCGCCTCGGCGAGGTGGGACTGTTTCGCCAAACGGTAGAGGGTAATCTTAATAGAAATAACCGCTGGGTCATTGGCCGCCTCGTGAAGTAAGTTAACGAATGCGTCGATAGTCTCGTACGGATAGCTGATAAGAATATCTTTCTCGTAGACCTGTTCAATGATTGAGCGGTTCTTATCAATGGTGGAAGGCCACTGTGGCGAGAATGGCTGGTATACCAGGCGTTTCTTTATTTTCGCCGGCAGTATATCGTCGAGCTCATAGGTATAGCTCATATCGAGAGGCACGGTCGTGGTATAGACCTGGAATTGCTTTAAGTTCAGGCGGTCAAGTAGCGTGCGCTGCAACGTGGGCGTTAAAGGTCGCTCGCACTCAAGGCGGACGGGCGCAAGACGGCTCCGCTTCTTTAAAATGCGCTTCATGTGCTCGCGGTAGTCATAGTCAGCTTCATCAGTGCCTTCGTTTGCATCTAGGTCGGCATTGCGCGTAACGCAGATGATATTTGTGTGCTTGATGGGATACATGGAGAAGATGTCACTTGCCATCATCTCAATGACATGCTCGAGCAGGATAAACTGGAAGCCGTCACCAGGAAGTTTAATGATGCGCTCACACTGGTGGGGCAAAGGAATAAGACCTACAGTTGCTCCATCAGCACCTACATCCTTATTCTTTTTCGTGTTCTTGTCGCCCTTATCGTTTTTGTCACTTTTCTTATGCTTGGTTTTTTTCTTCTCATCAATACGAACGACAATATAGAGCTTTCCATTTTCCAAGTGTGGGAAAGGATGCTGCGGGTTAATAATTTGAGGGGATAAGAAGGGCTCAACATTGCGCGTAAAGTACTTCTGTAAAAACGAAAGCTGGTCGGCATCGAGCTCGTCAGCCATACGGTGGGTGATGCCTTGAGAATTCAGCTCGTGGCAGATTTCTTCGAAGATACGTTCCTGAATGGGGTAGAGCTCGTGGCACCGCTCGTTGATAGCCTCAATTTGCTCCTTGGGGCTCATGCCGGTCTTTGAGTCGGTGATATTTGCTTTAACCAAAGAAAGGTCGGTGATGCTACCGACGCGCACCATGAAAAATTCCTGGAGGTTGCTCCAGAAAATAGAAACGAAATTCAGGCGCTCTAAAAGAGGAACGGAAGTATCGGACCCTTGGTCGAGTACGCGTTCGTTGAACGTGAGCCAAGACAGCTCACGATTCTGGCAGTAGAGAAGGTCTCCCCGCCGCTCTGGTTCTCGTGGCTCGGCAAGCTTAGGTTTCGGGCCAATAGTATCAACGATCACATTATTGAATTCCGTACCATGTTCTTCAGTCATAGCTCATCCCCTAATGACAAATCTATGGTTGAATCCTATTTGATTGTGCCATAACTCCCGTAAATCTTGCACAGTTATGTGTGTGAAAAACCCGAACTTTCTGCAGCGGATTCGGGTCAACTAGCCTTTGAGCATACGCTCTATTAAATATCCCTCACGAACACCGTATTTGCAAATACTTATACTGCTTGCACCGTATTCGGTAAAAAGCGTGTCAAGAATGACGCAACCTGGGATAAGCGTATGGATACGCTCAGGTGCCGCCTTCAGAATTGAATGAGCAAATTCGTTCGGTTCATCAATGCAACGATTCAAGATTATGGAGAGGTCTTGATGCGTAAGTTCCTTGGGGCGCTCCAAGTTGGAATTCATAAGAGAAAAAAGCTTTGAGATACCGCGTATCGTGCCGCCGATACCGAAGAAGTTTGGCGTCCTATACAAAGCCGGGTCACGAAGTGTTTGGAGCTGGTCATGAAAGGCAGCATGAATTAAATCAATTTCAGCGGGTGTCGGGATGACTCCTTCGACGTAATTTGAAAACGAGGAGAGTGATCCTTGCGTAAGGCTTACATTGCCGAAGTCATGGCCGTTATGGACCCGGGCAAGTTCGGTGGAGCCTCCACCAATATCGACCAAGGTTCCGTTACCTACGACTCTATCGCTTGCGGCTCCAATAAAACCAAGGTGAGACTCATCTTCGCTTGAAAGCAGGTGAATTTCGATATCGGTTGCTTCCTCAATGCGCTTTTTTGCCTCCTGCGAATTTTTGCAGTTACGCAGTGCTGCCGTTGCAAACGCTTCAATGCGTTTGCACTTGAAGTAGCGCGCGCGCTTCGCATGACCCTTCAGCACTGAAATCGCGCGATTAATGCCGGCGTCTTCAAAGACGCCATCGACAACATAGGAAGCAAGCCCAGCGATAACCTTGTCGTTTATGATGCTTGAAAAGTTTTTGCGGGAATACGAATTCCTATGGTCATCAGGTACGTCGTACACGACCATACGAATAGAGTTAGAACCCACGTCTATAACTGCGTAATTAGGCATTAAGTCCTTTCCAATCCAAGAAAGCCACATCCATTGTAAGGCACAAGAATCAAAAAATCTTAACAGTCCTCTTCCGCATTTGAAGCCTGAACGAGACAATTTCACAACCCGGAAATTTCGGTTGGTTATTAATCTCATATATAATGAGATTATTCCTTTGGGGGAGTTTTAAGAGAAAGGGTGCCTATGCTCGAAAACGTCGATTTCAAACGTCCGCATCTGTCCAAAACCGATTACAAAGCTCCTTACAAGGAAGCTATTAACGAACTTGTTGTTCTGCAACAGCAGGTTCGCCAAGCAGAAATTGGCCTTGTTGTTCTTTTCGAAGGCTGGGCAGGAGCTGGTAAAGGCTCATGCATTTCTGACTTGATGTATCACCTTGATGCTCGCGCAACCTCAGTTCATGAAACGGCCTATCTTGACGAGAAAGACGCAAAGCATTGGGCTAAGAATGCT
>JBMNSK010000032.1:0-15789 GCA_050945155.1 Eggerthellaceae bacterium | reverse complement strand
AAATTGGGAATATGCGAAGCATCGTCGTCCTTCACATAGCCCACGCCGTAGCTACCACCGTAGGCATTCTTGTCACCGGTCCATACCTGTTGTCCGTTGTCATATACAATCTGATTTTGATCAAGATCAGTAGCGTCGTATTCCACCGCTTTCCAAATGGTCGGACGCGTCAGTTTTAAGCTTTTGAAATCAAAGTCCGTACCAGCCTCAAGCGTGGTGGGCGCAGAGTCAGGCGCGTCGGTAAAGCTAATGTCACCGTCCTCGAGCGACATCGTGACGTTTTTGGCTCCAAAATCCGAAACCTGGTTTCCGTCCTCACCATCCTTAAGCGTCCAGGGTAGAATGTATCCACGCAGGTATTGCTCATAGCAAACATCAACTTCATGACCCTTGCGAGCAAGCTGATTTACGCCGTCAGGGTACAGGCCGAAGCAGCCATTCCACCCTTCAATACCCGGTCTCTTGCCCCAGTTGGTATGCGTTGTATTACTTGAGTCGTTATCGGCACCCCACTTCTCATGATAGAAATGCCCCGTAGGAGTAACGTTTTGTGGATTTTGGTATGAGAAATTGAAAGTCTCGGTAGCCGACGCCGTTGTTTGCGAGCCGTCGTCTGTTTCTGTACAAGTCCATGTGGCACTGTTGGACAGCTTGTAGGTAGTACTGGGGCTAAACTGGGAGAATGGATAGGCAACTTTTACGTACTTGTAGGCAGTTGTACCATCTCTTCGCCACAGGTTTTCTTCCTCGGTTCCTGATGCATTTTCTATGATGAAATTGAAGCAGTCTCTTTCCTCTATGCCCACGGTCATCTTATCGGATGGCATATCTTCCCAGGTCATCGAGTAATTTGTATTGCCTTCGTGATAGGCATAGGTGTACCACGTGACAACAAGAAACTTTTCCTCGTTTCTGTAGTCGTCTGGGATATCAACACCTGCTGCACGCATTTCGTCTGCCGACATCGTTTTATACGTGCGATATTTCTTATTGGCAGACCTAACCCTCTCGTAGGTATTTATCTGTGCAGTAAGATTCGAAGAACTTCGCTTGAGTGTGTTGCCCGCGACCGTTACCAAGGAGACTTCAGCGTTGAGCTGAGAAGAAACTTCGTTATCGATGATTTCGGAAGGCGTAATGTTCTCGTAGGCAAGCTGCATCGCAACTTGCGTTACGGCCGACATAGAACGCGTATTGCTGAGGATGTAATAACCACCCTCTGAATCGTCAATATAGGACCAATTAAAATCAGTAAGGGTGGATGGCGACTCAGCAAGCGGCAGTACAAGGTTGCCGTGGGTCTTGCCGCTACGATCTTTAAAAATATACGCCGGAATTTTCACCTGAATAGTGCCGGGGGCATAGTCATGTTCGCCCGAAAGAGAAAAGTCAATCTGTGCTGTCAGGGTCTGTTTACTGTTGTCGTTCGGAACAAGATAGAGGTTTGAGTCGCTTCCGTCATTTATGGTGTCAGATGTAATCCATTGAATGGAAAGCGAATCAATAGAGTTGCCGTCACCAGAGCTTATCTCATTAGCACCGCCGCGATTCGGCGAACGCAAAAGGCCAAAGAAAGACGAAAACGGAGCGGCATTTCCCCCTCTTACCGTAAGATTCAACTCATCAGCGCCGCCATTTTCGATATCGCGGACCGTAGCCATGTCGTTGTTATTGCTTTCTACACCGACATATGAGGACTTGGCTGCTTCTTTACCGCTCTGAGAGGAACTTGAATCACCGCTGCCCGTCGCTGTGTTTTGTGCAGAAGAGCTATTTTCTTGTGACACTGGTTTCCACTGTGCGTAAAGCGTAAGCGAATCATTACGCAAAGCATCCGTCAATGTATAGTGCTCATCATCTGTTATGGTGCCATCTTCATTTGCATCCCAAGTAAAGGCCCAGTTGATGATAGTAGTAGCGTCGGGAACTGCTACGGCTTTCATCTCCCGCTCATCTTTGCCCGATGCCGTTGTAGACCATCCTGAAAACTCATAGCCATCACGAGAGAAAGTGTTTTTCGGCAGCTGAACAGGATCACTTTCAGAGCTAACGGTGAGGTCATCCATTGAGCCAGCGCTTGCACCATTGCCATCAAAAATAATCGTAGGAATTTTTTGAGACTGATTGGTAGCTGAATACAGAGAAGCGCTATTGTCTTGCAGTGCTGTTCCTGGTAAAGCCGGCGTTTCTGCATGAGCTTGTGGTGCTATTGCAACAAGCGATTCTGTCGGGAACGACAATACGACCAAACAAACGGTCATAATCACCGACAAAACCGTATGAGACACAATGCTACGCTTGGGCCCCTTGCCCACCATCTACCACAACCTTTTCAAGCGTAAAACACCGGAACCTGTTCCGATAAACCCCCGAAAATATCGGAAAGCGGCCAAATCACAACCGGATATTATACGTCTGAATGAGTCATGAATAAATCATTCATATCTTTAGTCCACACGAAATTTTTTAACAAAAACGCAACGTTTTCTGGTCCTTTAGACCTATACAAACTCTGAGCGACAGATGATAAGTTCACTGTTCATTCCGTTAAGCTCAATGCAGTACTCGGCATCTGGCGTAGCAAAAGATTCAACCTTATGACCCGACTCTTCGAAACCAAGCGAGGTATGCACCCCTTTTGCACGTGCACTAATCGCAAGATCCTTCGGGAGGGTAAGTTTTGACGAAGCTGAAATCTGGTTTAACTGAATGTCACCATTGAGTGTGCGGCATTCGATGTCCAAATCCGTGTTGCAATTCATTTCCAGCGTTCCTTCGAAACCATCCAGAACTAAAGTGCGGCTCTTACCGTCAATTTCATCTTCCTCACATATAAGCTGGCGAACAGTAAGTTCTGCCGCCTGTTCAGCAATTTCCACGCGGTTCAGATACGGAGCGGGCAAGGTTATGAACACAGTCAGAAATTCTTTGGACTCAGCTTCAGTTACACCGTCCCTACGAATCAAGTCCACGTCGATGCGGCGTCTTGTGTCATCAATACGCACGCGATACAAATCAGCAATCTTAGTGAGCATATTGGACGCAAGCCTAACTTGAAGTTTGCCACTGTTCTTTCCGACCAGAACGAGCTGGTGAGCTCCACCCAGGTGAATATCAAACTTCTTCGGCTCTACAACATCGTATTCCGTGATGCTTTCATACAGATAGTCCTCCGATTCATATTCCGGTATTTCACCAGTAACAAGCTCGTCTATTGATATCTCAAAAAGCTGTGAGATAGCTTTCAAATTCTCAATGTCAGGAGTTCCGCCACCGGTTTCCCATTTGGTTATGGCCTGTCTTGACACATGAAGCTTTTCCGCAAGCTGTTCTTGAGACATCCCCGTTTGTTTGCGGACGGTTTTTAGTTTCTCTGCTAGTGTCATTTTTTCCTCCATCCACCAAAGCAAACCTAAATAGATTTCCTGAAGGTTTACCCGGCAAGTATCAACCGGTTCTATTCATTACACCATTCCGTATATCAATTTCTTCCGGTGGCTATCTTGCCTAACCCGTTTATATGAAACTTTCCCAGCGTAAACAAGCAAGCAAACGAAGCATTTCTGAAAATTTTGCTACGCATCGTAGCAATCCAGAGACTAAAGCCTAAAAAAACCTATTAATCCGTTTAGAGCATTGTGCAATTCTGTGTGACGTAACATTTGTTACGTCGAAATAGAAAGAAGCGGGACTGCCTTGGATTCGAATAAAAGAACAGATACGCTGCATCGAAACAATGCAGAAGTAAATGCCATCACAAGGGAAAGGATTGAGGCGACTCTGATTGCGCTCATGAGCGAAAAAGACTTCTCCGATATCACTATTACGGATATTACGAAGAAGGCAGGCGTATCTCGACTGGCGTATTACCGC
Organism: Eggerthellaceae bacterium; assembly: GCA_050945155.1. GTDB lineage: Bacteria > Actinomycetota > Coriobacteriia > Coriobacteriales > Eggerthellaceae > JBMNSK01. The sequence goes on along the minus strand of JBMNSK010000032.1, from coordinate 11,916 downwards.
AATTACGAGTCCAAAGAAGATATCTGGCTGCGGCATTTGCAGCAGAGTCTGCCCCGTAACAAATGTCACTCAGATAGATAAAGATAAACCGATTTTTGGCGAACATTGCGAAAGTTGTTTTGCGTGCGTGCATAACTGTCCAAAGAAAGCAATCCACCTGAAAAATGAGAAGAGTGGTGAGCGTTTTCGCAATCCGAATGTCAGCACCAAGGAAATCATCGCCGCAAATCAGCAATAACTGCTGTGATGTTTTCCAAAAGAGGAATAGCGGCGCAAAACCGAGCAAGATCAGCAATAGATTAAGCCTATACGAAGATACGAGCTTGGCACTTTCTTTCCCGCAAATAGCCTTCGCGAACTAAGCAAACCCACATTTTTTGTTCCTATTGATCAAACTGTGAGTTATAGAGCGCAGCGTAGCTACCGCCTTTTTCAAGCAGTTCAGCGTGCGTACCCTGCTCAACGATGTCGCCATTGTCCATTACCAAAATGAGGTTCGCATCGCGAATTGTCGAGAGCCTGTGCGCAATTACGAAACTTGTTCTATCTTCCATGAGTGTATCCATTGCCTGTTGCACCTTAAGTTCAGTACGCGTGTCTACTGAGCTTGTTGCCTCATCCAGAATAAGCAGCGGCGCATCTTTAAGCATTGCGCGCGCAATCGAAAGCAGCTGCCGCTGGCCCACCGAAACACTCGTCTGCCCCGACAATTGGGTATCAAGACCTTGTGGCAACTGGCCTACCCAGTCATCTAGGCCACACGCTTTGCATGCCTTCAGTAATTCCTCGTCAGAAGTCTTGCCGTCAAAGACCAAGTTTTCGCGTAACGTACCCTCAAACAACCACGTATCCTGAAGCACCATGCCAAACAAATCTCGTACGTTTTTACGCGTAAGTTCAGCGGTCGATACGCCATCGATGGTAATCTTGCCACCGTCGACTTCGTAGAACCGCTCCAAAAGATTTACAACGGTAGTTTTTCCAGCACCTGTAGGTCCGACAATTGCGACCTTCATACCCGAAGCTGCGGTTGCCGAAAAATCATGAATAATCTCTCGGTCCGGCGTATAGCCAAAACTAACATGACTAAAGGAAACCTCACCACTGATAGGCTCGTCTTTACCAAGGCTTACGGTCTTGTGCGATTCGTCTGATACTTCATCTTCGTTCAAGAAGTCGAATACACGGCGACAAGCAGCAGCCATGGTCTGAACTGAAGTCGCAGCTTGTGAGAGGTTTTGCAGCGGTTGAGTGAAGAGACGCACGTAAATCATAAAGGCAACTACGATGCCGAAGCCAATAGAACCCTGAATCACTAAAATGCCACCAACGATACAAACTGCCACATACGCCAGGTTCCCAATCATAATCATGATGGGCATCATAAGCCCAGAAAGGAAGTTTGCTTTCCACGCGGCCTGATATAGATCTTCATTCATGGAACTAAAGGTCTTTTCGGCATCGGACTGTCCGTTGTACAAGCGAACCACATCAAGTCCCCCGAAGACCTCTTCCACATGCCCATCGATACGACCAATCTCTTCTTGTTGGCGAAGAAAATGTCCCTGTGACTTAGCAATAATAAACGCGGTAATAGCTACGCCAATTAAGGTAGCGATAACGGCAGCCAAAGTCATAAGTACATCGGTTACAAGCATCATCACGAGGGAACCGATGAGGGTTGCAAGCGAACTCACGATGGTGGAGATGGACTGGTTCATCGTCTGACCCACCGTGTCTACGTCGTTGGTCATACGAGAAAGAACATCGCCAGTTGGCGTCCGGTCCAGATAGCTTAAAGGCAATCGATCAATTTTGTCCGAGATACGACTACGCATGCGCTGAGTAATGCGCTGTGTAACGGTCGCCATGATATATCCCTGGATGTAATTTAAGACGAAGCCTGCCGAATAGAGAGCGACAAGAAGCCATGCAAGCGAGGTCAATGTATCGAAGTCAATGCTGCCGTTTAAACCAACGGCAACGAGGTCAGTAATTTCACCAAGTTTGGAGGGGCCAATTAGGTTAAGAATTGCTCCGCCAAGCGACAAGATGCACGCAACAACGACCGGCCACTTCAGCTTGCCGAGAAAACCGAAAAGGTCCAAGAAGGCACGCCCGATGCTCGCGGCGTCCATACTCTGGTCGGAATCCTTACCGTCTGTAGATCCTTTAGGTTTGTCAGCATTTTTGACCGCTAAGTTCTTATCTTCAACTAATGCTTCGTTATGCAATTTCGCATCTCTCGATTTCTTAGTCATGCTTCAACTCCTCCTCCGAAAGCTGCGAGTACGCAATCTCGCGGTAAACGTCGCAGGTTTGCATGAGTTCATCATGGGTACCCTTACCCACCATGGAACCGTGCTCAAGAACGATAATTTGATCAGCGTGACGAATGCTGCCTACACGCTGAGCAACAATGAGACAGGTTGTGTTGGGGCAAGAATCTTGAAGCGCCTGACGCAGCGCTCGGTCAGTACTGAAGTCAAGAGCAGAGAAGGAATCGTCGAAGACTAGAATCTCAGGATTTCGAGCAATAGCACGCGCGATGGTCAATCTTTGGCGTTGCCCGCCAGAAACATTGCGCCCCTTTTGTTCAATACGTGCATTCAAACCACCAGGCATCTTCTTAACAAATTCGTTTGCCTGAGCAATGTCCAAAGACCTTTCTATATTCTTCTCGGAAATACTTTCAACCGCTTCACCGTAGGCAACATTGCTTTCCACTGTTCCGGAAAACAAAGTTGCCGTCTGAGGCACATAGCCAATGCGGTTGTGTAAATCATGCAATTCGAAATCGCGCACGTCGCACCCATCGACGAGCACCTGGCCAGAACTAGCATCATAAAGACGAGGCACCAACTGCACCAGCGTTGACTTACCTGAACCGGTAGCTCCAATAATTGCCGTCGTCGAACCAGGTTCTGCACAAAAACTTATCTTCGAGATAACTTCACCCGATTCAGGGTAAGAAAAGCTCACATCCCGAAACTCTACTTTGCCCCGGTCTTTGTCTCGCACTTGAACTCCCGACCCATCTTGAACAGAAGGTGTAACGCTTATGACTTCTAAGATTCGGCGCGCAGATACCTGAGCGCGCGGCAGCAAAACGAAAACCATATTGAGGAGTACAAAAGCAAGAATGACCTGAATAGCATAGTTGGAGAACACAACCATATCTGCAAACACCGACAGCTTTGCATCTGGTACAGCAGCTGCCACCGACTACCAGGTCATACCAATCGGAATTACGGAGCAGAGCCCGCAAAGAAGGAAAGCCCATAACCCCCGTTGCGCCCGTAATAAGCACACGCAGTTTTCGCATTTTTACTTCCCCTCTTTGGGTTTTGATTACGTTTCACAGAATAGCGCATAAAAGGACGCGAAAACTCAAAAATGGTTCTCCTGTAGGTGAATTGCTTTGCAAGGTGCATACCAAGATGCCTAGCGAGATGTTGAGCAAGGCACTCAGCGAATTGCTTGGCGACTTCCCTAGCGAGATGCCATCGAAGATTGTTTTTCGTCCATAGACTTCGTGCCAAAGGGCGCAAGGAAGTTTTTAGATCTGGTCTTTCGTTCCGTAAGGGGCTTTGGTGTGCGCTCGCTGAAAAACGCACCACCCATAATAACTGCCGCACCTATCCACTGGATGATGGTCAGAGACTCACCGAGTAATGCGGCAGAAAAGAAGACAGCAGACATTGGTTCAAGATAACCAAGTGTTGCAACAGTTTGAGCCGGCAACTTCGCAATTGAGTCGTAGTACATCAAGCACCCAATACCGGTATTAGCAACCCCTAAGAAAATAATTGCAGGCCACGCACTCAGAGGAATAGTGCCAATAAAACCAAGACCCCCGTTGAATAGAAGAAATACGCAGGCGACAAGAAAGGAGACGAGAAGCTGGATGGTGGTGCTTTCCGTACTGTTTATCTCAGGAGCTTTCTTCGAGAAAATTACCATACCGGCATGAAAAAGAGCAGATAACGCAGCTAATACGATGCCGAGAGCACTTCCGTTCCCAACGACCGCTTGCATGCTCACCATCAAGGTTCCAGCAAACACCACAACAAACCCCACAACACGCTGCCCGGTGAGTTTTTCACCAAAGAGCGGAACCGACGCAATCATGACAATTACCGGAGCGCAGTAGTACAGAAGCGAAGATATACCAACTCCAGTAAGACGATAAGCTTCATACAGCGTGACCCATGAAAGCCCCGTGCAAATACCCGCCAGGCAAACGTATAGGAACCCCCGCGGACTATCTTTCACATGAATCCGCATTCCTGCTTTAAGCGCAATCACAATCAAAACAAGTGCACCGATTGAGGTGCGCATTGCCACAATTTGGGTACTGGTCAAAGGTATCGCTGCAGCGACAACGCCGTTCGACCCAAAAAACAAGAGTGCAGAAACATATATGATGAGAGACTTTTTCATGAGCCCTATTCAAGCACCGGTATACCTATCTGTAAAATGAAATTGTTCTATAATGTTATTTGTTTATTACATAGTTCCTGATAAAGGAGTAAGCAAGCATGCCATTGCAAAAATATGCAGCACTACGCGCCGTCGTCGAGACGGGGAGTTTTTCGAAAGCTGCCGATATGCTCGGCTACTCACAATCAAGCATCAGCAGAATGATTTCCGATTTGGAATCAGAATGGGGAATCAAAGTCCTAAAGCGCAACCGAGAGGGCGCTGTACTGACCAACGAGGGTGAGCAAATTTATCCTGCCGTTTTAAGGCTTTGCTCGAGCAACGAAGATCTCACGGCTCGAATCAATGACATCCATGGGCTGGTTTCGGGAACCTTAAGAATTGGCACCTTTTCGAGTATCGCTACGCACTGGCTCCCTCCTGTTATGGCTGCGTTCAAATCGGACTACCCTTCTATCACCTGTGAGCTCTTACTGGGTAGCTATTCCGAAATAGAACACTGGCTTGAGACAGGGCGTATTGATTGTGGGTTTACGCGCCTTCCCACCAAATCCCCTTTCCAGGTTGACCCTATCGCCGACGACGAACTCTTTGTGGTCATCCCTAAAGGGCATGAACTTTCAAAAATGAAGGCAATTCCAGCGGAAAAACTTTTGAACTATCCCTACATTGCCTTGGTTGAAAACGATGATGTTGAAGATGCAGGCATTTTTGACCAACTGAACAAACGACCTGAAACCGACCTCATTACCTGGGACGATTACTCTATTATGGCAATGGTAGAACGAGGCATGGGCTTCAGCATCTTACCTGGGCTCATCCTTAATCGTATTCCTTACCAGCTTGATATTCGCCCGCTTGCGCCAAAGGCTATTCGCCATATTGCCTTCGTAACACGTGATGATGCCTATATTACTTTGGCGGTAAGAAGATTCGAAGAATACCTCGACCTTATAAAAGCCGAAGCGCGAAGCCAGGGTGGTCAATAGCTCCTGATAAGCAACCACCTAGAGATGTCACTGCCTAATCTATCGACATTAATTCTTATTCCACGTAAGATTTCTAGAGCGAACCAACTATGAGGATGTGGTTCGTAGGTCTACCAAGGAGATTCAAACTATCCCATCTGAGGGGATCCCTCGCGTATAGCTAGTATGCGAAACGCAACGAGAAAGAGAGGACTGTATGGCCAGGCTCACCGTAAGGCCAAAAGCCCCGGACGACAATAAAATTCCGGAATTTTTGGCTGACTACGCGCGCCGTATTGAGGCAACGCCACCCGGCATCTGCCCCGTCGCGCTCCAACTTGACATGCTCCGCTCGGGAGGTAGTCAAACATGCGGAAAATGTACCCCTTGCCGTCAGGGTATTCCGCAACTTGCAGCAATTCTCGAGGACGTTGTCACCTTCCGGGCAAATGAAGATGCCCTCGATGAAATGCGCGACATGGCTCTTACTATTCGTGATACTGCTGACTGCGCTATCGGTTGGCATACCGCGAACATCTTTCTTGAAGGGCTTGATGTTTTCCACGAGGAATATCAAAGCCATATTGCAAACCATTCCTGCCAAGAAGGTGTTTCGCAAACCATCCCTTGTGAAACAAACTGTCCTGCGCACGTAAACATCCCTGCTTATATCGCGCTCATTCGCGACCACGATTACGCTGGGGCCATCAATATGATTCGCAAGGACAACCCCTTCCCTACTGCCTGCGGCTATATCTGCGAGCATCCCTGTGAAGATCGGTGCCGTCGTATATTAATTGACGCACCTATCAACATCCAGGGCCTGAAAAAATTTGCCTGTGACCAGGTAAGTTCCGATGAAATCGAAACGCCTACACCAGCTGAGCCAAGCGGAAAACGCATTGCGGTCGTAGGCGCTGGACCATCCGGTTTGACCTGTGCGTATTTCAGCGCACTCATGGGTCATGAGGTTCATGTTTTCGATGCACGCAAACAGCCAGGCGGCATGATGCGCTATGGCATTCCTGCATACCGCTTGCCTCGCGAAAAACTTGATAACGATATTCGCGCCATTCAAAACTCTGGCAATTTCGAGCTTCACCTTGAAGAGAAGATTGACGCCGGCGCAATGAGGGTTCTTGCTGATAAGTTCGATGCGGTCTATGTCGCTATTGGTGCTCAGGGCGGAAAAACCGTCGACCTTCCCGGCAGCGACGCGCAAGGCGTTCTTTCTGCTGTTGAGATGCTCACTGAAATCGGAGACGGCAACTACCCTGACTTCAGCAGCAAAGACATAGTCGTCATCGGCGGAGGAAACGTTGCTATGGACGTGGCACGCACGAGCGTGCGCTGCGGTGCCGAGAATGTAACCATCGTCTACCGCCGTCGCATTGATGACATGACCGCCCGTCGTGACGAACTTGAGAGCGCAAGCCGCGAAGGTGTTGAAATTCTTTCGCTCGAAGCGCCCGAATCCATTGAAGTTGATGAGGCTGGGCACTGCACCGCGCTTCTTTGCCAGCCGCAGGTTATCGGCATGGTAAAACGCGGTAGACCCGCTCCTCGTGCGGCAGATAAGCCACTCGATAAAATTCCTGCGGATGTCATTATTATGGCTGTTGGTCAGGACATTCTTTCAGACCCATTTGAAGAATTCGGTATCGAAACAAACCGTTCACGCCTTGAAGCAGACGATGAGCTTCAGGCTGCTTGTGAAGCTCCCAACGTATTTGTTGGTGGGGATTGTCATATTGGTCCGAAGACGGTTATTGCCGCTATTGGAGAAGGAAAGGTAGCTGCTCGAAACATCGACGACTATCTTGGTTTTGACCACGAACTTCCTTGCGACATCAAAACACCAACACCTCAGCCGGGTATCTTTGATGCCTGCGGGCGTGTTGATATCATCGAGCGTCCTGCTCGTGAACGTAAGAAGGACTTTGACAACACACTCATTGAGATGAGTTTTGAAGAGGCCATGCAAGAAAGCTCGCGATGCTTGCGCTGTGATTTCTATGGCTGCGGCATTGTTGAAGGGGGGCGTGTTCAGTATGAGTAATACGAGCAACTTGGTTACCCTAACCATTGACGGTAAACAGGTAACAGTTCCTGACACCTTTACCGTGCTTGAAGCTGCACAGACCTGCGGCGTTCATATTCCCACGCTTTGCTGGATGAAGGATTTGAACGAAATTGGTTCTTGCCGCATGTGTGTTGTAGATATTGAAGGCAAACATACGCTGTCTGCTGCCTGCAATACCTATGCTTGCGATGGCATGGTTGTCCACTCAACTACTCCCCGCGTTATCGAAGCACGCCGTGGCAATCTGAACTTCATCTTGGAAAACCACCGCACATCCTGCACCACCTGTCAGCGTTCAGGCACCTGTGCTCTCCAAGAAATTGCCGAAGACTTCGCCATGGACGACTTGAAGTACCCCGAGCATTACGAAGAGAAGGACTGGGACGAAACCCTTCCACTGCAGCGCGACGCAAGCAAGTGCATCCGTTGCATGCGCTGCGTCGTTGAGTGCGCCAAAGTTCAGCACTGCGAAGTTTGGGAAATGTCTGGTCCGGAGCAGTATCGAACGGTGAGAAAAACCGGGAATGGCTGCGCCCAATGCGGACAGTGCGTCACCCACTGCCCAACCGGTGCTTTAACCGCACGCAACGACATTAACCGCGTTATGCGTGCTCTTGCAGACCCCGATACCCTAACCGTTGTTCAAACTGCGCCAGCCGTTCGTGCAGCTTGGGGCGAAGGCGTTGGCCTCTCACACAAAAACGCAAGCCTCGGCAAGCTTGCAGACGCATTGAAACGCTTGGGCTTTGACTACGTTTATGACACGATTTTCGGTGCTGACCTTACCATTATGGAGGAAGGCAGCGAAGTAATAGAGTGGCTAAAAAGCGGGAAAAAGCGTCCGATGTTTACCAGCTGCTGCCCGGGTTGGGTACGTTTTGCCAAGCTGCACTATCCTGACTTTGTTGAGCAGCTCTCCTCAAGCAAGTCCCCGCATCAGATGCAGGGTGCCTTTATCAAGCATACGCATGACAAGGCGCTTGCTGAATCCGGTAAGAAGCGCATTTTCGTTGTTTCAATTATGCCGTGCATGGCTAAGAAGTATGAGTGCGACGTACCCCAGCTTTCAACCGACAGAGGCCGGGACGTTGATGCCGTACTCACCACCCGTGAGCTTGATACCATGATTCGCCTTTTCGGCATCGATGCTTCAACCTTGCAGGATGTGGAATTCGACTCGCCACTTGGAACACCGACCGGCGCTGGAACCATCTTCGGACGTACCGGCGGCGTTATGGAAGCAGCACTTCGTACCGCTTGCTATCTTTTGACTGGCGAAAATCCTGATTTCAGTACCTGCGATACCACCCAGGCAACGCCAGAGCGCCCCTGGAGTGACAAGCAAATTGAAGTTGCAGGACTTACTCTCTCTATTGCCGTAACAAGCGGTCTTGAAAACACCGCGAAGCTACTTGATGCGCTACGAGCTGGTGAGGTGAGCTATGACTTCGTTGAAGTGATGGCATGCCCCGGTGGTTGCGTAGGCGGCGGCGGACAGCCCATTACCTTTAACCAGGAAATGTGGGAAGAGCGCGCCTCCGTTCTGAACAGCCTCGATAAGGGTTATCCGCTAAGAAGATCGCACGAGAACCCCGATGTTGAGCGGGCTTACCAGGAATGGGTTGGCGAGCCGCTGTCAGAGACGGCAGAAGCATGGCTTCATACCGACCAGGAAGCCTGGGATATTTAGTTAATAGTTCTGTCTTTCGATTGAACATGTGAGGAAGCAGCGTAATAAGGCAAAGTCCGAGTTGCGCTGCTTTTCTATTGAACGCTGTTCTATGCTTTTCGCGTTTACATACGCAGTTCTTGAGCTTGAAGGTTTTCTAGCGAATCTCGGTCGTGAGATGCAACAACTAAGGTACCGCTGGCTTGAGCCAAAATTACCTTAGCGGCGCGTTTCCTGTTGGCTTCATCTAAGCCAGTAAAAGGCTCATCAAGCAAGACAATATCAGCAGGAAGCGCGAGCGTGCGCGCAAGTTCGACACGACGCCGTTCGCCACCTGAAAGATTCTCAACCGCGCAGTTAAGGTCCACCCCATCTAAAAGGGATCTAAGCAAAGTGTCGATATAATCACTGCTTCGATATTCACCAGCGACAAGCGCCACATTTTCACGCGCGGTGGCATACTCAAGCAGTCGCGTATCCTGAAACATCATGGCAAGGCTACCATCGCGGGATATCTTGCCCTCCTGAGGTCTTACAAGACCTGCCATAAGCGAAAGAACAGTTGTTTTGCCGGCACCTGAAGGATTAGTCAGACAGATGCGACTTTGAGGAGCGATATCCAAAGAAAAGTTTGTAAGAATTCGCTTTCCTTCTATATAGAAAAACGAAACGTGTGAAAAGCAAATCCGACCAACTGACGAATCGGTATGACCAATATTTTTCGTTGGTGCCGCTGAAAGGTTGGTCTTTTCTGAATCATCGCTGTTTTCAGTCTGTTCAAAATGGCTGCGTTCTGAAGGAGCGCGGTTTGGTCTTTTAGGAAGCGCCCAGGCAAGCGTATGTTTGCTAGACGATGAGAGAATCCAGAGGAAAATTTTCTCGCACGCATAGGCCAAAAGCACAATAACGAGTGTCCAAGCGAATAAATCTGCCGTGTTTAATTGAAGTTTCGACTGATAGACCGCTTCGCCAATACTGCCCATAGAAATGCCAATGAGCTCAGCAGCAACACCCGCTTTCCAGCTCATACCGACAACAACGCGAGAAGTTGCCAAGAGAAATGGAAGAGAACTCGGCCAGTAAAACGCAAGACCTCGCCGCAGCCTTCCCACGCCGGAAACGCGCAGCATCTGGTCAAGTTTTCTATTCAGATTATCTCCCGCCTCAAGCATTGAAAAATACACCGGAGGAAAGACAACGAGAGCTACCACGACTCCACTTACGCCACTTGACCCGAACCAGATGAGCAAGATAACCACGAGGCACGCAACAGGCACACTCTTAAAAACAAGCACGAGTGGCTGCAAAAAGTCACGCAAGATTTTAAAGTGCCAACCGGCACCTCCGAGAATGAGAGCCGAAACATAAGCAAGTAAAAAACCACCTGCAATATGGGCAAACGAAGTACCAATGGTCGCCCAAAATGTAGAGGTGGTAATAAGACCTGCGAGCGCCACCAACGTCTCATAAGGACCAGCAAGCAGAATCTGGTTCGCTACCAGCATGCTTGCAAGCTGCCATACGGCTAGCCAAAAGACGACGATAAGCGCTCGCTTAAGTGATGTCTTCGAATCTTTTGAACTATGACTCGTAGTAGAAGTCATCGTCAGGTAAAGCACCGCCTATAGAAGCAGGATCAAAGTCGTTCAACACTTTGAGATAACCGCTCAAGCTGGTCTTGAGGTCATCATTCGTCAAACAAACAATGTTGCACTGCGGAATAGCCTTCTCTGCAGCTTCTACGTTACCAATAATACCCGCATCTACAACAGCCTGTGCGTAGGAAGATGGGTCTGAAGTAACGTCGGATACTGACTTTGACTGGCTCTCGATAAAGCGCTCAACCGCTTCTGGATGTTCTTTAAGAAAATCGTTGGAGACAATCGTAACGCCCGTGACCATCTTAGAACCATCAGAAGAGCACTTATCCCACTCATCAGACAGACTTATACGAGTTTCAATCTCAGAATTCTTCATGTTGACCGTGGTTACATACGGCTCAGGCAAAACCGCAATAGCCGTCGGATCATCTTCTAAGATGCTTGCTACTTCGGTTGCCTCAGACTTGTATTCAAGCGTTACCTTATCTTGCAAGCCATTCTGAGACAGAAGGTATTTCATGGCATATTCCGGAGTTGCACCTTTGCCGGTCATGTATACCGTTTTGCCTTCCAAATCTTGCAGGGAAGCAATAGAGTCGTCACCACTTACAACATAGAGAACGCCAAGGGTGTTGATGTCTAAACATGTTACGTTCTTGTCAGTCTTGTTGTAGAGAACACTCGCAAGGTTTGCAGGTACCAGCGCGATATCATAGTCGCCCTTCAAAAAACCGCTCGTTGCGGCATCAGGAGTGCCTTGAATATCATAGGTATACGTATCGACGGTGTCGGTCTGATTCATCATTGATGCAAGACCAATAGAAGTCGGACCCTTAAGCGATACAACACGCACCTCGGTCGGGTTTTCGGTCGAGGCCTTCTGCTCCTGACCTGATGAGCAACCCACCAACGCAAGCATGAGAGCGAAAACCGAAGCGAATAGAAGTATCACCTTTCCTGCTTTCGGCAGCCTTGATTGCATACCATCCTCCTTAATAACGGGAAAAGAATTGCGGTCACAACAGGCTTATCTAATATATCTATGATAAGAGTGATTAGGCTGTTCAGAAGTGCAACGGTCACATACAGAGGACAGGTGGCAATCGAGTAAACCACTTGCGCAAGGTCACGCAATAGCGTTATATCTAGAAA
>JBMNSK010000031.1:0-16188 GCA_050945155.1 Eggerthellaceae bacterium | reverse complement strand
GCTACGAAGCTCAGCAGCACGCGCAAGCGTACGAAAACCAAGGCGACTACGTGCAAGACCAAGCAGGGTATGCCCGTCTCATTGATTCTGAGCACAATATGGAACATGACCTGGTCAAGGCCCATATGGTAATTGGCCGCGAGTCGAAAAACGATATCTCGGTTCCCGATCCTAATGCCAGCAGAACCCACGCAGAGCTGCGCCTTGACGCGCAAGGAGTTTGGAGCATTACCGATTTAGGCTCAACGAACGGAACCATGGTTAATGGCCGAGCAATTGCCACCCAGCCTCTGCGCAACGGCGATCGTATTACCGTCGGCAAAACAGAACTGGTATTCTTACAGAGTTAATCTGAAAAAAGAGTTACTTAGATATGTAATTTGCACGACAGAGATCGAGGACTGCTTAAGTGATTGATATTATCCTGCTCATAGCGCGACTCCTCTTCGTTGCACTACTTTACCTATTTCTCTTTGCCATTATGAAAACAGGGATTGGGTTGGTACGTGGTCAACGTAAAAAGGAACGCACTTGGAATCTGTCAGTTGAACGCGGTCCTAAAGAACTTCGTGGTGTTTCAATTGTGGTGCGCGGACCGGTCATTGTAGGACGCAGCCCCGGAGCAGACATCGTTATTGGTGCAGGTTACGTCTCTGCTCGTCACGCAAGGTTTTCGTTGATGGGACAAAATCTTTTCGTCGAAGACCTCGATTCCACGAACGGAACAGCTGTAAACGGTCAGCTTATCCATACGCCTGTCGCGCTGAAGCATAATGACATCGTCAACGTCGGCGATGTCGCAATTCGTGTAAGGCATGTCTAATGGCGCGCACAGATAAGCGTTCTTATAAATCAACTCCAAAGACACGCCGAGGCGCAACAACAGCTTTCGGCAGCCGAACTGATGTAGGCAGTGTTCGCGATCACAACGAAGACAGCCTCTTGGTCATGCCGCCGCTATTCATCGTTGCTGATGGCATGGGCGGCCATGCTGCTGGCGAGGTGGCATCCGAAATTGCCGTTAACGTCATTGCAAACAACGCACCCGAGCACCCCGATTCAATGCAGCTTGGTCATGCAGTAGAAGCAGCAAACCGTGCCATTATTTCTGCTGCTTTGTCCGGTCGTGGTCGAGAAGGCATGGGAACTACCTGCACGGCAGCAATGCTTGAAGGTGAGCGTCTGGTTATTGCGCAAGTCGGTGACTCGCGTGCCTACCTGCTTCACCAAGGAGAAATGCAACAACTTACCCGCGACCATAGCCTTATGGCCGACATGATTGAAGCGGGACAAATTACCGAAGAAGAAGCGCGTTTTCACCCGAATAGGTCGGTGATTACCCGCGCTTTGGGTAGTGAGCCCGACACAAAACCTGACCTCTATGAAATCAATGTTGAGGCGGGTGACCGCCTACTTTTATGCTCGGATGGTCTGTCAAGCATGCTGCGCGACAGCATTATCGAGACTATCCTTTTACGCGAGGCAGACCCGCAACGCTGCGCTTCTCAATTGGTAAACGAAGCCATTGCTGCTGGTGGACATGACAATGTCACCGTCATTGTGGTAGATGTCGCGGGCTTTCGGGACCAGCAACAGCGCCGTCTCGCGCGTAAAACAAAGGTAACGGTAGCGTTTGTGCTTGCACTTGTTGCCGCCGTCATTGGCCTTGCTGTTTGGGGAACAAACGAATACCTCCACAACTCAACCTATCTAGGTAACGACAACGGAAAGGTAGCCATTTATAAGGGCATACCAGACAATTTTTTGGGTCTTACCTATTCTGAATGGTTAGAAACAAGCGATGTGAATGTGAGCGATTTGACACCTTCTGTTGCCGGCCGTATTGACGAAGGTATGCGTGTCGATAGCCTCGATGAGGCCCACAAACTCATCGATGGTTATAGACAAGATATTTCTGACCGGCAAAGCAGATCGGGTGCAGACACAGTCGACTCGACGAATTCCAACGAAGGAAACACATCCTCTTCAGGAAACACCGATTCGTCGACTTCGAACTCTTCGAGTTCAAATAGCTCCACTTCTGGTTCAGGGAGTGGTGCTGCATGACGCGCAGAAACATCGAACTTATACTGCTCTGCATTGCCGCGCCGCTTGTCATCCTCCTTTTTGCGATGCTCGTCATTAATGGAGGTCAGACCTTAAACTTCACAACACTTGCGGTGCCTATTGGCATCTTTTTGGCGTTTTTAGCGGCACACCTTGCAACAAGAAAGTTCGCGCCGGGCGCTGACCCGGCGATACTGCCAATATCTTTTGCCCTTTCGGGTATCGGTATTGCTTTCGTGACCCGTCTCGCGCCGGATTTGGCGGTTAACCAGGTTCTTTGGCTTTTCGTGGGCATCGCAGCCATGATTGTGGTGCTTATTTTTGTAAAGAATCTCGATAAAGTGGCGAACTATAAATACACCCTCATGATTGTCGGTTTTATCTTGCTTCTTTCGCCGCTTCTGCCTGGCATCGGACGCGAGGTATACGGCAGCCGTATTTGGTTGGGACTTGGTCCATTCTCCTTCCAACCAGGCGAAATTGCTAAGATTATCATCGTTTTATTCTTAGCTGCTTACCTTGCTTCGAACCGTGAAATGCTCTCCATTTTCACGCGCAAAATTGGCATTTTCAACTTCCCGGACGGCAGGTCATTCGCTCCCCTTGTTTTGATGTGGGGCGTGTCCATGTTGATTGTTGTATTCGAAAAAGACTTGGGCTCTGCGCTCGTATTTTTCTTCGTCTTTATCATCATGCTCTACGTAGCTACCGGGAAAAAGTTCTACCTCATTGTTGGCTTGGTCATGCTTGCTATTGGCGGTGTGGCAGCCTATGCAATATTTGACCATGTGCAGGTACGTGTTAATACCTGGCTTGATCCTTTCTCGGACGCTGAAAACACCGGGTATCAACTGGTGCAGGCAATCTATTCCATGGCCGATGGCAATCTTTTCGGCGTCGGCATTGGTCGAGGTCTCGCCGAGAACATTCCGGTTGTCGAAAGCGACTTTATCTTTGCAGACATTGCTGAAGAAACTGGTCTTTTGGGCGCTTCTGCCGTACTTCTTCTTTTCCTTACGTTTGCCATCCGTGGCTTCGTAACTGCAGCCCGCGCAAAAAGCGACATGAGCTCCTTTGTCGCTGTTGGTCTTACTACCACCATCGTCTTGCAGGCTTTCATCATCGTCGGTGGTGTTACGAGGCTTATTCCTCTTACCGGTCTTACGCTCCCCTTCATCAGTCAAGGCGGATCGTCTTTGCTTGCAAGCTTCATTTCCGTTGGTTTCCTTTTGCGCGCAGGTGATGAAGGCACCGGTGTGGGCCAAGAGATGGCAAGTCTTACCACAAGTTTCCACGCCAACAGTGTTTTGGGTCGTGTTTCCCTTGGTAAGCGCCTGACGAATACCATTTTCATCTTCTGCGCACTCTTCGCTATTTTGATTGCGAACCTTACACTCATCATGGTGGTAAACGCTGAAGATTATCAGAACATGCCGGGCAACAACCACACGCTCATACGCGAATCGCATACACAACGAGGGTCGATTTCTACCTACGATGGGGTGGTTCTTGCCGAAAGTCAGGAACAAAGCGATGGTACGTATAAACGTGTCTATCCCGCTGGCGATTTGGCAAGCCATGTCGTGGGCTATGCATCAACAAAATATGGCACAAGCGGCATAGAGGCGTCTCAAAATGATTCGCTTAAGGGCCAGCAGAACTACTCGTCTTGGTCTGATGTAATCAATGCGATGGCTGGTATTGAGAATCCAGGCAATGACGTAACTCTTACCATAAATTCGAAGATACAGCAGGCAGCTCAGAATGCCCTTGACGGTTATAAGGGCGCATGCGTGGTCATTGACCCTGAAACCGGTGCTGTTTTAGCTATGGCTTCTTCGCCTACTTACGATGCACAAGATGCCGAAAGTCTCTTGGATAATTCCGGCAATGATTCAGATGGCACCCTGCTCAACCGTGCAACGCAGTCGCTTTATGCACCAGGCTCAACCTTTAAGATGGTGACACTTTCAACGGCACTCGAAGATGGTATTGCGAACGAAGACACTACTTACTCTTCCCCCGGCACTATTAGTATCGGCAACGCCGACATCACGAACTTCGGCGGACGTGGATACGGAACGATTACACTCGAACAGGCTACGTGGTATTCCTCTAACACCGTGTTTGCCCAAGTTGGTGACCAGATGGGTGCCCAAAAACTTGTAGAGGGAGCCGATAAGTTCGGCTTTGATAAACAACTTAATTTCGATGTAAGCACTGCGACATCTGTTATGTCGAACCCTGATGAGATGACTGAATGGGAGACTGCCTGGGCCGCTGTTGGTCAGCCCGTAGGTATGCATGCTGACCCCAACGGACCGGTTGCAACTGTCTTACAGATGGCTCTTGTAGGGTGCGGTATCGCCAATGATGGTGTCATTATGCAACCGTACTTGGTTGATAGCGTCTATGGATCAAACGGTGAAAAGAGCTACTCTGCTTCCCCGTCTCAATACCTCCAGGCATTAAGCAGCAGTACCGCTGAACGCGTAAGAAACGTATTGAAGGGTGTTGTTACCCAAGGAACTGGTACAGCAGCTGCCGTCCCCGGTGTTTCGGTTGCTGGCAAGACCGGTACCGCCGAAACCGGAAAAGAGCATGACGACAGTTGGTTCGTGGGTATGGCCCCTGCTGACGACCCCAAAGTGGTAGTTGCAATTGTTATTGAAGAGGGAGACAGCGGCATGGGCGCCGCAAAAGCGCAAAATGTGTTGAAAACTGCATTAGATATACAAGGAAACTAACGATTAAGATATGATGATGATATCTTTACAATTGTTTTATCATGCAGCTGAAACCATGTGACCTAAAGGAGCAAAAACGTGACAGGAAACATGACAGGTAGGTTGCTGGGCAACCGCTACCAGATAGCCGAGCGCGTCGGTATCGGCGGCATGGCAGAGGTATACCGTGCGCAAGATACCGTGCTTGGTAGACTTGTGGCCGTAAAGACCATGTTGCCGCAATATGCTGCTGACCCCAACTTTACTGCAAGGTTTAGACAGGAAGCTGCTGCTGCAGCGAACTTGCAAAGCCCATATATCGTAAACGTTTATGACTGGGGACAGGACGAAGGTACGTATTACATCGTCATGGAGTTTGTCCGTGGCGGTGATTTAAAGACTGCCATTAACCAACGCGGTGTCATTAACCAGCGCAAGGTTGCCGAAATTGGTTCCCAGGTTTGCCAAGCGCTTTCCGTAGCTCATAACCTCGACATTATCCATCGGGATATCAAGCCGCAAAACATTATGGTGCAACCCGATGGCAATGTTAAGGTCATGGACTTCGGCATTGCACGTGCAAAAAATTCGGTCATGTCTAAAACTTCTTCTGTTTTAGGCACGGCTCACTATATTTCTCCTGAACAGGCTCAAGGTAAGGATCTTACGGCTGCAAGCGATATTTACTCGCTTGGTATCGTGCTGTATGAAGCATGCACCGGGAAGCTGCCTTTCGATGGCCCCGACGCAGTAAGCGTTGCGACTATGCAGGTAAACGACCAACCGGTACCTCCCCGCGAGATTAATCCCGACGTTGACCCTGCCTTAGAAGCCATCATCTTAAAGGCTATGGCTAAAAACCCGTCTGATCGTTTCTCAACGGCTCAAGAGATGCGTCGTACCTTAAACGACTTCCTCGCGGGCCGTCCTGTAAACATTGACGGATTTACAAGTGCTTTAACGCGCCCGCTTGCTGGTGTTGTCCCTCCAGGGAGCACAGCTGTTATGCCAGCAATAGCCGGTGAAAATACCAACCAGAAGCAAAGCCAGCAGCGCGCATATATTCAGGATGAACCCGAAAAGAAGAACAATAGGAAAAAACTCTGGATTATCCTCGGTATCATCGCCGCCGTTCTTGCCATCGGTATAGCCTTCGGACTCGTTATGGGTTCGGGAGACCCGGTTCCTGACGTTACCGGTAAAACGACCGACGAAGCAACACAACTTATTCAAGACGCCGGTTTCCAAGTCGGCTCGATTGACTATAAGTATGACGAAAATGCGCAGTCAGGTACGGTGCTTAGCCAAGATCCTGCTGGCGGTACGCATCATGCTTCGGGCACCCGCATTAACCTGGTAATTTCTCAAGGAAGCCAAAAAGTTTCCGTACCAGATTTGAAGGGCATGACGCCTGATGAGGCAAAAGACGCACTCTCATCGAAGGGCTTGAAGTACAAAGAGGGTGACCCCGAAACTTCTGACACGGTCGAAGAGGGCCATGTTTCAAGCCAGAATCCTTCAGCTGGCGAAAGTGTTGATTTGAATACTGAAGTCACAGTTTCGCTATCTAAGGGCTCCGATAAGGCAAGCGTTCCAAACGTAGTTGGCATGAGTGTATCTGACGCTCAGTCTACCCTCCAGAACGCTGGCTTCTCCGTAAATATCAATGGTAGCTCCAGCGGAACGGTTCAAAGCCAAAGCCCCAGTGGTGGCTCGAAAGCAACCAAGGGATCAACGGTAACCATTAGTACGGGAAGCTCCGGTAACCATACCGTACGCGTAAGCTGCGGCAGTGGCGGCTATGTCAGCCCCACAAGCCAGAAGGTAAGCAATGGTGGAAGCGTTACCTTTAGCGTCGGAACATATCCTGGTTGGAGCGTTTCGTCCATTACCGACTCTAACGGAAGAAGCTATAGCATCAGCGGCGGATCGTTTACGGTTTCAAACGTAACAAGCGACCTCTCGATAACCGTCGAGTTCTCTTCATAAGACCTTACCGGGCAAACAAAAACGAGGGGCACGCTACTCCAGCTGGTCGCAGATGCGTGCCCCTCTTAGTGTCCAAGGATAAGCTTTCTTTTCCTTTTGCCGCATTAGCTCGCGGCTAATGTATCTGCCCTGATGGTTCACTACCCTATTCGTGTTGATACCACTACATGAAAGGAGTTCGCCATGGCCGAACAACCAACAGGCGCAAACCAATATGGCAAACATGCAGCACAGCCTGCTGACGCCCAAAATCAAGCGCCACAAAACACCGCTCCAACCAAACAATGCAAGAAGTGCGGCGCAACAATTCCGAAGTACTCTGAGGTCTGCCCTAACTGCGGCAAAAACTTAAAGCCTGCCTATAAGAAGGCCTGGTTCTGGATCCTTATCGTACTCGCCATTATCGTAATTGGAATCGGCAGCTGCTCAATGGCAGTTTCGAATTCTATGAACGTTGCAAGTAGCCCATCAAGCTCCGCATCCGATTCGTCTGGTTCATCCGATTCGCAACAAAGCGACTACTCAATTACGAATGAGAAGTTCAAGGATGAGGGTTATGGTTCTTACGCAATTTCGGGTACGTTTGCCAATAACTCCGGAAAAGAATACCAATACATTCAATTAACCTATGCTTTGAAGGACTCCGATGGAAACCAAGTTGGTGAGGCCTTTGCAAATACGAGTAACCTCGGCGACGGTGAAAAGTGGAAGTTTGAAGCTGTTGGGTTTTCGGAAGGTGACGCAACGGCAAAGTCTTACGAACTGAAGGATGTAACGTCCTACTAAACCATAGGTCACCAACGACAAGACCTTAAAGGGGTTGATACGGCGTGCGGGAAAACCTGCGCGCCGTATTTTTATGCCGACAGGATTCTGCCGGCAGAAGGGCAAGCTTAACCCGCGATGAAGGGAGCTGTTGCGCCAATTACCCAGTAGAACAATGAAACTGTAAAAAGAAGGATGAGTGCAATAAGCAAAATTTTCCTCCACCTGCCATGATGAGGCGGCATTTTGCTAATAACGTTTCCCGCATTGGTTAGTGCAATAAACCAAGGGAGATAGAAAATGAAAAACGTCGCGAAAAATTGGATATCACGAAAAACCCAGTCACTGTAATAGAACGGAGTCAAAACGCAGCAAAGCGCCGTTAGAACGAATGCACATAAGGTAAATACATCAAGAAGGTAGTGCCACCCGACAAAAAATTTGGCAAGCATAGGGCTTTTTGGCATCCAGTCATTCTCATCTATTTTGCGTCGCAAAAAATTCTTTTGCCGTTCTTTCTTACGTGCGCTTCGCTTGCTTGCGGTTGTGCCTGAAACCGCGACTTGGTTTTGCGGATTAGGCTTTTCTGAAGCGTTTATCTGCAAATCACCTTGAGGTGGCAGATGTTCAACCTGAGGCGGCGATGGAGGACGATTTTTCTGTATATAGGCATATTCTTCATCCATCAAATTATTAAGCTCTGAAACGTGCGGGAGGCGCTCCTCAGCGTCTAACGCAGAACAAACTCGGATAATCTTTGCTGCATGACCAGGAAGCCTCATAGTATCAAGATTTTTCTGGAGGCTCGGCTCAGGATCTTTCCCGCTGAGCATAAAGTAGAAAACCATTCCAAGCGCATAAAGGTCTGTGCGCTCATCACTTTGGCCAAAACCGAATTGCTCGGGCGCGGCGTAGCCCTGGGTGCCCCAACAGTGCGTATCCTTAAGTGCTTCCGGGTTCACGCGCCGCGCAATCCCAAAATCGATAAGAACGACTCCACGCGAAGAAAGAATGATATTGGAGGGCTTTATATCCCGGTGGATAAGCGGTGCAGGCGAAAGCCCATGGAGAATTTCAAGTGTTCGTGTAAGACTCTGTAATACACCCAGCGCGAAAACCTCATCGCATGGTCCGTGGGCTTGCACATATTCGAGTAGCGTTTGCCCTTCAATATATTCCGAGACGACAACGTAGTGCCCACCTGCATGATAAGCATCAACAATATGAGGAATTCCTGGCCATTCAAGATTCTGTAGCGCCTCATACTGGTTGCCGAATCCAGCATCATCGGCGAAATATTTCCGAATAAAGCGGTCGCCATTTTCATTTCGTACGAGTTCGGTGCGGCTCTGTTCGCCTTCTTTTAAAAGACGCTCAGTGTGGTAGGCTGCCCCGCGCGCAACCTGCGCAAGCTCATACGCAAGATCGTTTTCATGACTGGCTTGCCCGACGGGTTCGTAAGACCTATTGTTCAGAGATTCTTTGGTATCCATGGCGCGCTTCTTGCTTATGCCTTGTTAGCCATACAGGACCTATATGCCGTCGTTTGAAAGCGTGTCCTCGCCGAAACGATATAAATCTTCTTCCACCGCTTGTAGCGAGAGATGGTGCGTTATTCCATAAATGATGATGGCGTCTCTGCGGTTCTTCGCGTACAACGCACCCCCGTTTGCGTAGATAAGAAGGTGCTGGGTTTCCTGAAGCGTGCAACCGATTCCGAGCGCAAGTTGTAAAACTTTGTCGCGTGATGCATTGCGTTGACCCTTAAAGATTTGATATCCGAAGGTCTCGTTGAGATTTGCATTGTGTATGGCATCGATACGGCGCACACCATGCACCTTAAGAAGTTCTTCGAGGTAGGACGATAAGTCCTGAAGCGTATAGACCTTGTCTGCAACGACTTCGGCAGATGGTGAGCTGACAATCTCGTCCAATAAGTCTTTTGTCAGAGGTTCGCGTTGCATTTCAGCCTGGGGTTCAGACACGACATTTACCTTTCTTCTCATGGGATACATGATACCGCAGCGCGCCTTCAGGGGTTATTTTGTCTGGCAAAAAAATGCCCCCGAGCTTCTGCGGTTCACGCTTCAGCCCGGGGGCGTTTCGTTATTGATTTCGGCTTGTACTAGCCTAATTTCTTAGGTATGTATTTGCGCATACCTTAGTTATTAGAGCGACGACGCTTCAAGGCAATGGAGCCGCCCGTCAAGCCTGCCAAAGCTCCAATACCCAGGAGTAGAGCAAGTGGAGTCATGTCTCCCGTTTGCGGCATAGAGGATTGCTTTTCGCCCTTCGGATAGTTCGTAATCGTTATAGAACCATCGGCGTTCTTGGTAACGGTGTAGTCCCAATCAGAGGTATTTTCAACAACGCTGTAGGTAATTTCGTTTCCGTTGCTGTCATACTTCTCTAATTCGGTGAAAGTACCGGTCCAATTCTCACTCTCAACGAGCTCTAAGGTCTTGCCAGTCTTTTCGCCGTTAGCGGTAAGCTCAACAACTGCCTTTTCACCCTTGGCACCCTTAGCCCATTCCTTATGAACAACGAGCGAAGTCTTTTGTGCAGTATGGCTGTTGACCAAAGTCGAACCCGTCGCTAAGGCATCGGTGCTGCTTGCCGTATAACCAGAGTCAGCAGGTAGTTCTTCTTGAATCCTATAGACAGCTGCTGTTCCCGAGGTGTTATAGCGAGGCAGGTTGTTGTACCTAACGGTATAGGTGTTGTTGCCATTGTTCGTCACCGTCATATTGTTGGCAAACTGGCTCGTTACATCATTACCGTCACAGGTGAGCTTAATCCAGCTCTTATACTGGTCGGCGGTTGGACGCAGGCCATCAGCATTGTTGCTGTCGTCCCACTTCTTCGTAATAAACACCGAGGTAACCGAGGTGTTTGTAAGGCTTCCGCCGTTGGCAATGGCGCCGCTTTCGCTTGCAACGTAGTTGGTGCCGTTCGGGATAACCTCTTTTAAGGTGTAGGTAATCGTGTTATCGGAACTATCCTTTGCGGGCAGGCCAGAGTACTTCACGCTATAGGTATTGTCGCCGTTATCCGTTACGGTTAAGCGGTCAGCATACGTGGAAGTAACATCCGTATCGCCTGCATAGATATGAATCCAGCTCTTGAACTGGTCAGCAGTCGGACGCTGGTTTCCAGCGTTGTTGCTGTCGTCCCAAGTCTTCGTCATCTCTACGTCAGTAATCTCATGGCCGGTGTTGACCAAACGACCACCCAGGCTGCCACCACCGGTATAAGCGTACTTATACTCGTCAGGAATTTCTTCGCCAATCGTATAGGTGATGGTGTTTCCTGAAGCATCCTTTACCTGAAGGTCCGTATAGGAAATCGTATAGGTATTCTCACCGGAACTCGTATTATCGGTAACCGTCAAGTTGTTAGCATACTGGTCCGTAACATCATTGCCATTTGCATAGAGACGAACCCAGGTCTTGAACTGGTCAGCACTTGGGCGGTTGCCCCACTGGTTGTCGTTATCGTTCCAAGCCTTCGTACTGGTAAGGACTGTTTTAACGAGGTTGTTTCTCAATGCGCCGCCGTTAGTCACCTCAGAAGAACCCTGGATTTCGTAGCCAGCATTGCTTGGAATATTTTCTACAACCTTATAGGTGTATGGGTTGTTCGACTCGTCTACTGCAGGCAAACCGGAGTACAGAACTGAGAATACGTTGTTGCCCATATCCTCAACGGTCAGCGTTGCTCCAGAGATGGTAGAGATGTCTACATCGGTGTAGTTCGTACCATCGGTACTGCGCTGAAGGGTTATCCAACTCTTGAAGTCGTCAGTAGAAGGCCTTGTTTCAGCGGAGTTGTTGTCGTCATTCCAAACCTTCGCAAAGCTTACAGACGTATGCGTCTCAAAATAGGTGTTAAAAATGGTGCCTTGATCTGACGCTACAGGATTTGTTGTGTTGTAGTAGTTGTATTCATCAGGAATAGCCTCAGCGACGTAATACGTAGTCGGCTTTCCATTGATGGTGCTCGGCAATCCGGTGTAGGACACGGTAAAGGTGTTGTCGCCATTGTCAGTCACTTCGAGATTATCGGTGTACTGACTCGTTACATCCTTGCCGTCGGCGAAGAGATGAATCCAGCTCTTGAACTGATCAGTGGTTGGACGGCCAGCTACATGGCCACTATCTCCCTGCCAGCTCTTTTTAACCATAAGATTTACAGGAACAGTCTGCTGCATGGTCGCAGAAATCAAGTTCTGCCAACGGGAGTGATTTGCCGTGGTCGACGTGTTGTTGTGATACAGATTGACTGTAGCAGTAGTGGTTGCGGAAGGCTTAACCAAGTCGGTTCCGTCTTCATCAATCAGCTTGTTGTAAACCTCCTGCATACGATTTGCAGTTGCGGGGTAATAGTAGCGCAGCCTATTCCAATATCCGGAATACTGCATATGGTCAATGTGCTGAGCAAGCGTGTAGTTGTAGTACGCACCGTTGGAAGCACGATAGCCAGGGTCGGTAAAGTGCCAGATGGCTGCCTGAGTAACCAGAGAGAAGTTATAGTCTGACAGGCTGCCCTGTAAGCTGCTTCCGTTGATGTTGTAGCCATTGAGCAAAACCCACTCAACATGCTTGTACACATCGTCTGCTGTACGCTCAACGCGGGTGGTCGAACCGTCGGTCAGTTTGTAGAAGCTGTTGCCGTCACCAGCATAGCTATATACGTCGTTTGCGTTAGCGCTGCTAATTTTATCGAAGTACACATAGTCACCACTGCTTGTAGTGGCGTTGTTCGCAATCGCAATGCTGCGGTTAATGCAGTAAGCAGCAGGCGTATCGATTGAGTTATCGGCGGTCTTGTAGACCTTCAGCGGATAAGTATCCATGTACTTGTAGTAATACTCTCCCGAACCGGAGCCTGGATCAACTACCGAGAAGGAAGCGCTTACGGTAAGCGGAGTAGAGAATGGAACATCATTACCTGAATCATTTTTCGCATTGAGCGTAAATGATTCGTTGTATTCGCCTTTAGCAAGGCCCGTCTTAGGCTGAACGCTAATAGTTGCGCTCTGGCCAGATTCAATACGCAGGCCACTTCCCAAGCCATCTACATTGAAGTGAGACATTGAAGAGGTGTCTGCGGTAAAGGTAATAGGATTAACGCCCGTATTGGTAATGGTTACGTTAATTGCATTTGGGGGGGGTGGTATAACCAGAGGGTTTAGATCCAAAGTAAAGACTAGAAGGATCAACCATTGCGGCATAGCTTGCTGGGGCGCCCAGGTCTACCTTCTTCATTTCATACAAATTGCCATTGTCATCAACATAGACCATGTAGATGTCTTTTGCGGTGCTCGTTACACCGTCAACATCCGTGGTAGTTGCTACATTAGCGGTATCGCAATTCAGGGCGGAGCCGCTTGACATTACCTCTGATTGAGTTGGAGCAGCAGCGCCATCTTCAAGAATCTTGTAATACATGGTGCCGGTTGCGCTTGGGGTCACCGACAGATAAAGGGAAGTTGCATCATTCCAACCAGCCTCAACGTTTACCGTTCCAGAGGCATATGCAGGAATGTCTGCAGAAGAAAGTCCGTAATTATTAGAAGTACCGTCATCGAAAGCGAGATAAATCTTTTGATCAGAAGAGTCAACGTTAACGGTAGCCGTTGCAGCGCTGCCAGCGGTGACGCTTACCGTATTACTGCTAGCCAATACCGTAGACTGTGAAGGAGCTGCTGCACTGGCGGACTGCACAATATAGTGCACGGTACCGCTTACGTTCGAGTTCACCTTCATGCTCGCTGTCGAATCACTGGTTCTTGCCAGTTGGAAGGAAACCGCACCAGCGGGAGATACATTTGCGCTGTCTGAAACATTCTTATTGAATGCTGAAAGATGCATAACGGCCGTGTCATAGCGCCCGTCACTATCCTCGTAGACGATACAAATTTTCTTCGCCGTAGTGTTTGCTACTGAAACATCTTTTGTAGCAGTGGAACCAGGACTTACGCTAATCGTCTTATGCGCAAAGACGATATCGTCGGCGCTTGGAGTTGCGTCTGTTTCATCCAGAACTTGATAATAAGCCGTTCCCGCGGTTGTCGCGTCTACTGTAATGGTGATTGTTCCACTGTCCTTCCAAGCAGAGGTGTAACTCACCGTTCCAGTAGGCTCTGCACCAGCAGGGATTGCCGCAATGCCAAGAACAAGGCACACGGCAGCACAAAAAGCAAGAATCTTTTTCATCTTGACCCCCTGTACCCAAGCATGACCCCATCATGCTTAGCCCATTAAGTTGTGTAGAACGATATAAAAATGTTGAATGGTAGTCTAGCGCTATCATTTCAAACGTCAAGAAAAAATATCACCAATCGGTGACATTTTTCTCCCCAGCGGTAGTATACAGAATTTCTCCATCAGATTTTTATGAAATGGCGCTCTATTATCATTAAACGGCTAAAAAATTACGGCATTGGTAGCGAAATGCTGTATTTTTTATCTCATTTCATGTAAAAGCGAACTTTTTTCTCCTAGTGAATGCTAAGTAACCGAATATTTTTGTCGAAATTCCTTGTTTGTAATGGATATCAAATGCGAATAATTCGATGCATTTTTGCTTGAAAACGGTAGGTTTGATGACGAGATGCCCGCCAAAAAAAGCTACGCATATCTGCTAGAAAACCCGCAGCCAATCGTCCCGCATCCTGTACATGCTTCTGCGAGTTTTTTCTACGATGATTCCGACCCGCAGGTGATTGAACCGACTTTCGAGTCATATATGGAACATGTTTATCCTGTCGCGCTCGAAGGCTCTAGAGATGACGAGGTATGTATCCTCTATCTCTTATTCAATGATTCTTCAGAGTTTTGGAACGCATTCGAGCTGTAAGCAGCGCCTGCTCTCCTAGGAAAGAGGCATGTTTCGGCAATGAGACAATAAAAAACAGGCCAGAGGAACATCCCCTGACCTGCTGCAATATCTGGTGCCCCCGGGCCGATTCGAACGGCCGACACCCGCTTTAGGAGTGTGAACCAGAGGGCACCCATCTTGATGAAACTTCGTGTAATGCCTGTTCGGAGCGTTATCAATCAATCAACGTTGTTCAAGAAAATCAGGCCATTTCGAGAGATTCTGGCCAAATTGTGGCCAAGGGTCCCTTTGGGAGAGTGCCATATATGACGACGGTGACGACAATGACGATGCCCGCGATAGAGGGGCGGGCATCGTCACCGGCCCGTTTCGGAGCCGCCGCCGGCGATGAATCCGCGGCGCACCTAGAGCTCTTCTACCTCCGTCCGGAACTCGAAATGGGTCGAGGGGTCTTCCTCCGGGTCGTCCTCCCAGTTGACGGACTCGTCATAGAGAAGGCCTTCTATGTCGTCGCCCCGCTTTATGACGATCATCTCCGAGAACCAAACCTCTTTGTCAAGCATGATTATGCCACCGTCGGTGCGGAAGGCTATCGCCTGCGGGTACTCGAGCCTCGCCACGAGGGCGTCGTCCCCGTATATGCCGGCTATGTCGTTCACGACGGAGACGCCTACGACGACCTCGCCGATCTGGAAAACGGTCGTGTCGGCGCCCACCTCGGGGATGTCGAGCACTTCCCCGCTCGACTCCTCGACCGACAGGAGGCCGAACTCCTCGAGCGTCCCGAGCTCGTCGAAGACGATGTCGCCCAAACGGTTGTTCACGTCGATGTCGAAGCCCTCGAAGTGCAGTCGGACCGTGTTCCACGCGTTGTCGGGCGGAGCCGCTAGGACGGCGTCAATTGACAGCAGCATGGCGCCTTTTGCACGCTTCAGCAGGTCGCGTTCCATCTGGGTGAATCTCTTGATGCTGCATTCCATGATGTCATTCCTCTCTTTTCACAAAGTGTATCTTCTGGGACTTAACCCGGCGACGTTTTTTACTTTCAGCTCGACAACAGGGGAATTGTCTTTAGATGAAGATACGTATCTGTGAGTTATTACGCTGCCGTCTCTCATCCTATATACCATGCCTTTACCTTCGATTGGCGTTGAGCTTACAGGATTCCTGCTTGCTATTCCCGCAAATTCTGCAGCTGTACGGGCTGGGTTGTTGGACTAGATGTTGCGGATGTGTCTGAGCCCATGCATGCCGAACCCCTCGTGAACCGGGTAGCGCCTACAAGGCGGACTACGGCGACCTGGGCCTTCTCGCGCTTCGGCGATGTGATGCGGGGGAGCCCCCGCGCCCCTAGGATTCGCAGACCCCTTTCCGTTGGGTGATGAATTCGATAGGGAACGGCGTGAAAGCAGCGGCGACCTTGGTGACGACAGGCTTTCCCAGTGACGATAAGAGCCTCTATATCGAAAAGACCGTCACTATCGTCACCATCGTCACTGGCTTGCTGAGGTAAGGAGTCCCGCGAGCGTGCTACGTTTCGCAAAGTTGTGCAAAGTCGGGTATTCGTCGGGCTCCGAGGCCATCCTTGCAGCACTCACCGCAAACAAATTCGGGACGAATTCGGGACGGACCCAAAATCGGCGTCTCCAAAACCAAAAGCAGGCCAGAGAAAATCTATCTCTGGCCTGCTGTGATATCTGGTGCCCCCGGGCCGATTCGAACGGCCGACACCCGCTTTAGGAGTGTGCCGGAGGCGTGCGTGGACGTTTGGCGACAGAGGGAAACACCTGTTCAGAAT
>JBMNSK010000030.1:0-16723 GCA_050945155.1 Eggerthellaceae bacterium | reverse complement strand
CGCTCTTCGGTATTGTTGTCGGTGCGGTAGCGCAAATCAAAACGCTCAGGAAGGTTGAAGTCAACCTGAACGGTTGAGCACTGCCAGGTACGACCAATGGCATCCTTTACCTTAATGTCAATCTTTGGGCCATAGAAGGCTCCATCGCCTTCATTAATCTCATATTCAAGGTTATGGCGGGCGCAGGCTTCCTTCAGCGCATTCGTTGCGTGGTCCCACATCTCATCGGTACCAATAGATTTCTCGGGACGCGTTGAAATCTCAGCCGTGTAATCAAAGCCGAAGGTTCCCATGATGAAGTCAACAATGTCCAGAATGGCGATAGTCTCATCAACTACCTGGTCCTCGCGACAAAATACGTGCGCATCATCCTGGGTAAACCCGCGAGCGCGCATCAGACCATGGACAACACCGCTCATCTCATGACGATATACCGTACCGAATTCGAAGAAGCGCAGAGGCAGGTCACGATAGGAACGAACCTTGCTGCGGTAGAGCATAACGTGTCCCGGGCAGTTCATGGGTTTTACGCCATACTCAACGGGATGCGGGTTGTCTTCCGAACCTTCATTAATATTGAAGAAGTACATATTGTCGTGGTAGAAGTCATAGTGACCAGACGTCTTCCACACATCAGCATTGTAGATATGAGGCGTAATAACCTCTTCATAGCCACGGCGGTACAAGTCCTTGCGCAGCCACTCCTCCATCGTGCGAATAATGCGTGCACCATTTGGAAGATAGAGCGGCAAACCAACGCCGGCGAGCGGATCCATCACATAGATTTCAAGCTCACGACCCAGTTTGCGGTGGTCGCGCTTCTCGGCCTCTTCCCTGTTGTGCAGGTATTCCTCAAGCTCTTTCTTTGAGAAGAACGCCGTACCGTAGATACGCGTAAGCATCTCGCGGTCAGAGTCACCACGCCAATAGGCACCGGCAAGCTTCATGAGCTTGAAAACTCCCACATAGGAGGTGTCGGGAAGATGCGGTCCACGGCACAGGTCGGTAAAGCTGCCAATGGAATAGGTGGTAATTACCGCATCGGCTGGCATTTCATCAATAAGCTCCAGCTTAAGTGGCTGGTCAGCAAATATATTCTTTGCCTCATCGCGGTCTACAACGCGACGGACAAAAGGCCGTGCTTCCTTTACGATTTCTGCCATCTTCTCTTCAATAGCATCGAAATCATCGGGGTTAAGCGTATGGTCCATCTTGATGTCATAGTAAAAGCCATCCTCAATGGCTGGACCAATACCAAACTCAACCTTACCGTAGAGCTCCTGTAAAGCAGCAGCCATAACATGGGCGCACGAGTGCCTCATTAAATCGAGTGCCTCGGGAGATTTTTTGGTAACTATAGTAACCCTATCGCCTTCACTCAGAGTGTAGCCGAGGTCTACCAGCTTATCATTTACTGTGCCAGCGATTGCGGCTCGAGCTAAGCCAGCACCGATGTCAGCTGCAAGATCTGCAACACGCGCTCCGTCTTTGAGTTCTCTTGAAGAACCATCGGGTAATACTACTTTCATGAACATTCCTTTCCGCGCCGGGTGCACACAAAGCACCTGCACCAATACTTCACTAAAACGGGCTCTTCTAGTTCTAGAAAAGCCCGCCTATAGCCTCATTCTGAAAGTGTCTTCTTTCGTTTAACACTTGCCTTTTCTAGAGAGTCATCATCGCCTTGAACATGCTCTGCTCCGTATGTTCGTGTCGGAGGAGTAGTCGGCTTATGAGCATTATGAATCGGCTGTCCACAGTATGGGCAAATATCCCACGTCAAATCAAGTGCGCGATGACAGACAGGACACGAATTCTTCAACTGCGCATGACAGCTTGGACAGAAGAGGTAGTCCTCTTCAACCGGATAGCCGCACTGGGCGCATTCGCCGTATTTCATGAGCTCGCGCTGTTTGAGTGCTACCTCTAGCTCCTGCTCGTCACGGTCAATTTTAAGAAGTGGCGGACGAAGCAGGCAGTAAGCAATTACTCCTGCAAAGGGAATAAGCGCAATCAGACCCCACTTACGCCAATTCGTATCGCGTGCGTAAGCATCTCTTACTACCCAGATAATCGACAAAATATAGAGGATTATGAGCAGTATCAGAATGATGATGAACATCACCTGTATCTGAGGGAGCCAGAGCTCTGATAATAATTCACTCACGCCAGTTCCTTCAGCTGTTCCTCAATACGCTTAATTTTTTCTTTATCCTCTGCAAGGCGACTGCGGTCTTTTTCGATAATTTCCTCAGCAGCCTTCGCTAAGAATCCTGGATTCGAAAGTTTCCGCTCTACCTTCTCGGCGTCGCTCTCAAGTTTTTTCAGAGACTTCGTTAAGCGCTCACGCTCAGCATCAAAGTCAACCAAGCCGGACAGCCCAACAAAAATCTCAAGACCACCGGCTAACACGACACTCGATTCGGCGGGTTTCTGCGCATCAGTAGCCATGAGCAACGAAGCGGTATTGGCCATGTTCTCAACCAAACCGCGCTCCTTCTCCAAGAATTCAAGGTCGCGCTTCTGTGCCTTAACGACCACATCAAGGCCCTTACGAGGAGAAATGCTGTAGCGCGAACGGATGCTGCGCACTGCTTGAACCGTTTCGCAAACAACTTCAATAGCGCGTTCGGCATCAGGATCACGGTACTTTGCCAAGGTCTCTGCCTTCGGCCAATCGGCACCAATTAAATAGGGATATTCCGATTTATCGAAGGGCAGTTCTTGGTAAATCTCTTCCGTAACGAAAGGCATAAATGGATGCAGAAGTTTAATGGCCTCACCCAAAACAAAGATAAGGTTGCGCTGGCAGGCAAGCCTGTCCCCTGCATCTTCTTTGTTATTCAAACGACTCTTGGAAAATTCAATGTACCAGTCACAGAACTCATTCCAGAAAAATGCGTTGAGCTCTCTGGTTGCTTCACCGAATTCATAGTTATCAAAGAGCCTATCGACGTTTTCAACCAGGCGTGCCAAGCGACTAAAAATCCAACGATCCGCCGGTGTACGCGGGTCAGGGTCGCCAGGTGTATATCCATCCAAATTCAAGTTCACAAATCGGGCAGCATTACGTACCTTATTTGCGAAGTTTCGACTGCTTTCGAGTTTTGCCTCGTTAAAGCGCATGTCCTGGGCGCCCGTCACCTGCATAAGGAGACCAAAGCGCATACCGTCTGAACCGTAGTCTTTAATGAGGCGCAGTGGGTCAACGCCGTTGCCGCGTGACTTGCTCATAGGTTTGCCATCTGCGGCCATAACGGTTGGATGAATGATGACATGCTCAAAAGGAATCTCTTTTGTGCAATACATCGACGCCATAACCATGCGAGCAACCCAAAGCCCCATGATGTCGCGGGCAGTAGAAAGAACCTGCGTCGGATAGTTACGCATCTCAGGGGCATCCATGCCCTCTTCAGCCCAACCCATCGTTGCAAAGGGCCAAAGCTGCGATGAGAACCAGGTATCAAGTACATCCTCATCCTGACGCACCGGGGCGCCACATTTCGGGCACACCTTAATATCTTCAACACTTGCGTCTTCCCACCCGCATTCATCGCAGTAGTAAACCGGGATACGGTGTCCCCACCAAAGTTGGCGAGAAATGCACCAGTCCTTAAGGTTTGCCAGCCAGTCGAGATAGACCTGCTTCCACCGGTCAGGATGGAACTGAATCGACCCATCTTCTACAACGCGGGCGGCATCTGCTTTAAGTCCGTCAACAGCAACAAACCACTGTTCAGACTCCCATGGTTCAAGCTTGGTATGGCAGCGGTAGCAGGTCATAACTGAGTGTTCGTGCTCTTCAACATGGTCTAGAAGACCCAAATCATCAAAGGCACGCACCACAGCTTCACGAGCTTCATCGCGGTCCATACCGCTAAATTCGCCGAAGCCATCGACGATGTGAGCGGTTTCGTCAAAGATATTAATGCGGTCAAGCCCAGCTGCTTCACCCATAGCCCAGTCGTTGGGGTCATGGGAAGGAGTGACTTTAACGCAGCCTGTACCAAATTCCATATCGACATGCCAGTCCGCAAATATTGGAATTTGACGATTTACAAGTGGCAGGTCGACAGTTTTACCAATAAGGTTTGCAAAGCGCTCGTCTTTTGGATTGACGGCAACACCCGTATCGCCCAGCATCGTTTCAGGACGCGTCGTCGCAATAACCAGATAGTCCTTACCGTCTACCGGTTCGGTTAGCGGGTAACGGAGATACCACAGATGTCCCGTCTCTTCTACGTACTCCGCTTCGTCATCAGCGATAGCAGTCGTGCAGTGAGGACACCAATTAACAATGCGCTTACCGCGATAGATTAAATCGTCATGGTACCAATCAGTGAACAAACGACGAACAGCCTTAACATAGGCCGGCTCGAGCGTAAAATGCTCATCCGAATAATCACAAGAGCAACCGATGCTCTTGATTTGGTTCACGATGGTGGCGCCGTATTCCTTATACCAGTCATAGCAGGCTTCAACGAATTTCTCTCGCCCAATTTCTAAACGCGAAATGCCTTGTTCAGCTAGGTGTTTATCAACACGAGTCTGCGTAGCAATACCAGCATGGTCGGTGCCTAAAACCCACCTCGTGGGATGGCCCTGCATGCGGGCACGACGAATACAGGCATCTTGAATCGTATCGTTTAACGCATGTCCCATATGAAGCATGCCAGTGATATTTGGAGGCGGAATAACTATGGTGTAGGGATCATCTTTGAACTCTCCCTTACCCTCGCCTCTTTGGAAATAGCCTGCTTTATTCCATGCGTCGAAATACGGACGCTCGTGAGCAGAAAAGTCGAAGTCGACCTTCTTTACCGATTCGACCTGTGACTCACCGTCTTTTGCCATGTCGTCTACTACCCTTTCCTTTTATGCGCTCTGTAACTTCCCGTGCTTTCCGTCAGAAGCATCATCTTTTTTATTCTTTGCGCTCTGAGAATCTTTTTTCTTCTCTTCTTTTTGAGAAACTATCTGAGGCTCTGTCTCTCCCGTGATATCGCTTGCATGCACGGTCACGGATGTCTTGCCCTGTTCTTCAGGTAAGTCATACATGACCCTCGTAAGTACACGCTCACAAATAGAACGTAAGCCTCGAGCCCCCGTTCCGTGCTCAACCGCCTCGTGTGCGATGGCGCGTAAAGCCTCGTCAGTAAAGGTAAGCTCGCAGTGCTCGAAGTCAAACATTTTCGTATACTGCTTGACGAGCGCGCTCTTCGGCTCAGTCAAAATACGTACCAAATCTTCTTCGGTAAGTTCATTGAGTGCAGTCACAACAGGAATACGTCCAACGAACTCGGGAATCATGCCGAATTTATGGAGGTCTTCGGGCAGTACCTGTGCAAGCAGTTCTGCCTCCGCGTGCTTTTTGTTTTTCGGCAGCTCAACATTAAAGCCAAGTCCGCTTTTGCCGACACGCTCAGCGATGATGTCCGAAAGTCCCACAAACGCACCGCCGAGGATGAAAAGAATATTCGTCGTGTCGATGTGAATAAGCTCCTGCTGAGGATGCTTGCGCCCACCTTGAGGGGGAACGCTTGCCTCGGTACCCTCGACAATCTTAAGCAGCGCCTGTTGAACGCCTTCTCCAGAAACATCACGCGTGATGGAGAGGTTTTCAGCCTTGCGTGCAATCTTGTCAATCTCGTCGATATAGACAATGCCAATCTCAGCGCGCGGTATGTCGAAATCTGCAGCCGTAATAAGCTTCAAGAGAATATTTTCGACATCCTCACCCACATAGCCCGCTTCAGTAAGCGTCGTTGCATCAGCAATGGCAAAAGGAACATTGAGCGTGCGAGCAAGCGTCTGCGCAAGCAGGGTCTTGCCAGAACCCGTTGGACCTAAAAGCATGATGTTGCTCTTTGCAAGTTCGACATCATCGTCCTGCGTGTCCTGGCCAAGACTTATTCGCTTGTAGTGGTTATAGACCGCAACCGAGAGAGCACGTTTTGCTTCTTCCTGACCCACAACGTAGTCAGAAAGCTCCTTATAGAGCTTATGGGGCGTCGGTAAATCTCTCAGAATCTCTTCGGGCGTTGCCGCCTTATGGTTTTCATAATCCGGCAATTCTTCGTGTATAGGAAGGCTAATGCCGAGATCGCGCATCATGGCATCGGCACATACCGATATACACTCATCGCAGATATAAATCCCGTTCGGTCCGGCGACCATGGCCGCGACCTCATCAGGATGCTTGCCGCAGAAAGCACATTCGATTTCACCGTGGGTCGTAAAATCCTCGTGGATATCGTCACCAGACATGAGAAACTCTTCTAATCGTTTGCCTCAGAAGCAATAGCACGCATGGTGGCAATCTTGTCTACCAAACCATACTCCAAAGCATCTTCAGCGGTCATATAGTTATCGCGCTCGGTATCGGCCTGAATTTTCTCCAAAGTCTGACCAGTGTTGTCAGCCAGAATTTTATTGAGGCGATTGCGCGTCTTGAGCATAAAGTCAGCCACAATAGCAATTTCGGTCTGCTGACCCTGGGCACCGCCTGAAGGCTGGTGAATCAGAATCATGGAGTTTGGAAGAGCCAAACGCTTTCCCTTCGCTCCTGCTGAAAGCAGAACCGCTGCCATTGAAGCGCAAGCGCCCAAGCAGATGGTCGAAACGTCGCATTTAATAAAGTTCATCGTATCCAAGATGGCCATACCGGCAGTAACCGAACCACCTGGAGAATTAATATAGAGCGAAATGTCCTTATCAGGGTCTGCGCTTTCCAAATGCAGCATTTGAGCTACCACAGAATTAGCAACCTGGTCATCGATGGTCTCGCCCAAGAAGATGATGCGGTCATTCAACAACCGAGAATAAATGTCGTAGCTACGCTCACCTCGTGGTGACTGCTCGATGACATAAGGTATCAGTGCAGAATGCGGATCAGTACTCATGTATTCAGCCTCGCTTTCGTCGTTATGTTTCAATTTCAGGGTAATTCTGTTTGACGGTTCCGAGCGATACAAGCTTATTTTTTATCCGTTACCGGACGGACAAAGGCGAGCATCTTTCCTCCACACCCAAGATGTCTATAACGCGACCGTCTTTTTAGTCTTCCTTCTTTTCTTTTTTATCTCCAGCCTTCTTTGTCGAAGCAGATTTTGTGGACTTAGATGAGGACTTCGTAGAAGCCTTCTTCTTAGCCTTTGGCTTTTCAATGCTTACCTTGGCAGAATCCATAACTTCCTTGGCAGCACGAGCCCTCTTAATGCCCTGACGTACCAGGTGGAGCCTACCCTCACCGCGCCACTCGTCCTCGAGCTTCTCCGGATTCTCAACACCGCTGTCAACAAATTCTTTGTGGACGTCTTCGTCGCTTACTTCAATGCCTGTATGCTTAGCCCAAGCATCCAAAGCCAAATCCTGCTTGGTCATATCAAGCGCCTGCTTTTTTACGTCCTCGCTGAACTGGTCAGCGCTAATACCCTGCTGCGCAAGATACATATCAAAAGATGCACCTTGGCTTTGCAGTTGGTTGAAAAAGTCGGTAAGCAAATTACGCTCTGCGTCCTCGCACATGGACTCAGGAACGTCGCCCTGGAGTCGATCTGCAAGCTCGTTTAAGCAGCGCGTCTCTTTAATTCCGGGGAATTGGCGGTCCTTTTCTTCAGTGATGGACTCTGCAATCTGAGTGCGCAATTTCTCAACGGTATCGAATCCGATAGTGTCCTTGGTCCACTCATCCGTAATCTCGGGAAGAACCTTCTTCTTTACGCGGAGAATTTCCAAATCAAAGTTAATCTTGGAGGTCTTACCCATAAGCGATGCGGTCAAAGCCGTTGGCTGAGCAGGAACATCAATGCTAAAGGTCTTCTTGTCACCCTTCTTCAAGCCGACAAGCTCATCATCAAATGACTTTGGGAACAGACCCAGACCTAAACCATACTCACGAGAATCTGCAGTGAGCGCATCAATGGTTTCACCCTTGTCATCGGTAGCGGCAATCTTGATGTCGGCGAAACCGCCTTCGTTAATTTTTGCGTTTGCAGCAGCATCCTCAAGGGTGAAATAGTGCTCACGCAGACCCTCAAGTTGCTCGTCGATTTCTTCTTCGCTTGCTCCCTCAGGAGGCATTTCGATAGATACCGGATCATAGTTGGAAAGCTCAAGTTCCGGTTTTACGTCAACTTCGAAGGTATAGCTGTAATCTTCGCCGTTATGAACGATGTCCATATCGTCCGGCATCTTCGGTTGACCGATGGTATAGAGGTTAGCTTCATCGACAGCTAAGGGGTAGGTTTCATCAACCAAATCTTCAGTAACGTGCGCGCGAACATAGTCGGCACCTAAAGCATTGTCAATCACAGGACGAGGAGCGCGACCCCGACGAAAACCCGGGAAGTTATACTTCTGAGCAAACTCGCGGTATGCCTTTTTAATACGGGCATCAACGTCAGCGGCATCAATCGTTACAAGAACCTTCGCTTGGTTGTCCTTAAGACTTTCTACTGTCGTTTTCACTAATTTCCTCCGTTTTTCACTTCTCTTATTGTTAACGCTCTATTGTAAGTGCGCCATAACCAGCATGCCCCCGAACAAAAAGTTTCCTGGCGCAAACAGTATAGACGTATTAAGCGCTGAAGTAGGATTATCGCACAGTTGAGACCAATCAAAAAGCATTTCACGGATAAGAAACAGAGATTGGTAGCTCAAAGCTACCAACTGTACATAGAACTTGAGCTTTACTCCTGCAGACGCGCGGAGATTACCCACCTTGGCATTCAATGTTTAAGTCGTTGATAATAAAGGTATGAAAATCTCGCGCCTTAAAGAGTTCTTGCTTCGGAAGCCATCCGTCATTTCTGTAGACACGGCGTATGGCAAGGCGCATATCTATGCAATCCGGGACGAAGACGGAAGAGATAAACGACTTCTAGAAATTGGTGGAGGTGTACAGTCAGCCACCTACCTCGATGCCAATTGGACCGACTTAACCTTTCGTTACCACTGTATATTTGATAGAGCCTTTGAAGTGCACAAAAACCTCGAGACAGTTCTTATGTTTGGCGGCGGAGGTTTCTCCTACCCTAAGTATCTTGTGTCGCACCACCCGCATGCCCGGATTGATGTCGTCGAGCCCGACGCAGAGATACTGCAGATTGCGCGTCAATACTTCTTTCTTGACCGACTAGAAAAAGAGTATGAGACGAAAGAAAACAAGAGGTTAAGAATTTTCAATACCGAGGGTCGACCGTACCTTAAAACCTGCCCAGACCTGTATGACCTTGTATTAAATGATGCCTTTACTGGGAAGACACCTGCACAAACACTTGCAAGCCTTGAAGCTGACTTTGA
Source organism: Eggerthellaceae bacterium (assembly GCA_050945155.1). Lineage (GTDB taxonomy): Bacteria > Actinomycetota > Coriobacteriia > Coriobacteriales > Eggerthellaceae > JBMNSK01. The sequence goes on along the minus strand of JBMNSK010000030.1, from coordinate 7,420 downwards.
AATAAAGCAGATACTCAAGCCTCATGGGATTTATATGATTAACGTTGCCTCAGCCCTTGAAGGAAGGCATTCGGCGCTGCTTAAAGCCCAGGTTCGAACACTTCGCCAGGCCTTTTCTTATGTGACGATTCTTCCCTCGTATCGCAACCTACCGGAAGACCGCGATAACTATGTCCTTGCTGCAAGCGATTACCCCTATGATTTTCACGGCGCTCTCGATATCGCACTCCCTTCAAACGCAAGCATCATCCATGACAAGGGAAACATCACGGAACAACTCGCACATCGGTAAGCGAGTAAGAAAATCGTGAATGGAAAAGGAAGTAAGTGGTGCGGGTGAAAGGACTTGAACCTTCACACACAAGGTACCAGAACCTAAATCTGGCGCGTCTGCCAATTCCGCCACACCCGCACGGCATCAGAGAACGCTTCAAGAATGAAGCATCGCTATCATAACAGAAGAGAGAAAAGAGAGAAGCTAGGCTCAAGGAAGCCAATCAAAGAAAAAAGTAAGCAAGCAACAGAGAAAGCAAAGGAAAAACAAGGCTTCAAGCAAACTAGGACATGTTCCGCTTTTCACTGCAGAGAAAAGTAAAGTGCTAGGTCAATACAAGAAGACAGCATCAAATTCTGAGACATTTCCTTCCGTCTACTTCCTGAACCTTACCTGGTCCGGTAAAAAATATAATTTTCTTTACACAAATAGGAATTGCTGTACTAACATTTCCGGGTTGGAGTAATTCAATCTCATCTTTTATCAAAACTACATGACAACGAGGAGGAAAATTGAACCTCAGACAAGCTTGGGCCAAGTGGAACGAGATTAGCTTGGTCAAACGTATTCTTGTAGGCCTTATTATTGGTGCCATCGTAGGCGTCTTCGCGCCCGCCGGACTTTCTGGCATCAGTATGCTCGGTGACTTATTTGTAGGAGCATTGAAGGCCGTTGCGCCTATCCTGGTTTTCTTCCTTGTTTTAAGCGCACTTGCAAATGCAAAGGGCTCGGGCGCCATGAAACGCGTCATTGTGCTCTATATCATCAGCACCCTCGTCGCATCCCTCGTAGCCGTGAGCGCGTCCTTCCTTTTCCCGCTCGATATCACCCTTGCTGCGGCACCAGAAGATGTTGCGGCTTCACCACAGGGCATCGGCGAAGTTCTGACCACGCTTCTCATGAACATGGTTGCAAATCCAGTGGATTCGCTTGTCAATGCAAATTACCTTGGCATTCTTGTTTGGGCGGTTCTTTTAGGCATTGCACTACGTGCTGCTAAAGAAGGAACTAAGACTGTTTTCGCCAATATTGCTGAAGCAGTTACCACCCTCGTACGCTGGATAATTAGCTTTGCACCATTCGGCATCTTCGGCCTGGTATACACAGCCGTATCCGAAAATGGTGTTGAAATCTTTACAGAGTATGGACAGCTTATTCTTCTGCTTGTCGCCTGCATGCTCATCATTGCATTTGTCACTAACCCACTTATCGTGTGGTTCAACATCCATAAGAACCCCTACCCACTGGTTTGGCGATGCCTGCGTACCTCAGGACTTACGGCTTTCTTCACAAGAAGCTCAGCCGCAAACATTCCGGTTAACATGCAACTTTGTGCTGACCTCGGTTTAAACAAGGACAACTATTCGGTAGCCATCCCCTTAGGTGCCACCATCAATATGGCGGGTGCTTCAGTAACCATTTCCGTCATGACCATGGCTGCGGCGCACACGCTCGGCATTTCGGTTGATTTACCAACCGCAGTTATCCTCTGTGTTTTAGCTGCTGTATCTGCATGCGGAGCTTCCGGCGTTGCTGGTGGTTCCCTGCTCTTGATTCCACTTGCCTGCTCGCTTTTTGGCATCGGCAACGATATTGCCATGCAGGTCGTCGGCATCGGTTTTATCATCGGTGTTATTCAGGACTCTTGCGAAACTGCCCTGAATTCTTCTTCTGACGCCCTATTTGCCGCCACCGCCGAGTACGTGCTTTGGAATAAGAGTGGCAAGAAATACAAGCCAGGTAAGAACCCCGAACCGAGCCTGCAGGAACAGGTTGAAACCGCTTCTGCCTCTGAGACCATCAAATAATATCGGGTTATTATTAAAGGCTGAAATTAGTATCATGAAAGGTGTCCGTGAAAACGGGCACCTTTCTTATTATCCGAGGAGAACAGGATGGCCATGAAAAGAAGACCTCACTTCCCCCGCCCAACCTTTATCCGTTTAACCTTAGTGTTCTCAGTACTTATTGCAGGATTGTTCGCATTGGCCGCCTGTAGTCAGCAAAGCGAAAGCACCGACCTCGGAAGCACCTTATCGAGTGAAGAAGCAACCGCAAGTGCTGCTGATGAAACCAATGATACAGATGATATCCGGGAAAATGCGCATGGTATTTCCGTGGTCAAGGACTCAGCCAACGATAGCACGATTCTGTACTATTCCCAGGCATACGAAGAGGGTGTTGACTCTGAGGGTAACTGGACCCATGACATCTATGCAGCAAATCTAAGCTCAGATCCAGAAGATGGCCTTGCAAACGCCACGAAAGTTATCTCTGAAGATGAAGCACAAGAACCTGTTTCTGCCTGCCTTGGAGCAGATGGGAAGACGGTACTTACCTGGGAAGACGGATATAACACCCAAGACTTTGAAGTGGCTCAACGCATGATGATTCTCAATTCGGATGGCTCGAAAGCCTTTAATAAGCCCCTCACCATAGCGCTCGGTGGTCACTCAGGCCATGTATCTGCGACCAACAAGAAAAACGTCGTGTTCTGGTCAGAAGGCTGGATTGATGATGGCGGATATGATTACTTGGGAACTGGCGATGACGTATATGCAAGTGTTTTCGATGCCGATGGTAATAAAGAAAAAGAAATTGAAGTTGCAGTTGGCGATGAAACACGAGATTACTGGCCACTCATTGCTTCATCCGATACACGAAATCTTCTTGTCTGGCAACGTTATGACGAAGATAAAGAAGGCGTCGACTTGTGTATGGCCATTCTTGATCCAGAAACCGGTGAATTCCAGAACCTAGACGGAGAAGTGACCGACTATACCAAGCCTCATAAGCTTGATGACACCGGAGTCCAGTATTACTCCTACAATGTCACGTGGGCTCCGGCGGCTCAGGTCTTCGTCGTCTGCTTCCAAGATCCTGACGGTTCAGGGCATATTCTTCTTATCAACGAGAACGGGGATCTCGTAAAACGTGTAGATGGAGTCGGAAGCCTTTTACGTGAGGCGTCACCTGCGGTACAAGACCGCGAGGACCACACCGATTTAGTCTATCCCTGTTCCGACGGAGGGTTCTTTGTAGCTCATGTTTCCTCATCGGACTGCGAATGCAGTGATGTACAGGGTTCTTGGGAAGGATCAACGCGCGGAACTACTGGATGGTTTGCCGATGACAACACGGTCTACTTTGCGTCACTCGGAAAAGATGATGTGATGCTTTGTCACCTTCAATTTAGTGACTAAGCTCATCTAATTCTAGCAAGTTAAAGCGCTGTTAATCGATTAGTGCCAGCAGCGATTCGCTCTAGGTGTCACAAAAACAGAAAAGCAGCCCAAACGGACTGCCCCGCATAAAAAGAAAGCCCTCAAAATAAAAAAGCCAGAGGCATTTAGACCTCTGACCTGCTAGTTTTAAATGGTGGACCGTCGGGGACTCGAACCCCGGACCTTGGGATTAAGAGTCCCCTGCTCTACCAACTAAGCTAACGGTCCAAAGTGTCTATCTCAATGTGCAAAGCGCAGACAATCTTATTACATGAAATTTCAGATTGCAAGCGCGCTGGGGTGGGTAATCGGACTCGAACCGACGACCTCCAGAGCCACAATCTGGCGTTCTAGCCAACTGAACTATACCCACCAATGCGCAAAGTGAAAGTATACGTATTCTTTGAGTTCAAGACAAGCATCTTGTAAACAATTTATGACTTAGTTTCCGCCAGCCTTCTTGTAAGCAGCGCAAACCCAATTCATCCGGTAAACTGTAGGTACGTATGAAGACACGAGGTCACCACGCTTATCACACCAAGGCGTATACCCCTCTTTCAAGGAGAGTCTATTGGAATCAAGAAACTCAAACGAAGAACGCATAGCGCTCCTCATCGATGCGGACAATGTCTCAGCAAAATACTTTAAAGCCATTATGGATGAGCTTTCTAAATATGGAACAGTCACTATTAAACGCATTTACGGCGACTGGACACTTACCCTTCACGCAAAGTGGAAAGACGCACTTCTGGAGAACTCTATAACCCCTATCCAGCAGTTCGGCTATACCCAAGGTAAAAACGCCACTGATTCGGCCATGATTATCGATGCCATGGACATCCTCTATAGCAACTCGGTCGACTGTTTTTGCATCGTTTCAAGCGATAGCGACTTTACTCGCCTAGCTGCACGCATTCGTGAAAGTGGCCTGAGGGTTATTGGCATGGGCGAAAAGAAAACACCAACGCCATTCCGTAAAGCTTGCGATATTTTCACTGTTTTAGAGCTTCTCATGCGTGATAAGTCCAAGACACGTAAACCAAGACGTGGGAAAACGCAGAATGGTCCCAATGCTTCCATGCTTACCAAGGAAGAGGTTGAAGAGGCAGTTGTCGAAATTGTGACGGACAATATGAACCGCGACAAAGCAACGGGTCTCGGCGAAATCGGTTCTCGTCTGCAAAAGCGTCACCCCGACTTCGATGTACGCAACTACGGAACCAGCCAACTTATTAAGCTCTTAAGCGAGTTTCCGAGTCTTGTCATCACGAAAGAGGGCTACTCCATCACCGTCGGACTTGCCGATTACAACAACGGCCTTTCTGACGAAACCGAAAAACCTGAAGAAGCAGAGACTGAAAAGCCTCAGACACAAGAGAAGGAAACGTCTCGCGAAACATATAAATCTGAACCAAACTCCCATCTTGTCAAGCGGCGTGTGAGAAAGTTGAATTACCGGGAGTCTAGTAGTCAGAAGAAATCTGGGTATGCAGAAAAAACCAATAAGCAGCCTGGTCAGAACGACGAGCTCAACAGCGAAATAGAAGCATACCTGCATAAATCTCTGGAAGACGCAGGCGAATCCGGCATAGCACTTGCCGTGCTTGGAAAACGCCTTCGCAATCATTTCAGATCATTTAGACTGCGCGATTTGGGATATACCCATTTACGCGATTATTTGAATGACCTAAAAGGAGTTACCGTTAAAAATATTGACGGTACAACGGTGGTTTTATTGGAGGATTAAAGCGTGGCAACCCTTGAACTTGTCCTGCTTTTTCTTGCGGCCGTATTGGTATCTGCCATAATCGACCAGATTGTTCCACGCGTATCTTCACCCCTCATTCAGATAGCACTCGGAATCGCCATTGCGCTCATTGCCCGTGAGCAGATTATTATCTCACTTGATCCTGAGCTCTTCCTTGTTCTTTTCATCGCTCCCCTTCTTTACCATGAAGCGCGCGAAGCTGATAAGACCTCCCTTTGGCACAACCGTGGGCGTATGGTTTCTTACGCCATCGGGCTGGTCATTGTTACCTGCCTTATTATTGGTTTCGTCACTAACCTGCTTATTCCATCTATTCCTCTTGCGGCTGCTTTCGCACTTGGCGCAGCACTGGGACCTACCGATGCGGTTGCCGTCTCAGCTCTATCCCAAGAAACAAGCATCAAGCCCTCCCAACAAGCGGTGCTGAAAGGCGAATCACTCATCAACGATGCCTCCGGTTTGGTTTCGTTCCAATTTGCAGTTGCAGCGGTTACGACCGGTGCCTTCTCTCTTTTGGATGCTTCTGTAAGCTTTGTCATTAGCTTCTGTGGGGGCATTATCCTTGGCATCATTCTTGGATTCCTGGTGAATTTCATCACCGCGAAGGTTCGTGACCTTGGCCTTGATAGCACAACGTTTCACGTCTTGTTTGAGGTCTTTACTCCGTTCATTGTCTTTCTGATTGCAGAACCTCTTAACGTGAGTGGTGTTTTGGCGGTTGTTGCCTGCGGCATCGTAAATACCATTACTCCAAACTACATAAGACCCGCGCTCTCGCGAATGAATATCGTCTCGACAAGTGTTTGGCAAGTCTTAACCTTTACCTTAAATGGTATCGTCTTCGTTCTCCTCGGAACGCAATTACCACGTGCCATGCAAAGCACTTGGGACGATGTCAGTATCGGTAACCTAGAACTTCTCGGATACATACTTATCATCACCGTTTTACTGCAAGGTATGCGCTTTCTTTGGGCACTGACCTCAGAGTATCGAAGAATGAAAAAAGAAGATGATGATCACCGCCTCAATAAGGACGATGTTCAATCTGCCGCAATCATTACTTTTGCCGGTGCGAAGGGTACCATTACGCTTTCCATCATGCTCACGTTGCCGATATGGATTGGATCTGCGGAAAACCCCGTACTGTTCCCACAACGCGATTTGCTCATCTTTTTGGCTTGCGGAGTAATTCTTGTCACCTTGTTGGAAGCAACCTTCATCGTTCCCCTCCTGGCGCCCGCCAAAACCGATGAGGAGCGTTACCCACAAAACGAACTTGATGCCTTCATTGAAATCTTAAGGAACGTCATTAAAGAGCTCTCGGCCCAGCAGACCCCTGAAACACGCAGAGCTACTAACATTGTTATCCGGTCCTATAACAACCGTATCTTGAAGATGCGAGAAACGGGCGGTTTTGCTCAAGATGATGACGTTGACCTGCGTATCAGAGCCCTGCAGTGGGAAGAGGAATATGTTCTCGAACAAATTGACCAAGGCGCCATCTATCCGCGCGAGGGTTATCAATACCTCAATCGTGTTGCCCACGTAGAGATGATGCTTAAAAACGACCATAACCTTCTTTTAACCTTTAGGCATTGGTGGCGCAGATTCTGGTCCACCTCACGTGCACTTTGGCGTCGCTTTGCTGAAAAACTCCCTGGACCTGACCCCACCCAGACCACAAGCATCATGCATGAAATTCAAATTTCCAGTGCTCAACACGTCATTTCGAAACTAAGTGAAGAGATTTCGCGTGGCGAGATTCCAGCAGAGAATGTCACCCACCTTATGATGGAATACCAAAGAATAGTCGCTTCTCTGAAAAAGACGAGTCCATCTGTTACCGCCTTCACGCGGCGTATAAGTGATGCCGATGAAATAGCTCGTCTTGGTCTTGAGCTTGAACTCGAACAGATTCAGATAGCATGCGATGAAGACCGTATATCGAGAGCAACTGCTCAGCGCATGCGAGAAAACGTCTACCTCATGCAGCTTGATTTGGAAAACAACGTCTAAGGCAGAAACATAGTCTTCGCGTTAGTGCCAAACGAGGACTCCTCACCCATGCCTTGCAGAACATCTGGTCAGGCAGCTTACTTGCGTCTTAATAAAAAAGGAGGGTGATAGCTTCATCGCTACCACCCTACCGATAAG
>JBMNSK010000029.1:0-16991 GCA_050945155.1 Eggerthellaceae bacterium | reverse complement strand
TATTCTGCCATTGTCCCCGGTCGACGAGAACCGATGAAACTGTAGTGCTTACAGAGACTGAAATGCCCAGCTTGGCAATCGTCGCATTCTCCGCAAGGTACCAGCGGTAACACTGAAACGCGTGTGCTAATAAGATTAGGGTCTACACCAGCGCCAACCTGATAGACAACACCTGATGCCTCATGGCCAAGTGTCTGTGGAAAGGAATGGACAGCCCCCTTCAAAACACGCGGAACGTCAGACCCACATACACCGGTGTAGTGAATCTTTACGACTACTTCGCCTTCTTGCGGTATAGGGTCGGGCTGATCTAAGTAGACAATCTTGTTGACGTCTTCGACTTGTGTGCCCTTCATCGATAGCTCCTAAAAGTAATAGTTGTGGAAGAGTTTTATGAATGCATCCATATCGTTACGGTAGGTAATTTTCAGATTGATAAGGTTTGTCGGAATAATTTGCATAGGTATGTCATGAGCTAAAGCAAGTGCACCAGCTGAGGTGTATTGCTCAAGCTCCTGCGTTGACATCTTGCAATAGAGCGGCCAGATAAGCCCAAACTTAAATGCCTCGGGACTTGCACCGGAAACCACCGTCTGACGAGGAATAACTTGTTCAAGCATGCTCGTTTCTGGATTCATGCCATAGACCGTATCGTACTGGCAAGCACCCATGGTAGCGCCACCGTATTTTTTGACTGCCGCAGCAAGTTCATCGAGGTGTTCGTCATCTACATAGGGATGCGTCGTGTCGTGAATGAATATTAAATCTTCGTCGGTTGCGGTTTTAGCAGCCTCAATAAGGCCATTCTTTACCGACTCAGAGCGGCTGCTGCCGCCAGCAACAACGGTAAAATCTAAATTATCAAGTTGCAGACCACTTACCCATTCGTTGGCGTAGTCGACCCACTCTCCGTTGCATACGATAATCATTTTGTCGACAAAGCCGAGAGCCGCATACTTTTCTACAAGATAGCTAAACGTTGGTTTACCTTCGACCTTGACGAATTGCTTGGGAATGGGCGCACCGAAACGCGTGCCTGAACCACCCATCATTAGCAGCAGATAATGCTTCGATTTTGCTTTGTTTTCTTCTGTCAATGAAAGTCCCTTCATTATTCGGTTCGCGCACCGGTATGCTTCACGCTTTTTGCGGCTCTTAAAACTAAAAGGTTGCGCGCATCAGCATGAAATTAAACGGTGCTCCTCCACCGCGTCTTATAAGGTCAATGCACTTCGTTTTGTCGCAGAAATTTTACAATAAACTTCGCCAGCTTGCCTGATATAAGGCGGAACTGTGAAGAGTTGGGGAGTTAAAGGGTGAGAACCTAAAGAGCCCGGTCTTATCTTTTGGGAACGTATACTGCTTTTTTTGCTTAGATCTCTGTAAGCAATTTCAGTATTAACTGGAAATTTAAGAATTCTAGTACTCTCACGAAAGTGAAGCTGCATACCCCAATACATGGTTCCCCTATTTCTAAAACAACGATGGCAATAAAGCTCCTTGCGCCATACGAGTAACATAGAACTAGGCGATATATGAGACGCCATATCTACTTCAAATCCCGAAGAATGAGACTCACTTGGCATACCTAGGTGAAAACATCCCTAAATTAGGTTTTGGCTTATGCGCTTACCGAAGCTTGACGATGGCACTATCGACATCGAACAGACAAAGAAGATGGTTGATGTGTTCTTGCAAGTAGGGCGCAAGTACTTTGATACAACTCGTGCCTATGGACAGTCCGAGGACGCTATCCATCAAGCACTGGTGGAACGCTACCCACGCGATGCGTATTATCTGGCGACAAAGAATGCTGCTTGGATGAGAGCGAACACGGCCGAAGAAGCGCATACGATGTTTTACACTTCACTTGAACAAACGCAGGCGGGATATTTCAACTTTTACCTTATCCATAACACCGGCAACAACCGAACTGCCGTGTTCGACAAGTTTAAAATCTGGGACTTCGTACAAGAATTAAAGGAAGAAGGCAAAGTAAAACACATCGGGCTTTCTCACCATGATAGTGCCGAAGCTCTCGATGAAATTCTGAATGCGCATCCCGAAATGGAGTTCGTGCAGCTTCAAGTGAATTACGCTGACTGGGAAAACGGCAACACGCAGTCACGCAAATGCGTTGAAGCCGTACACGCTCATAATCTTCCGGTAATTATCATGGAGCCTATCCGCGGTGGTCTGCTTGCTAATCCACCAGAAGAAGTGGTGGATTAGCAAGCAGTAACCAACGAGTGAATTAGCAAGAGCCATGTTTGAACGTGCTTCGCGATTGGAACCGTCACGATATGCGGTAGGCAAGTTCGCAGCAACAAACTCGAGAATATCGGGCACACCAAGCTGAAAAACAGAGCTAGCTCTTTGAGAAAAACGACCTTGCGCGCCTATAGAACCTACGCATTACAAAAGAATGACAAATCGGTAAATGTATCTTGCTCCCCTTTCTGTTTCAGCCTATATGAATAAAAGGCACGAAGGGGGACACCTGTATGAAACGTCACACGATAATTGTTGCAAACAGGTTGCCCGTGCACCTCAACACCGACAAAGCGGGCCAAAAACACCTCGCTCCAAGCTCAGGCGGGCTTGCCTCGGCACTCGGGCAACTTCACTCTCAAGAAACAAGTCTGTGGGTTGGCTCTTCGGATCTACCCATTTCAGAAAAAGGCGCTGAAGCCGCCAAGCAATATGACCGAGACCTCGCGGCACGACGCTGCTTTCCTGTCTATCTTTCCAAGGAAGAGCAGCGTGGCTTTTACGAACAGTTCGCCAATTCAGTAATATGGCCGCTTTTTCACGACTTCCCGCAGTATGCACGCTTTGATTCTGATGCATGGGAAGTATATGTGCAGGTCAATCGCAAATTCTGTGACGCGGTTGTTTCACTTGCAGAACCTGACGACATTATTTGGGTACACGACTACCACCTGTTGCTTTTGCCGCAGATGCTACGCGAGAAACTGCCGAACGCGCTCATTGGCTTTTTCTTGCATATTCCCTTCCCCGACTATGAAACATTCCGCATGCTCCCCCAACGAGCTGAAGTACTCACCGGCATGCTCGGTGCTGATCTGGTGGGCTTTCACACTTACGACTATGTACGCCACTTCCTCTCAGGCTGTGCGCGTGCATTAGGTATGGACAATCACATGGGGTCGCTTCTCGAAGACGGCAGGATTGTTCGCGCCGACGTATTCTCGCTTGGTATCAACTATGACAAGTATGCACAGCAGAGCAAACGAGCCGTTGGTTCAAACGAGGATAAAGATAAGCTTTCTATCATTTCGCGCGGAACCAATAACTTGAAAACCATGTTTTCTGTCGGCCGCCTCGACTATACGAAGGGAGTGCCCGAGCTCCTGCGTGCCTATGATGCGTTCCTGGAACGCTATCCCGAATGGATTGGCCGCGTTCAGTTGAATCTCATTATTGTTCCCTCGCGTGAGAGCGTTTCGTCCTATGCCAAGCTTAAGCGTTCTGTTGATGAGCTCGTCGGGCGCGTTAATGGCAAATATGCTGAGCCGCACTGGAATCCCGTACGCTATTACTACCGCTCTCTTGCCTTTGATGAGCTCTGTGCTTCCTATCGGGCAAGCGATGTCATGCTTGTAACTCCGCTTCGAGACGGCATGAATTTAGTGTGCAAGGAATACCTTGCCGTACATGATTGTTCTGACGGCGTGCTGGTTCTTTCCGAAATGGCGGGTGCGGCAGGCGAATTAAGTGAAGCACTGCTTGTAAACCCGTTTGACCGCGACTCGCTTGTGGAGTCGATGCATCGCGCGCTCACTATGCCCAAAGACGAACAGCAACGCCGCAATGCCCTGATGCAGAAAAGACTTGCACGCTACACTTCCGCACGCTGGGCAAGTGAGTTCCTCTCCGCGCTGAATCAGGTACGCATTGCACAAGAAGCTTCTAACGCGCATCTCATAGGATCTACTCTTAAGACACAGATTTGCGACTCCTTTATAAGCGCTGGTTCACAAGGGAAAAAGCGCGCGCTATTGCTCGATTACGACGGTACGCTGGTTCCCTTTGCGGCAGACCCCACCTCCACAGCCCCCGACAACGAATTGCTTGAGCTGCTTGCAACTCTTGCCCACGACCCGGAAAACGAGGTCGTACTTTTATCAGGGCGTGATAAAGAGACCCTAGATGCATGGTTTTCAAACCTTAATATCGACCTGGTCAGCGAGCATGGCGCATGGCTTAAGGACTGCCATACGAATACCTGGTCGATGCTTACGCCCCTCGATAACGCATGGATGCCGCGTATTAGAGGCATCTTGCAAAGTTTCGTTGACCGAACTCCAGGATCTCTTCTCGAAGAAAAGGATTACTCACTTGTATGGCACTACCGCGCTTGCAGCCGCGAGCTGGCTGAGCGCCGTGTGGCAGAACTGCGCGCAAATCTCACCGATTTTGTTGGAGACCTGGGCCTACAGCTTGCTTTCGGAAACAAAATAGTCGAGATTAAACCAGCAAACGTGGACAAGGGTTCGGCGGCATACCGATGGTTCTCACGTGATGATATCGGCTTTTTCCTCGTCGCGGGAGATGACACAACTGATGAAGATATGTTCCGTACAGCGCCGGATGATGCCTGGACTGTAAAAGTAGGCATGGGTCCAACTCAGGCGCATTGGGCCGTGCGGGACCATTCACAGATGCGTGAACTTCTCTCCTCGCTCGCGACCTGCGCATTACGATAAAATGACACCGTAAGCACATGCATCTTGTTCCTCTTCTGTCTTAGTCCATATGCATAAAGGGCACGAAAGAGAACATGTGCATGAGATACTTGCGCGGACACCTGCAGACAGGCTGCGCTGCAGTCAAAACAAAAGGAAGGGCAATATGAAAAAGACCCTCGCCCTATCACTCGTGTTCACAGCCTTGATTTTCTGCCTTGCCGGCTGCAGTTTAAGCGGCACTCCAAGTATGGATGAGCTTTATTGGAAATATGGCATTAACCCAGCAACGGCTGAAGCTAACACGCCCTACGAAATGTCCACCGAAAAACCCCTCTCCACGGACGACTTGAAATCAATCTATGCAGAAGTAAAAGACCTTGAGTGGTCCACCGATATGACCTTCGAAGAGGTGTACGCTAAATTTGGCGTCGACCCAAATAGCGCCACCTTTAATGCAGATGGGACAATGCGCGTGTTCACTTGGATGGCAGATGACACCAGAGATCCAAGACTTGGCATCTTGATGAGAAAAAACGATGACGGCTGGACTTATTTCGGCTGGAATCAGATATGGCTTGAGTAACCGATTTTGTGAGAGGCCCCGTCATAAACTCTCAATCTGCGCTTTCGTAATCGGTGCCTAGCTGCACAAACCAAGTAACAGCCCAGCGTTACTATGAGCCGCTGGGTTGTTGTGTATAACTCATTCTGGAACACGAAGGATTGTTCAGCGAAAAAAGTAATATATTAGAAACCAGTATACGTGGCGAGGTGTAATCGCTCCCACTAAGGAAGGCATTTTTTCATGACCAAGGGACCGATGATAGCCTACATTCTCCTGTTGGCTGTATGGGGAGCGTCGCTTTATTATCGATGCTCGGATCGCAAAATCCGCCGCCAGCTCATAGTACTTGACGGTCTCCTTATCCTTTGGCTCATTCTTGTACTTGTTAAATACTCTCTAGATTCCCCGTTTGCTTCATCAATCGTTTGGTATCTGTACTACACACCTATGCTCTTCATACCGGCAGTTTGCTTGTCAATGGCGTTTCGCGCCTCATCTCTTGAACAACGTCCAGCTATAAAAAAGCTGGAATCAGCAATTTACACATTGTGCGGTGCCCTTGCCCTTCTATTCTTAACAAACAACATACATCACCTGGCATTTGTTTTTGAATTCTCCTTATTAGACTGGGGAACTTCCTACCACTACGGCCCTCTGTACTGGGTTGGTGCCTCTGCTATCCTCGTCATGTTCTTGAGTTTTATTGGAATCCTTGCGTTTTCATCCAAGAAAAAACTCAGACAAGGCATAGCTTTCCTTATTACTCTTCTTGCAATAGGCGCACTGTTTTCTGTGTTCTACATCCTGAAAGTCAAAATCTTTTTCACGACGAACTTCTCCTTATTCTTCGTAATTTTTATTTCGATTGCCATCGAACTGTGTCTTGACTTTGGACTTCTCCCATCTTTTCTTTGGTACAAGGATACGTTTTATGGTCTTCCCCTTGATATCCAACTTCTTTCTCAAGAAGGCAAGGTAATTGACGCCACAAAAAGCCACAATGTCGACAGCAAGACCGAGGCAAAAGTTCAAAAGATTCTTGCAAATCATCCCGGCGAGTCTTCCTTCACGGACAACTCAACCCCTGACAAAACACTACGTTTTCAGCAAATCGCTGGAGGGTATGCGATGCTCGTCGAAGATAAGAGCGTAGTGAACAACTCAACCAGAGAACTTACACAGATTAACAACGCACTTATGCACCAATACGAAATCCTCAAACGTGAGCGCAATATTGACTCTTCCCTTCGACAGGCTGAATTCGAGCGCGATTTACTCGCGCAGATTGAGTCGTCTCTCAGCGAGATGGTAAAGAAAATTGGCGAGCTGTTGGACGAGGCAGAAGGCATTTCAGATGAAGAGAACCACGCCGAACGTTTAAGGCTTTTCGGGCTCGCGCGAATCCTTGTTGGTTATTGCAAGCGCAAGGGAAGTCTTATTCTTTCGCGCAACGATAATGAAGACTTCAACGCAGCGCGGTTAAACGTCATTCTGAATGAGACAGCGGGTGATTTGCGGTCAACCGGAATTGACTGCGCCGCGCTCGTCGAAACCAAAACGCCGCTTTCGGCAGACGAGATTAACACCTTTTACGACTGCCTCTACGACTTCATCATTAAGTCGTTTTCTTGCAAGAATGCCACTATCATGCTTTTTCTGTCTGACAACAGAAGCGACACCATAGAATTGCGTGCTCTTCTCGAGTGCGAACCGGAAGAGAAGGACTTCTGGAACAAGTGGCACACTGACCTCGATAATTCGCTCGGCAAGCGAAACGTCATGTACCGCATTGAAGCAACGCAGGGTTCGGCGAAGCTCGTTGTCGCTATCCGGCACAGAGAGGGGAAATAAGATGAACCTCTTTTATGGGCTCGGCGACATTGAGATTGTTATTGCAGGCGTTATATACCTCTGCTTGGTAGTCATACAAGTTGCGCATACCTTTTTGCTTAGAATGCGCCAGGGACGAGGTTGGGCCAGTGCACGCGTAATTTATGAAGCGCTTATTGTGGTACATCTAGTTCTTCCTAGCTTAATAGCGTTTGGAGTTCATCCGTTTGTCATAGGGTCGCTTGCTATCCAGATGCATGAGCTTTTATGGCTCAATGGCGCCATTGCGGCGTATGCCATATTTGCATTCGTTAAAAAGCCGAGCGCAACAATTGTTGCCGACTTTGTTTTGCTAGTTTGTTCTGTTCCCTCTTCGGTTGCTTTTCTTTCCAATCCGATAATTCCGATAATAATCATCGACGCAATTTACTTCCTCTGCAGAGACGTAAACATGTTCGTACACGATATCAACTACACCAAAACCCATATGACACAGCTTTCAATTGTGGAATTGATTAAGAAGTTTCCGGAAGGAATTCTGTGCGCGGATATGCATGGTAACGTGCTGCTTCTCAATGACAGTATGCGCTATTACCTCAATAAGCTTGAATTACCCACTGACCTGTCAGATGCAAATGAGGTGAAGAAGATTCTCCTTGCCAATGGCACCCCATTGCAGGAAAACCCCGTTGACCTGCCATCAAAAAACGTAAGCATCGAGCTCCCGGACGGTACATATGGTCTGTTCGTTTTAGACGAAACCACACTACGCCACATCAAGTGTTTACGCGTAATTGCCTATGACATTACGGAAGAGGCACAGCTCGCAAAGAAAATAAAAGCAGCCAACAAAAAGCTTAATAAAGCAGGAACTGACATAGCCAAATCGATATATGCGCTCAATACGGTTGCTGAGACTCAGGCAATGCTGCGCATGAGATCTCGCGTGCACGACGTTATTGGACAGAGGTTGTCCATGATGCATCGTCTTTTGGAAGAAGACAATGTTTCGAACGAGTCCATCCAAAAGATGCGGCCCCTACTCAATGGAATTCTCGACGACCTCCGCCCTCCCACAGATCCCAATCCGGCAATCGAACTTGCGTCACTTAAGTCTGCGCTTACAACCATAGGTGTCGAACTTGTTGTTGAGGGTAAGCTTCCCAATGATAAGAAAGTAGCGGCTGCCATTGCTGCCATCATACGAGAATCTGCAACCAATGCCGTAAGACATGCCCAGGCCCTGCTGGTAAAGGCAACGATTGAATCCTCCACTCTTAAAGACGGGAAAACAAACGTGGTAGAGCTCACCATCCAAAACGATGGCGCGCCTTCACCGTCATCGATAATAGAGGGGTCTGGCATTGCCGGCATGCGCCACACCGCCAAAATGGCACGGGGAAACTTAACGATTATTACTCGTCCAAGGTACCGAGTTTGCGCAAGGTTTGAGCAAGTCAACCAGAAAAATTAAGAATTTTGGGGGCTAGATGAGCATCTGCTGGATTAAGATGCCGATAGATTTGAGGAGAATGGCATGAGAATAGTTGTCATCGAAGATCAGACAATGTTGAGGGATTCCCTTGCGCACGCCATCAACGACGAGCACGACATGGACGTTGTGGCAAAGGCCTCTGATGCAGCAGAAGCATTGGACCTCGTCGAGGCTCATGACGCCGACCTTGTTCTCATGGATGTCTGTACAGATAACGGATCGAGCGGCATCGTTGCTGCAAAGCATATAAAAGATGTCTATCCTGATATCCGAGTCGTTATCATGACCGGTATGCCCGAAATCACCTTTGTTGAACAGGCTCAGCAGGCTGGAGTCGACAGCTTTGTTTACAAAAATATCGGCACAGATGAACTGGTCAATGTTTTGCGGTCAACCATGGACGGGTATTGCACATTCCCGCACAAGCGGGCTCTAAGCGAAACTATTCCTTTAAACAAGGAAGAAATTGAGATACTTCGCCTTGTATGTGAAACAAGATCGCGCAAAGAAATTGCTGCCAAACTCTACGTAAGTGAGGGAACAGTTAAAAGACGTATTTCCGAAATCCTCGCGAAGACAGGGTATGACAGCATTCTTAAGCTTGCAGTCCACGCCGTATCTAGCGGCTATATTGTGCCCGGCTTGAATGAGAACAGCAAAGATATCGAACCTAAAGAAAACGCCGAACAATAGCAGCAATAGCGGCAGATTAGGGCACGCCCCCTCATTTATTTCCAAGCAGTATTTCATTACTACTTTCCAGGTAACACACGAAAACATCGTGTCGCTCCCCTTTTCGTTTTCAACAGGTTGCAGGACTGCGGAATTGAGACCTCAGTCCTCACTAAACAGCATATTTTGGGCCCTAAGGGTGTTTCAGTTCATACCCGCAAATGAAAGACTTCCATATAACGGCTGCGAAAATCATATGACTCATTGCGCATACAGCTAAGCGATGTAAGTGCGCCTAAGTACGGCATAGTGCTGCAAGTTTACGGCGTTCAATGTTGCCCGAGGAGTATTTAGCTCGGAAAGCTGGAGTTAGATTTTTCGAACCAATCGCAACTATCTAGTTGCTCGTGAAAGGATCGGAAATGGGACTTTTGAAGGTAGGAGCGGGAGCGGCCGGCGGCGTGCTGGCGGATTCGTGGCGCGCCTACTTCTCTTGCGAGTCCCTTGACGCGGACACGCTGGTCGCAAAAGGAATAAAGCGTGCCGATAGACGCAGCCCCAATACGCAGGAAGCTGAGAATATCGTTTCAGACGGATCGATTATTACCGTTAAAGATGGGCAATGCATGATTATTGTCGAGCAAGGTGAAATAGTTGAAGTATGCGCAGAGCCCGGCGATTTCATTTTTGACGCCAGCGCCGAACCTACGATTTTCTACGGTAAGCTTTCTGAGAAAACTGGGGAATCCTTTTCAAAGATGAGTAAGCGTTTCACGCTCAGCGGAAAACCTACAAAAGACCAGCTTATCTACTTCTTTAACACCAAAGAAATGCCTGGAAATACATACGAAACCGATAGCGCTATCCCCTTTCATATTGCCGACGCTAACCTTGGCCGTGATACCGATATAGCTTTGCACTGCAACGGCGAGTACTCATACAGACTCGCAGATCCGATTCTTTTCTATAAAAATGTTTGCGGAGATATTGAAGATGCCTATACCCGCAATCTCATCGATGCGCAACTTACCAGTGAAGTGCTAGCTGCATTGCGGCCGGCGCTTGCCAAACTTTCAGATATGGGTATCCGCTACAGTGCGATACCCGAACACAGTAGTAAACTCACCGACGCACTCAATGACGTCCTCTCCAACAAGTGGAGAGAAACACGCGGCACGGAGATTGCCATGTTCACCATCAATTTGATTTCTGCAGCACAAGAAGCCGAGAAGGAAACCGAGTTCCAGCAGTCCGCTGGGACTATGCGGGGCTCCAAGATGGCTGCTGCAGACATAACCGCTGCTCAAAGCGCGGACCTTTCAAACCCACACCGCGAAAGGAGGGCAGCTCGAGCGAATTAATGAACGTATTAGCAACGCTTACATAAACGGATAAATTGAGTACAAAGAGAAAAGAGATGTTAACGATGAAAAAATTACTAGTTGCAATTTTTGCTATGTCTATACTCTGCTTTGCTCTTGTAGGATGCAGCAGTGGTGGTGGATCAGAAGATAACACTAAAAATTTCATTGGAAAATGGGAAGCTGAGTCAGCAGTAATTGAAGGTGAGGAATATGATTCCAGCATGATGGACTTCATGCGTAGTATGGATCTGAATATTGTACTTACCCTGACAGAAGACAGCGCCTCCCTCGATGCTTTTGGTGAAATTCTTGATGGCACCTGGGAAGCAACTGATGCTACTACAGGAAAAGCATCAATTGGCGGAGAGGACTTTGATTTAAGCCTTGATGGCGACAAGCTCACCTTAACCCAGGGAGATAGCGATAACATTACCTTCGTACTTAACAATGACGCCAAGGCAAGCTCCACTGAGGCACCTGAATAAGATAATTAGTGAAAGCACAGGAGTGCTATTCGATGTAGATGGAATACTCAAAGCTTAGAATGGAGACATCTATAAAAGTTTAAGCGAATACGTTCATACACTAACGCGAATGCGCATACTGTATAACACAGAACGGAGATAACGTTTTCGGAGGCGTTATCTCCGTTTTCTATAAACCTTGTTTACTGGCTTGTTTCAAGGAAGTTGGAAGTAGCGTAGTCAACCCTATGCAGCTCAGATATGTCTCGAATTCTGCTCATACTTGCATGATCTCATATGGATGGCTGCATTTGAACAAATTCAATAAGCGATTTTTGAAGAAAGAACAAGCTTGCAACACTCGAACTCGATGCCTTGCGCAATTCATCTAAGGTATCAAAACACAAGCGCGACAAAGCAGTCTAAGGTTGGAGAGGTACATTTTACGATTAAGCACGTCAACAGCAGGTTCAATTGGTAAAATGATATTCTCGACAACACAATACATAAAAACTTTGCGGCGCAGACAGAATGGAGACGCCCATGATTGACGAGGTCAGGCAGTGCATAGACTCACAGGTTGGTTACTTTGGCACGTACGTTGATGTACCTGACGGTGTGCAACCAGACGTCGATGCTTTCGCTCAGAAATGCAGAGAAATCGGTGACTCCTCGACTAGCGTCGAAGATTACATGGAAAAGTTCAGTGCGACGGGCCTTCAAGAGGAACAGGGCAAACTTATAAACGCCTGTCTGGAAGCCAGTGGTGGGAAGATAAACATAACGCGCGAGCAAAAGAAGGAATCTCGAAAACTGGTGAAGCAACACCTTTCCGAGAACAAAGGCGAGATTGCCAAGGGAGTCCTTAACAGCGCTATGAGTACTGCTCAATATGACGCACAAAAGGCCTTGAGAATGAAGGCTCGCGATGAAATGCAGAAGCAAGGGACGTGGGGAGAATTTCAAGACGCAAGTATTGTCGCCGAGGGCCTCTTGAACCTCATTAATCGGAAAAAGGACAAGTAAGAACAAAAGCGTCTGTTTTCGCGATACCAGTCCGTGATGGTGCCCGCAGTACTGCGAGCACCATAACCGAGGAAATCAACGCAGAACTTAGAGAACCAATACTCCAGAATTACGGAACTATGTCTCCGGCGAGATCTGTCCGTCACCGGAGACGCGTATGCCCAAGCTTGTTGGTCACCTTAAATGTCGTCCTCCTCAGCAAGCCGGTCTTCTTTCAACCGGTAGCTGCGCCAACAAGAGTACTGATACCCGAGCACCACAATGGCCGATAGTGCAAACACCACGAGAAAAATCGCGATGTCAGCCGACCATATCACGGAGCCCCAGCCATCGAGGCCAACCTCGCTCGAAAGCCTGCCAAGCGCCGCTGCTGCTCCTATAAGCAAAGAAACACCCACGCCTTTCCCGATAAGACCCGTCTCGCTAAACGATGCGGCGTTTAGCACCTGGAGCGAATCGCTCACGGCACCACTTCGTGCCTTCGCAAACGCGACAAGAATGAATGCGGCAAGCAATGCCGCGACCTCGACCGATTCCCCAAGCGAATCCCCGCCTGTCCGAGCCAAATAGTTGAAACGCGAAAAGATGTCGAACAGTACGCCGCCTGCCAGGATGTAAAAACCGGTTCGGTAAATCGGCGCGAGAATTGACGATATGCGTTCGTCCTTCCCCTCGCTCCGAGATGCGATAAAACTTTTCATAATCTTCCTTTCGGTTAATCCCAGAACAGCTCGTCCAATGTCTTGCCGAGCTTTTTGCAGATAAGCTTGCAGAGGTTGAGGCTGGGATTGTAGTTGCCTGCCTCGATGCTGCAGATTGTCTGCCGGGTCGCGCCAACAGCTTTGGCAAGCTCGGCCTGGGACAGCCCCGTCTCCCTACGCGCAGCGCGCATCCTCTCGTTTCTCTCCTGCATCAAGTCCTCCTCCGCGAGATAGCGGTCAATGTCAAATATATCCGACATGACAAATATATAAGACATTATCAGTGATGTCAAATATATTTGGCATCTCTTCGCTTGAGCCTGTTGCGAACTGCGCCAAGCGTAGAATTTCAATTGGGCCAGGTTGATGCTCTGTTAATTCAGAAGTTCACCGTTTGGCCTTTGTGCTGTTAAGGTGAATAGTTTTATTTTCGCTACGAGGGTCGACACCCCATGTCGGCGACAGAAGCAGCTCGACTCGTTGTAAACACGCACAAAAACCCGGAATTCAACTAATAAAAAAGCCTGACCCTTTCATAGGTCAGGCTGAATGTTTTTGGTCGCGGGGGCCGGATTTGAACCGACGACCTCCGGGTTATGAGCAATCCCAACCGGACCGTCGATCGGTCCAACTCAGCGTCCGCACCCCCGACCTGTCCCCTTGTCACGTTTTTGCTCAACGGCGACCTGACAAACGCCTTGAGCGTTTGTCAGGTGGGGCGCCCCAATTAAGCCATTGCAACCAGATACTTTCCTTGAACCTGGACGAGCTTCGCAACCTGCTCGGGGCTTTCCTTCTTGTCGCCGGCGACCCACGCATCCATGATGCTGAGGAACATCCCGGCGCTCACGGCGCTGAAGTACCGGTCGAACCGCTCGTCGTGCGCGAAGGCGCCGCGAGCGTCAAGATGCGCCTGCACCACACGCCGACTGTCCAGGAAGCTGCGATAGACTACATCCACGCGCCCCGCGGCCAAGAGCGCCTCGATTACGTCCGCTCGGTCCATCCAGTAGCGCAGCATGTATAGCAACAGGTCCTCGCTCTTACCCTCGTCGACGGAGGCGGCATATCCGTTGATGGCCTCGGCGAACTGGGAATCACACTTCCATTGCAGGATGTCGATGACCGCGTCGAAGTTGCGATAGAACGTCGAACGGCCCGCGCCCGACGCCCGCTGCACGTCGGTGACGCTGATCTTATCGAGGGGCTCGTCCGCAAGGCAGCGGAGTAGCCCCCGGTAGAACAGCTCCG
The DNA here is from genome assembly GCA_050945155.1 of Eggerthellaceae bacterium. GTDB lineage: Bacteria > Actinomycetota > Coriobacteriia > Coriobacteriales > Eggerthellaceae > JBMNSK01. Next base: position 2,911 of record JBMNSK010000029.1, on the reverse strand, counting down.
CGCTCTTGAGCGAACGCGCATCGTTTTTTATGTGGTACATACTCGCCTTCTTTGTCCCGCTTTCTATGGAACAGTTGTCCCGTAATATCTGCAATGGTACAACTATGCCGTAAGAAATCGAGCGCTTTTCGAACTGCGAGGACAAGGAGCCCGACCATGGCCAATCAATCCACCAAGCGCCGGATAGTGCTGCGCGATCGCACCGGAGTCGAAATCGATGTCCCCGTGCGCGGTGCGCTTCCGATAACGGCGCCGCGTGTTCGCTATCCGGGGTTCAAGCAGGAACGGCTACTGCTGAAGAAGGGGACGGTGCGCATGAAGGGTTACAAGCCCCTGGCGTGCGATATCGCCCTCGACCGCGACGTCGCCATAACGCTGCGCGACGGCACGACAATCTACGCGGACGTGTTCCGGCCGAACGACGACGCGCGTCACCCCGCCATCTTGGCGCTTTCCCCCTACGGCAAGGAGATTGGCGGGCAGTGGCTCGACGACATCCCCGGGCGCAGCGGCGTGCGCAAGGACCAAACCTCGGGGCTTCACAAGTTCGAGGGGCCCGATCCCGCCTACTGGTGCGACCACGGATACGCCATCGTCAACCCCGACGTGCGCGGTGCCTACAACTCCGAAGGGGTGATCCTCTTCTTCGGCAGCCAATATGGGCGCGACGGCGCAGATATCGTCGAGTGGGCGGCTACGCAGCCCTGGTGCAACGGGCGCGTGGGCATGAGCGGCAACTCGTGGCTCGCCATCTCGCAGTGGTTCGTGGCCGCAGAGCTGCCCGAGCACCTGGCAGCCATCGCGCCATGGGAGGGGCTGACCGATTCGTTTCGCGAGGTTGGTACCCACGGTGGCGTGCCGACGGCCGAGTTTGTCGAGATCATGTCGGACACGTTCGCCTCGACTGAAGGCGGCGGGGTGGAAGACTCGATTTCCGCTATGGCCGAGCACCCCGTGTGGGACGCGTACTGGCAGGACAAGAGCGTCCCGCTCGAGCGCATCGAGGTGCCGGCCTACATCGTGGGCAGTTGGACCAACACCATCCACACGCGCGGCACGTTCGAGGCCTGGCGGCGCATCTCCAGCAAGGACAAGTGGCTGCGCGTCCACACGAAGAACGAGTGGTACGACTATTACCAGCCCGAGCACATGGATGACCTGCGGAAATTCTTCGACCGCTATCTTAAGAACGAGGACAACGGCTGGGAGAGCACCCCGCGGGTGCGCCTGTCGCTGCTGAACCCCGGGCACGATGACGTGCTCGACCGGCCCGAAAGCGAGTTCCCCCTCGCGCGCACGCGCTACCGCACCCTCTATCTTGACGCCAAAGACGGCTTGCTTTCGCCGAGCCCCGTGCGGTCGGAGGCCCGCGCGATATACGACTCGGGCAAGCGAAACGGCAAGGCCGTCTTCCGCATGAAGATGGATCGGCGAACCGAGGTCTGCGGCTACATCAAGGTACGCTTGTGGGTGTCGCCGCTGGACGCCGACGACATGGACCTTAAGGTCACGCTGGAGAAGCGCGGGCCTGTAGGCACGCACTACCACGGCATGCCGGGGGCCGACCCCGTCGCCACCGGCTACCTGCGCCTTTCTATGCGCGAGCTAGACCCACGAAAATCGACCGAGGAGTTCCCGGTGCAGACCATGGCGACGGTGCGCAAGGTGCACCCCGGCGACATCGTGCCCGTGGACATCTCCATCTGGCCGTTCGGCATGGTGTTCGAAGAGGGCGAGACGCTACAGCTTACCGTGACCGCGCACAAGACCGACGCCGCGCCGAAAGGCCCCATGGCATCGATATTCGGACATGCGAAGGTCGCCATCCCGCGCGAGGGCTTCACCTACGAGCCCGGCGCCGAACCGGAGATGATGGCTTTGGGCGGGCACTCCACCGAAACGGCCCCGGACGCGAAGACCGCCCAAATCCCCCAAGACGCGAACCGCGGCCGCCACGCCATCTACACCGGGGCCGACCGCCCCAGCTATCTCTACCTCCCCGTTATCGAGAGCTAAGAAGCACCCACCACCGATGGAAGAACTTTCTAAATCGCAGAAGGGCATGGTTGCCGTGCTGCTTGCCGACACGTTCCTGCCGACGTGGCGCTCAACCATCACCCTGCTCAGTGCCCTGGGGATTGAGGAGCAGGAGAGGGCTGCGTACTTTGCGAATGCGGCAGGGCCTACTCTTCCCCGAGAGACTGGCATATCTGCTCCTGCTCGGCGAACCCTCTTCTGATGAACTCGCGGCATGCGGCGGTGCTCGTACGCCACTGGCACCTGATCTTGAATGCCTTGAGCTCGCCTGTGGTGGCAAGCCTGTGCGCCGTCTTATAGGAGATGTTGAGTATCTAGGCGGCCTCGTAGAGCGTGATTATCCAATCTTCCCGAGCGGTCTTCTGATTCTGGCTTTCGGGTATCTTTCGCTCCCTTCCTCGCCGATGGCGACCACCTTACACGGGAGGAGCGGCAGTCGGGGCGAAACTGCCCGAATCGAGGAGGAAGTTCCCCGTTTTGGGAAGAAAGGGCCGAGGAGGGGACGATCCTAGCTAGGCGCCGTGGAGATATTAGTTATAAACAGATAATAAAAAGATAACTAGGGTGCACCATAGTGCATGCAACTCCCGAGATGCATGCAGCATCGGAAAATCCTTGAGTTTTCATGGCGTTTCGAAAATGATTTGTTGGCAAAATGTTGGTCACATGTTGGTCAGACCAACAAAAGAGGCCAGGGCATAGGCCCTGACCTGGGATTTTTGGTCGCGGGGGCCGGATTTGAACCGACGACCTCCGGGTTATGAGCGAACCCGGACGGGTTTCAGGGCGAATCTGGCTGTTCAGGCTTTGCATCGACAGCCCTCTGACCTGTGGTTTTTCCAATCTGGCCGTTCTGGGTCATCTGGCTTTTCTG
>JBMNSK010000028.1:0-17592 GCA_050945155.1 Eggerthellaceae bacterium | reverse complement strand
TTCTATTACTGACTTTCCGTACTACGAAACGTCCTCATACTAGGCAGCACTACTTCGCTTCAGAAGCGGCTTTATCAGCTTCTTCGAGTTTCGAGATACCGTCGTCATAGAGTTTCTGAACATCTGATAATCGCGAATCATAGGTATCCCAATCAAAGGAACCGCTGTTTATTTCGGTATATAAATCGATATAGGCATCGAGAGCCTTGCGGAGTGAAGAAAGACCTTCGTTGTAGTTATTGGCGATATCGCTTAAAGCAGAAGGTGCTTCAAGCTTTTCTGCTTCATCAATAATCTTGTAAGCATTGTCAGCCTGCGTCTGCATAGCAACAACGTCGTTATTAGACACAGCCTCATTGAAGGTTTCGAGACGCGAGTTCAACTCATCCATTTTCTGACTCATCTGAGTCATATAGTCTCGGTTTGCTTGCTGTTGTTTTTCCTGGTCGCTTGACTGTGTAGAACAACCTGCAAGAACCAACGCGAACACCGCAAAGGTGCACACCAGCGCAAAAATCTTCGTGAAGCGTTTTCCTGTGGTCAAGATCTACTCCTTGCCTTCAAACTATCATCGCTCTGTGAAAGATTACCACGTATCGCGAAATCTACCTCAGGGAAATAAGAAAGTACACGAACGAGTCAAAAAAAGGTAAGCTGCCTGAAAACAGCTTACCTTTTAGTCTAGATTTAGGTTATTCCTAGGGCGATGGTGGTTCGGCACCGCCACCGGAGCCGCCTCCGCCAGAGCCACCTCCGCCGGATCCACCGCCACCGGAGCCGCCCCCGCCAGAGCCACCTCCGGAGCCGCCTCCGCCAGAGCCGCCGCTACCGCCACCGGAGCCGCCGCTCGAACTACCACCGCTTGAGCTACCGGAACTCGATCCTGAGTTTCCTGAACTCGAAGACCCGGAAGATGAATTCGATTTTTTCTCCTCGACTTTAGCCCCGGTATCAAATCCTTCGCCTTCAGCCTCCTGGGCCTCTTGCGAATCAATATAGCTATCGTCAGCGTAACCACCTATGCCATGGGCAGGGTCAGAATACGGAGTGTACTGCGGATCGGCAGCATCGGGGAACTCTTTGTTCTCTTTACCCTGCATTGCTTTGTCGCCAAAGTATCTAAAGACATCGGCCGCAGTAGTTCCTCCCGGAACTGCGTTTTCGTTTGTCGGATCACCCATCCATATGGAACAGGAGAAGTACGGCGTTAGCCCCGTGAAAGTGACGTCATGGTAGTTTTCAGACGTACCTGTTTTACCAGCTACGGTTTGACCGGAACTGAGTGCTGCTGCAGTACCGGTACCGCCGGTAACAACACCTTTCATGACATTAATTGCAGCATGACAAACTTCCGGACTGACCGCATTGGGCGTGGCGCGGTTTTCCTTCTGGCTATTGTCAACAAGCACATTACCTTTTCGATCTTCAATACGCATGATAGGCGTCGGATCATAGTGCGTACCACCGTTGGCAAGGGTTGCATAGGCACTCGCCATCTGGAGCGGAGTTACATTCGCAACACCCAAGGTAAGGGAAGCACCTGCACCTGAAGCTTCAAGGTCGGAGGTAATTCCCATGCGCTTTGCCGTGTCAATAACCGTATCAACACCGATGGAAGAAATAATGCGAACAAAACCTGTGTTTGACGAAATCGCAAAAGCATTCGCCATACTGCGCGTGCCATAGTTATGATTGCCACTGTTTTCCAAGACGTATCCGTCAACATTTGCAGGTGATGAACAGTCTACGGCCGTATCCGGGCTAATGCCTTTTTCAAGAGCTGCGGTAAGGGTAAAGGTCTTGAAAGCCGACCCACAGGGGCGACCGAATCCGCCATCGCCCGTCGCAGCATTGACCTGGCTCTTCGAATAGTCCTTGCCTCCAACTATGGCTGTAATATACCCCGTATCCGGTTCAACAACGCAGATTCCCACATCAATATAGCTTGGAAGCATGCTGCGTTTGGTTTCTGCAGCATATTCAGCGGCTTCCTGCATGTCGACGTCGAGGGTAGTATAGACCTTCAAACCGCCCTTCAGTACATCGCTTTCATCCATGCCATATTCGCTATAGAGCTGGTTGCGTACATAACTGGTGAAATAAGGATATTTCAGAATGCCCGAATAATTCGGCGTTGAAGGATTCAGTACTAATTCTTCGGATGCAGCCTGGTCATGCTCTTCTTGGGTAATATAGCCGTTTGACAACATGCGGTCTAAGACCACATTGCGGCGACTAAGGCAGGCATCCATATTATCAATTGGGTTGTTATAAGACGGAGCCTGCGGAATGCCAACTAAAGCAGCAGCCTCACCTAGGGTAAGTTCATTTGCATTCTTAGAGAAATAGCGCTGAGAAGCAGCTTGGATGCCGTAAGCTCCTTGACCATAGTTAATGGTATTGAGATACATGAGCAAGATTTCATCTTTGGAATGATTCTGCTCAACTACGATAGCAAGATAGGCCTCGCGCACCTTACGTTTCAGGCTGATGTCACCCATCTCATCTGCAAGGATGGTGTTTCTCACAAACTGCTGAGTAATGGTGGAAGCGCCCTCTTGGCCTGACCCGGTAATATTCACGAACAATGCGCGCATAATACCAATGGGGTCAATAGCTCCGTGCTCGTAGAAACGTTCATCTTCTGTTGCGATGGTTCCGTTAACCACGTAGTCAGAGATTTGGTCTCGCTCCACTGGCTCGCGGTTTTCCATCTGCAAACGCGCAAGAAGCGTAGTTCCATCCGATGCATAAACCTCAGTGGGAGCAGAAGAATTGAATGCTTCAACATCGTCGTAACTCGGCAAGTCTTGCAACCAGACAATTGCAAGAATTCCAAGTGCCACGATAAGAGCGATTATGACAGAAAGCACTACTAGAAGGGTTTTCTTAACTCTGCCTCCGCGGGCAACGTGTCGTCCCCTTCGTTTTGCAACATGTGATGCCACGTGTCACCTCCGTAAACTCCCCCATTATATCAGCAGGTTATAAAAAACACCGGAGAGATACCAAACGTGCACGTAAGAGGACAAAAATATCTCCAAATGTCCAAATATATTTAATTCTTTTGCAAGAGTTTTATTTGCGCAGCCTATCGATAATTCTTTTTACCTGGCCAGCTTCGTTATCGCTACCAGCAACAACCACGATAGTATTGTCGCCCGCAACGGTGCCTAAAACGCCATTAATCTGTGCGGCATCAAGAGCAGCGGAAACGCCAGCTGCACCACCCGATGTCGTATGAATAACCAAAAGGTTTGCAGACTGGGCTACCTCTTCAACCAAGTCTGAAACCATGCGTTCCAAGCGCATTTCTTCTGGTAACACATAGAAGCCGTCGTGTGACTTTACCAGACCCATATCGGTGATATCACGCGAAACAGTCGCTTGCGTACAGTCATAACCATAGGACCGTAAAATCTTTGCAAGCTCACGTTGCGTTTTTACGTTTTGATCACGAATGACGTTTCGAATGACATCGTGTCGCTTAAGGCGCTTTCTCATACTGATACTCTTTCTGCACTACTTGAACAACCCACACTTGTATCTTAGAAGCCTTATGTATGGTTGCCCTCTTGTACCTTAGCCACTGAATACCAAGAATCCCTCAGTTCTTTGGTATCGTGTAACGTTCCCCCCATATTGCATACTTTAGCATAAATAATGTTCTAGCTCATAATTACTTGAAAAATATGCCTTTTTCCACAACCTTTATATAGCAAGGCAAAACTATGTAAAAGCCCCTCGTAAGCAGAGGATGGCACGAATTAATATACCTGCAAAATTGATCCATCCTTCATTATGCAGAAAAAAGGTGGCGACCATAGAGCCGCCACCTTAACATTCTTACTGTCCAACCAAGGGTTTCCTAGCCAAGTTCGGAAAGAACCTGCTGCTGTTCACGTTGGTCAGTTTGTCCGGAGAAGTCTGCAACATCCACCGAGATGCTGTGACGAATCGGCTTCCACTCGCACTTCTTAACCAGAGCAACCAAAGCAATGGGTACGTAGGTAAGCATGAAGAGCGGGAAGGTAAACATCGAGCGAATCTTCTGCGCGGTTGTACCGCGGATAGAATCCCATTCAACGAAGGTGGTCAATACGCCCAAGATGAACATAAAGAGCACGTAGTTGAAAACGCAGAAGAAGATAGATGACAGCGATGAGGTAAGCATCATGCCTGTCGACATAGCGCCCGTAAATCCTAGGAAGAGAATAATGGCGTTAAAGGTAATCGCAATGATGGAAAGCAGCATACCGGGAGCAATGGTCATAAGCATGTCGTAGCATGCAAAGCGCTTGCCCTTAGGGCTTGTGAACATGCCGGTAAACAGGCGCGCGCCATAACGACCAAAGACCTGGTAGAAGCCCTTTGCCCAGCGGAAGCGCTGGTTCCAAGAATCTCTAAAAGTAATAGGCTGTTCGTCGTAGAGAATAGCCGTCGGGCAGTAAGCAATGCGAATACCTTGCAAAATGCTTGAAGCCGAAAACTCGATATCCTCAGTGAGCAAATGCCACTTCCAGCCGCCCGCCTTCTCAATAATATCAGCAGCAATGAAGAAACCGGTGCCGGAAATTGCACAACTTGTATTGAGGTTCAAACGTGCCTGGTTTAAGAACTTCGCTTCGCGGATGAACCACACCGCATAGCCTGCAGAAATCCAGTTCGAGTTGAAGTTCTTGGAATTGCGATAACTCGTTGATGCCTTTGCACCATTGTCAAAGGTTTTGTTCATCTCACGGAAGTAGTTCACGTCTAAGACGTTGTCCGCATCGAAGACGAAGTAGGCCTCATAACCGCGGTCGCCGTAGTGAGAACGAATTTGCTTGAAGCCATAGTCGAGGGCATAGCCCTTGCCTACGTACTCAGTATTGAAACGGGTAAATACCGTAGCGCCGGCCGCACGTGCAACATCAGCCGTATTGTCGGTGCAATTATCAGCAATTACAAAAACATCGATAAGTTCCTGCGGATAGTTCTGCATATGAATAGAGTGCAGCAAGTCACCAATTACCGCACTTTCATTACGCGCAGAAATCACCACGGCATAGCGGTGGTTCTTCTTCGCAGTAAGTGTCTTTGACTTGTGCGTAAGAACTTGGAAGATGTAATAAAGCTGGTACGTGTAACAGATGGTGAATGCCAAAAACACGCAAATATTAAATATGTCTACGAAAGAGAGCTGTGAAAGTATCTGGTCAATCACGTTCGCTTACCCCTTCTGCAGTCATAGCAAGACTGCTGAACTTTCTCATATCCGCTAGCATGACGTAATCGAATAACTCAATTGCCATTGGGCATTATAGTCTCTTGCGAAACAAATGGTATGCAGTAATTTTTATCTAGCAAAAATGCGTTACTTTCTAAGGGGAAAATAACCCTATCACCAAATCATTTGCACAGGATATTCACAATAGACCTGGAAGGACCCTATCCTTCTTGCGATAGAATACGGAAGCAAACTTGAGGCAGAAAGAAATAATTCGCCAAAGACCGGTCTAAAGGAGCTATTCATGACCCAATCTTTTGAAATTGCAGACATCAATTTGGCCGACGAAGGACTCGCCCGCATCCTCTGGGCAGACCGCGACATGCCGGTTTTAGCTTCCATACGCAAACGTTTTGAAGCAGAACGTCCCTTGGAGGGCCTGCGTATTGGAGCCTGCCTCCATGTAACCACTGAGACGGCAAACCTAATGCGCACGCTTGCAGCGGGTGGTGCTGAGGTTCACCTCTGTGCATCAAACCCGCTTTCCACCCAAGATGACACCGCCGCATCACTCGTACGTGACTTCGGTATCGATGTCCACGCCGTCAAAGGTGAAAGTGCCGAGATCTACTACCAACATATCGATGCCGTCATCGACACGAAACCGCAAATTACCATGGACGACGGGGCTGATGTCGTTGGACGCCTCCACGAAACACGCCGAGAGGCCCTCGACGAAGTAATCGGTGGAACCGAAGAGACAACGACGGGTGTGGTCCGTCTAGAGGCCATGGCAGCACAAGGTGCACTCACCTACCCGGTCATTGCCGTAAACAACGCGAAGACCAAGCACTTTTTTGATAACCGCTATGGCACCGGCCAATCAACTCTTGACGGCATCGTTCGTCTCACAAACCGTCTTTTGGCGGGGCGTACCGTTGTCGTGAGCGGATATGGTTGGTGCGGCAAAGGGTTGGCTATGCGTGCAAAGGGTATGGGCGCGCAGGTCATTATCTGCGAAGTTAATCCAACTGCAGCACTTGAAGCTCATATGGACGGCTTTGCCGTGATGCCGCGAGTTGAGGCTGCAAAATACTGCGATATCTGGGTTACCGTAACAGGAAACCTGAATGTTATCGATGAGCCCTGCTATGCCACCATGAAAGACGGCGCCATCATCTGCAACTCGGGTCATTTCAATTCCGAAATCAATATCCCGTGGCTTGAGGAGAACGCCGTAAAGAAAGAAACCTTAAAGCCCATGGTTGACGAATACACGCTTGCCGACGGGCGCACTATTATCCTGCTTGCAGAAGGTCGCCTGGTAAACCTCTCAGGAGCTGAAGGGCACCCAGCAAATGTTATGGATATGAGCTTTGCAAACCAGGCACTGTGCGCTGAGTATATGTACAAGCATGCTGCCGAGATTGCGCCAGGTTGCTACGATGTTCCTGAAGACATTGACGCTGCAATCGCGGCTCTGAAGCTCGAGACGCTCGGGGTTTCAATCGATACGCTTACTCCGGAACAAATTGCCTATATGAACTCTTGGGAGGTAGGCACCGTCTAGGTGTATGTCAGACGAACTTTTGGGAGGTAGGCACCGTCTAGGTGTATGTCAGACGAACTTTTGGGAGGTAGGCACCGTCTAGGTGTATGTCAGACGAACTTTTGGGAGGTAAACACCGTTTAGGTGTATGCCGGATAAACTCTTACGGCATAGTTTGCCGTAAGAGTTTACTCATAGGACTCAGGTAGGTCTTTGTCCTCCGCACTAGGCATACACGCATCTTCCGGGATAATTTCTTCCACAAACCACCGCGGATCTTCGTAGAACAAATAGGTGGTGCGCTCGCCTATGCGAATGAGATAGCGCACGCCGGTACCGCCCACCTTAAGCGATGCCGCCTGCCGCACATCGAGGACGCGGTCAATTTCAAATGTGCGGCCATCTTCCCAAATAATCGAAATGGGTGCTACGACACCGTCCTCATCGCAGAGCGACAATACTTCTACATAACGCTTCCGCCGCCGTAATATTCCTTGTACCATCTCGTCCCCCTTCTAAACATGAAAAAGTCCGACAGGGTGAACGGTATTTTCCGCTTTGATATCCGTACCACGCAGGCTTTCGTCAAGAAGTTCGCTCCCGCGTATCACGCAGGTATTGCCAAAGCGGTGGCGCAAACTATCAAGTGCTTTATCGAGGCTTTCCCAATCGGGTTGCGAATCTTCGATGAGGCTTAACTGACTTGGGGCAAAAGCCGATACAAGCTGGGAAGCACGCAGGTGCAAAGCGCGGATGGGACTTGTCTCATCGAGTGGTTCGTTATCGGTAAGAAGAACCCAGGCGGCACGAGCAATTAGACGTGTAGCTGCCGTGGGATAATCAAGGTGGACTTGGCGCGTATACCCACTAAGGTCAATACTGTGACGCACACCGATACTTACCACCTGTGCACGCACGCCATCCTCACGCATGCGCATGCCGACCGACTCAGCAAGAAGCCAAATAAGTGCCTTGGCGTGGTCTTCGCTGGTAATATCATGCGGAGCAGTAAGACCGTTGCCATAGCTTTTTATTTCACGCAAAACATCATGAAAATGCGGGTCATAAGCCTTTACCGCCGTCTCATCTTCGCCCCGGGCGAACTGACGCAAAATAAAGCCAATTTTGCCCAGTCGTCTTGCAAGGTAGGCATCAGAGGTATGCGCCAAATCACCAATAGTATTGATGTTGGAAGCGTGCAACTTACGCGCGGTAGCGGGCCCTACGTACAGAAGGTCTGACACCGGTGCCCGCCACACAATCTCTTGGTAGTTTTCCGGCGTAATGACCGTAATAGCGTCGGGCTTTTTATAGTCGCTGCCAAACTTCGCAAAAATCTTGTTCCAACTTAAACCAATGGAAACAGTGACGCCGAGGTCGGCCTTAATACGCTCACTTATTTCCTGGGCAAGAAAACGCGCATCTCCACCCCAGAGTGCAAGCGTTCCCGTTACATCAAGCCAGCATTCGTCCAAACCAAACGGTTCCACTAAGTCGGTGTACTGGTAATAAATACGCCGGGCAAGACGCGAATAGCGTTTGTAGAGCGTATAGCGCGGAGGAACCACAATGAGATTCGGACATTTTTTGCGCGCATCCCCTAACGTGTCAGCCGTCTTAATGCCATACCGCTTCGCCTCAGCGCTTTTTGCCAGCACAATGCCATGCCGCAGTTCCTCCTTGCCTGCAACAACCACCGGCTTTTTACGCAGTTCGGGACGCTCCGCCTGCTCAACGCTTGCGTAAAAAGAATTCATATCACTGTGCATAATGATGCGTCGCACAACCGCCTATCCTTTCCCTTGTACGGGAACATATGTTCGCATTCTGAGCGAGGGCTGTCAATCGAACAAAGTGTGAAAAATCGATTGTGCGAGAAAAGAAGAACAAAAGCTCGTATGATTACAAGACAAGCAAAAAAGAAAGGATGAAGCATGGAGCAGTACAAAGAAGAGTTCATTGAGTTCATGGTGAGAAGTCAAGCTCTTAAGTTCGGCGAGTTCACGCTTAAAAGTGGACGAAAGTCACCGTTCTTTATGAACGCTGGTGCCTATGTCACAGGCGACCAGCTGCACAGGCTGGGTATCGCCTACGCCAAGGCAATTCATGACGCTTTTGGACTCGACTTTGACCTTGTCTTCGGTCCTGCCTATAAAGGCATTCCTCTTGCAGTTATCTGCGCTATGGCCTTCGATGAGCTCTACGGAAAAGAGGTGCGGTACTGTTCAAACCGCAAAGAAATCAAGGACCACGGCGATACGGGTATCCTGCTTGGATCTAAGCTCAACGATGGCGACCGTGTAGTCATCGTTGAAGATGTCACCACATCGGGAAAGTCAATTGATGAGACCTACCCCATTCTTACAAGTCAAGCGGATGTCGAAATAGTGGGTCTTATGGTTTCACTCAATCGCATGGAGGTTGGAAAAGGCGGCAGCCTCTGCGCTCTTGACGAAATCAGCGAACGTTATGGGTTTGCCACATCTTCCATCGTTACCATGAACGACGTAATGGAGTATCTCAGCTCACATAAGGTGGACGGAAAACTTCTCATCACCGATGAAATTAAACGTGCGCTTGAAGATTATTACCGTCAATACGGAGCGCAAAGTTAGGCGCACGGACTCTCAATAAAGTCTTTCTAAAATTTGGGGAGTACAGTACAATACGCTTTGCTGTTCATGCCAGCGTGACGCAATGGTAGCGTAGCGGTTTTGTAAACCGCCTGTTGCAGGTTCGAATCCTGTCGCTGGCTCCACAGAAAACAGACCGGGGAGGCAAAGCTTCCCCGGTTTTTTCTTGCACCGATTTCACGCGCTTGGATGCTGAACTCTCTTCAGTAATTTCGCTTGAGGCGACGGGCTTTCAATGAGGAAAGTAATTATTCTCTCTTCGAGCGGTCCTTACAGTTTTATCCGACACGTTTCCTATTCTTGACTGAGAACATTTGTTTGCCTATGATGAAAACATCTTCTAGGACGAACAGGTGTACGCATGGACCTTCTCGAGAAGCTTCAAATACTTGCCGACTCTGCAAAATACGATGTCGCTTGCACCTCATCGGGTGCATCTCGCGGACCGCGTCCTGGCATGGTTGGGACAGCAAGCCCCGCCGGATGTTGCCACAGTTTTACCCCCGACGGCCGATGCGTCACCCTTCTTAAAGTACTCATGACAAATTCCTGCTGTTATGACTGCGCCTACTGCGCCTGCCGACGTACCAACGAAATTAAGCGTGCCACTTTTACGCCTCGCGAACTTGCAGACCTCACCATCTCTTTCTACCGGCGAAACTACATCGAAGGTCTTTTCTTGAGCTCTGCTGTTATCAAGGACCCCAACTACACCACAGAACTTATGGTTCGCTGCCTGCGTATCCTCCGCGAAGACCTGCACTTTAACGGCTATATCCATGCAAAAGCAATTCCTGGAACCGACTCCGAACTGCTTGAAGAGCTCGGGCGGCTAACCGACCGTGTCAGCGTCAATCTTGAACTTCCGTCGCAAAAAAGTCTTGCGCACCTCGCGCCCGAAAAGACCAAGCACGGCATTCTGACGCCTATGCGACAGATCTGCGACCGGATTCAGGAAGACGCGGAATACCGTGCAATAACGCGCCGAAAAACCACCTATCTCGCCGTGGCGCCTCAGGCAAAAAAGGAACGGCAGTTTGCACCAGCCGGACAGTCTACCCAGATTATTGTGGGTGCAAGCCCCGAATCTGACTATCAAATTCTTACGCTTTCAGCGGCACTCTATGCGCGCATGGCACTCAAACGAGTCTTTTTCAGTGCCTACCTACCCGTCAACGACGATGCGCGCCTTCCCCAAACCACCAAGGTTCCCCTCGACCGGGAGCACCGCCTCTACCAAGCCGATTGGCTCATGCGTTTCTATGGTTTTGGACCCCATGAAATTATTGACAAGAACCACCCGTTCCTCGATTTGCAAGTCGATCCAAAAGCCAATTGGGCGCTCAATAACCTCGACCTCTTCCCGGTCGAAATCAACACCGCGCCCTATGAAATGCTTTTGCGCGTACCGGGAATAGGGCCACGCGGTGCGCGGTATATCATCCGTGCACGAAAGACTGCCGTCTTCGATGAAGCAGGACTGGTAAAGCTTGGCATAGCCTATAAACGTGCCCGCTATTTCATCACCTGTAACGGTCGCTATCAAGCACGCGGCATCGATTTTTCCCCCGACTATCTTCGTGCCCAGCTTGCCAGCCCTATTGATGGCGGCAAACACGGACGGCGACCAAGAGGAGTGCTGCCCAACCAGCTTTCGCTTTTCGAATCCGATGCAGACCCTTTGTCACTCGTCTCCCAAAAGGAGAGCTAAGATGGCCACCCTTTATGCAGAAGAGCCTTTAGCCAACGTAGCCTACTGCCACGACGGTAGCCTCGAGGGCTTCTTTTCGGCTGTTTTCGAAACTTACCTTCGTCATGAAGAGCCTTCAGACATCACTGCGGCGGGTCTCCTGCAACCACGATTAGGTCAAAGCCTACGCTATATTGAAACAGATGAAGTGGCTGCATCGCGTGTGAGAAAAGGCATTATCCGCGCCGGCGGGCAAGCTACCTTCCGCATCGTGGTCAAAGCATTCCTTGCAGACCACCCCCAAAAAGACTCGTACCTCTATGTCTTTATTGCAAAACTTATGCGCCTTGAGCGCGAAGATAAAAAAGCGGCTCAAGAGATGCTTGATAACCTGACCGACTCTGCGGTAGACCCCGTAATCAAATTAGCTCGCTCTGTTGACCAGGAATGTGAGAAAATGCGCCAGTTCCTGCGGTTTCAGCACACCAACGATGGAATCTGGTTTGCCAAGATTAACCCGAAGGCAAACGTCGTACCGTTGATTATGGGGCATTTTCAAGCACGGATGGGAAACGCCGCTTTTCTCATTTACGACGAAAACCACAACATTGCAGGCATCAGTGCCGGACGAGGATGGCGGCTCGTACAAACGGATTCAGTTGACCTACCTCAGCTCTCCGAGGACGAAGAGCAGATGCAAAAAGCCTGGAAGCATTTCTACGACTCTCTTACTATCACCGAGCGATATCATCCCGAACTACGGCAGTCGTTTATGCCACAAAGACTTTGGAAAAATATCACTGAGATACAGGATGAGATTGTGCCTTCAAAACCCCGGTTAAATCAAAGTCGGGAATAAAGCTCTCGCTTACTGCCCCGCCTTCCTGCCAGTAGTAGTCCTCTAAACCGAGGGTATCTGCGTAATCGAGCAAGCGCTCATAGTCCTCATTGGAAACCGTATGTGCAAGCACCGGAAACCGTTCCAAGATTTCCGTTGCGCGTTTGTCGCCCTGAGAGCGTAGATCTTCTAAAAGCGGCGTGTATTGGTTCATGAGCGAGACCCTAATAGCGGACCCATATTCAGCCGCAAGGTAGGCCACCACGCGCTTGGAATCTTCAAGTGCACCCGGCAAGATGAGATGGCGAACAATCACACCCCGAGCCATGCGCTCTTGGTTTTGATACCTATCGAAACGCGGTTCGCCAACCTGGTTAACCATGGCAGCAAGGGCTTGGGCAGCAACCGTCGGATAGTCGGGTGCCTGCGAATAGGCCTGGGCAAGGTCAGGACTTGTATACTTAAAATCAGTCAGATAAACGTCCACCGTGTTTTTAAGGACTTGAATCGTAGGTAGTGCTTCATACCCGGAAGTGTTCCAAATGACAGGCAGTTCAAGACCTTGGTCGCGGGCTTTTTTGATTGCCAGAATAATTTGAGGCGTATAGTGCGTCGGCGTCACACAGTTGATATTGAGCGCCGCTTGGTCCTGCAGCTCTAAACAAATCTCGGCAAGTCGATTAATTGATATACGTCTTCCCACAAGACCCGATGCAAGACTTGCATTCTGGCAATAGACGCAGTGCAAAGGACAGTGAGTAAAAAAGATGGTTCCGCTTCCCGACTCTCCAGATAAAGGTGGTTCCTCCCAAAAATGAAGAGCTGCCCGCCCAATCTCAACAAAGCTGTCAGCACCACAGATGCCGTAGTCTCCTGACAGGCGGTCTGCTTTGCAATGGCGCGGGCACAGTTCACAAGCAGACAGCGTGGAAGCGCCGAATGTTTCTGCCAAGACCGATTGGTCAGAATCCACGGAAGTCAAAGCAAGCACATCTCTCGACTAGTTTTCGGAATACCCGCCCATGCCATCAGCGTAGTCGCTGTCGTCATAGGAGTCGAAGTCATCGAAGTCTTCATCGTCATGGTTGTGCAAATGGGGCATTGCAGCAGAAGACCCATCGCTGTCGGACCCGTACGCTTCCTGCGCGCGTGACCAGTCAAGGCCGTGGCGCTCGCAAGCTTCTTCGTCACCGTACAAAAGACTCATCGCAAGCGGACTTAGATCAATGCCGCCAACTATCGCAAGAAGCTCCAAGATATGCATCGCCGCTTCGGCATGAGGAAGAATTAAATCAGCATCATCAGCGGCAGTGATTGCCGCCACAAGTTCTGCCATGCAGATTTCAACCGTATAGGTCGATTCGAATTTTTCATCATGAATGGCCGCAAGCACATTTTGCGCCAGAGGGCTTACGGCACCTACCTGCCCGGCAGCTGACATGCCCAAACTTCTTTCGGAGCAAGCCCGGTAGAGTGCATCAGCCTCAATGGTAGCCACAACCTGGGCAGAAAGCTGAAGAGTATAAACTGCCTTTGCCAGAGCAGCCTCTGCTGCCGTAGGCATAAGTTCTATATGCGACACCAGCTCTTCAAGAACCGGCCGCGCGGCATCACAGGCCTTCTCGTCGCCGCCCATAAAACAGGTGATATACCCATCTGCGCTTAATGCGTCGTGGTCAAAAGCGCTGTCGAGAATGACGGGTGCCGAAACCTGGTTGAAGTCATTAATTTGACTGAGCGCATTGAGCTCTTTTGCGAACTGGGGCGTAGCTGGCGACAAATCGATGAGCACTGCCCCTTCGTGAGCAAGTTGCATGATGCCATCCGAATCGTAGTAGGCATCCTCAAGAGCTGTCTGCGATGTGCAATAGGTAAAGATGAGATCAGCATCTTCAAGATTCTCCTCGAGAAGGTATCCCTTCTTCTCTAAGGTCTCTTTAATATAGGTGCCAATTTTTTCTTGACCTCGAAATGCATACCGTCTCGCCATGTCCAACCTTGCCTTTCGCACTCAAAAGATTTTCTTAAGACTGCTGTACTTTCTTGGCAATTTTGTCCGACGTAGAAACGTTTTCTCGACGGTCACGACTCCAGAATGCAAGTGCCAGCATATCGGGACCGACATGCGAGCCAATAACCGGACCGATTGCACTTCTTAAAACAAGAAGGTTTTCGTCTTCTTTGAGAAGCATTTCTTTTAAGCGCTCGGCATCTTTTGGGCAGTCCGCATCGCCGATGATGACCGTCCTTAAGCCCTCGGTTTCCAGTCGGCGCTTCTTGTAATACTCGATAATTTGGCGCATGCCCTTTTTGCGACCGCGCGCAATGCCTACCAAAGCAAGCGTACCGTCGACCGCAATGTTAAGCAGCGGCTTTACATCAAGCTTTGTGCCGGCAAAAGCAACGCTTCGAGGAATACGTCCACCTCGACGGAGAGAGGTAAGGTCATCAACCATAAACTCGGTATCGATAAAGAATCGTGCTTCCTCCGCCCACTTCGCAAGCTCACGAGCAGAAAGGCCGCGCTCCTGTTGGTTCATAGCTTCAAAGACCAAAAGCCCCTCAGGAATAGAAGCGTGGAAGCAGTCCACAATATAAAGTTCTGCATCAGGATGCTCTTCTAAGAGTTGGTCACGCACAAGAACTGCCGCATCAAAACTGCCTGAAAGCCCACTGGTAAAGCTGAGGTATACCGTCGGCTTCTTCGTTTCAATTGCGCGCGAGAAAGAGTCCTTGAAAACCTGAATGGGCATTTGAGCGGTAGAAGGCTCCTCGCCCTTTCTGATGCCTTCATAAAACTCATGGGGCGAGATGCTGAGATAGCAATCGTCTTTGTGCTCGCCATCGCTTAAGAAAAATGGGAATTCAAGCAACTCAACATCGTCGCGATGAATCATTTCATATGGCAGGTCACAGCAAGAATCTATGATGAGATGGCATGATTCAGTCATACTTTCTCCTTCTCTTTAGAAAACCCCTAGCGGAGATGCTCCGTATGTTGTACCGGCTTTGTAATTTTCCCCTTGACCTTCTTTGCGCACTCATAAGCAACACCAACCGCTGGTCCGACATGCAAACCAACGACGGGGCTTACCGGTAAAACCTCAACTTCATGTCCAAGCAAAGGCTCGATAACATCACGTGCCCACTGAACCGCAGGCACCTTATCACCAATATAATGAACCACCAGGTTCTTTAAGCCGTATTCTTCGGCATCCTCTTTAATCTTATGCACCATCCGCTCAAGCGCTTTGCGGTGGGTGCGCACCTTCGCGACAACCTCGGGTGTTCCATCAGTAACAGTAAGCACCGGGCAAATCTGAATCAAATTCCCCAGAAGCGCTGCGGCATTACCGATACGCCCACCCTTTTGCAAAAAGGTAAGTGACTGCGGAGAAAAGAGGAACCGAGTGCTCTCAATGGCATCAAGAACAGCCTGCGCGCATTCTTTGAGGTTCTTACCTTCCTTGCGTGCCTTGTCGGCCACTAACACCGGATATGCCTCATCATATCCACAGCTTTGGGAGTCAATGATTTCATAACGGAAATCACTGTTACGCGATTGTACCGAACGCGCAATACGTACGGCGCTGTCATAGGTTCCTGAAAGCCCTGTCGAAATAAAAATCCCTAAAACCTCTTCATGCGCCTTCGCTGCATCCTCGAAAAAAGTTTCAAGGGTGTGTTGGGAAGGCTGGCTTGAAGTAGGCGGGTTGTCAATCATCTGGTCAATCTCTGAGTAAAACTTGTCCAGGTCCATGGTCGCATCTTCATACTCAACATTGTTGTAGTTGATATAGAGCGTAACCACGTCAATATCATGAGCACGAGCAAGTTCTGCAGGTATCGATGCTACAGAATCGGTAACTATTTTCATGAAACTTCCCTTTCGTAAGCTTCACTGGCTCTATCACTATGCGATAAAACGCTGCACTTGGCAATTACCAAGGTGCGTTTTAAGTCCACTACCAAGCAAGGTATTTCACCTATGATACTAATCGTTAAACCCTTTCATCTTCGAAACGAGTTTGCGTCTGCGTTCAGCAAGCCCGAATTCCAGTCCGACCGGATAGGTATGAGGATTCAGCATGCGTTTCTGTGTTTCGTCAAGCTTCGCAAGATTTTCCTTCATACGCCTTTGAGCTGCCATAGCGTCCCGGTACTCGGGTTCTAAAACAACTTTTCCGCTCCGTGCCAGAGGCTTGAGAAGCGTTTCATACTGAAGACCTCGAAGACTCTTGCGGCGCAGCGAGTCAGACGGGTCGACAATAGTTTCGCTCTCTTGAATCGGTGTGTTGATATCGAAGACCATATCGCCGGCAATAACTCCTCGATCATCGTAGTAACGCCTAATATCCAAGACGCCTGGATAGGTAAGCTTTTTGACTGACTCTGAAATTTTAATGCGGTCGGTCCACGTTGATTCATACGGTTCACGCGTAGCAGAAAGTTTATAAACGCCACCTAAGGTAGGTTGGTCAAAAGCGCAAGCAAGCTTTGTTCCGATGCCCCATGACATGACTTGAGCACCTTCACCAAGAATTGAACTGACCGTATACTCGTCCAAATCGTTTGAAAGTACCACACCGCAATCAGTAAGCCCTGCTTCGTCAAGCATCTGGCGTGCCATCTTGGCAAGCCATGCTAAGTCGCCTGAATCAATGCGAATTCCCATGAGCTTTTCGCCACGCTCTCGCATCTCAAGACCGACGGTGATGGCGTTTTTAATGCCCTGCACCACATCATAGGTATCAACAAGCAAAACGCAGTTATGAGGAAAGGCTTCAGCATAGGCCCGAAACGCCGTCAATTCGTCAGGAAATGACATAACCCAAGAATGCGCATGGGTTCCTGAAACAGGAATATGAAACATCTTGCCAGCAAGCACATTTGAAGTGGAAGCGCACCCTCCCACTACTGCAGCTCGAGAAGCCCAGATGCCACCGGCAGGGCCTTGAGCCCGACGAAGGCCGAACTCAGCAACGGGCGCTTTAGCTGCTGTACAAACGCGGGCAGCTTTGGTCGCAATAAGCGTCTCAAAATTGACGCAACTCAAAATTGCCGTCTCAAGTAATTGGCACTCCATGATAGGGCCCGTAACTCGTAAGAGTGGCTCATAAGGAAAAACAATATTGCCTTCCGTTACCGCATCAATATCAACAGAAAGCTTGAAGTCCTTAAGGTAGGCAAGAAAGTCGTCGCTGAAAAGCTGACCGCCACCGGGTGCTTGGATGCTGCGCAGGTATTCAATGTCCTCGTCATCGAAGTGGAAGGTATCAATGAGGTAGGCAACCTGAGACATGCCACACGCTACCGCATAACCACCCTTAAACGGATAGTCTCTGAAATACATATAAAACGATGCCTGCGTCTGCTCTTTACCCTCACGCCAGTAGCCTTCAGCCATCGTAATTTCGTACAAATCTGTTAGTAGCGTGTAGTCAATATTCATGACTAAATTCACTTCCTCAAAGAACAACTAGGCTCAAAACTTTATTCGACTTCCTGACCATCCCAGGCGACCGAAGTCTGCATTACGCCTTTTTCCCGTGTGCCTTATGGGACCTCCGGCGAGACTTACGCCGCGGCTGCGCTTGAGGCTCAGCACCACCTTGGGCATTATTCTTGCGGTCTTTGCCGTTTGAGCGTTTTGAAGATTCGCGCGAGGGCGAA
>JBMNSK010000027.1:0-18446 GCA_050945155.1 Eggerthellaceae bacterium | reverse complement strand
AGCTATACCAACGAAATAAAAGCTCACCTCTTGTCGGTGGAGCAAACAACACTCGATACGCAAGGGGCGGTGTCATCCGAAACCGCTTCTGAGATGGCTCTCGGGGCACGTAAGGCGCTCAATGTTGGTATTGCGGTCTCGGTTACGGGTATTGCTGGACCCACGGGTGCAGAGCCGGGAAAACCGGTTGGCACGGTTTGGCTTGGACTTTCAACGCCATCTACGACTAAGACTAAGAATTTCTTGTTTGATGGAAACCGTGAAGAAGTGCGGCGTCAAACCTGCGAAGCTGCACTCAATGCTTTACTTGAGGGTATAGCGCTTATGCAGAGCTAAGCGATTTATCTTGCCTGCTTGAGCGAATTTCGGTGATATTTCTGCCGTTTTTTTGCCTACTTTTTCTTGAAATATGACGGTTCATTGCAGTGGAAATAGAGCAAGTATTCTGAAATTGTATAGCTAGCTTTGATTCTGCCATTCATTACTTGACACAGAACAGATGTACGCTATTATTAACTCATTCGCAGCATATACAGAAAGAGAAGGAACTATGAACCAAGACAAAGATAAGATGCTTAAACTTACTACCGACCAAATCGAAAGTAAGTTTGGTAAAGGCTCCATCATGAAACTTGGCGATGGCGACCAAGATTTTAGTATCGGTGTCATTCCTACAGGTGCGTTATCACTTGATGCTGCGCTCGGCATCGGAGGCGTACCGCGTGGTCGTATCGTTGAAGTCTATGGCCCCGAATCAAGTGGTAAGACCACGCTTGCTCTTCAGATTTTGGCTGAGGCACAGGCGCTTGGCGGAGTAGTTGCTTTCATTGATGCAGAACACGCACTTGATCCTGTTTATGCTGCACGCATAGGCGTCGATATCGACGAAGTTTTAATTTCTCAACCGGACACCGGCGAACAAGCTCTGGAAATATGCGATATGCTCGTGCGCTCTGGTGCCATTGACTGTATCGTCATCGACTCAGTGGCCGCCTTGGTTCCTCGTGCCGAAATTGAGGGTGAAATTGGCGATACCACCGTTGGTCTGCAGGCTCGTCTAATGTCTCAGGCTTTACGCAAACTTGCTGGTTCATTGTCCAAGTCAAACACTACCTGCATCTTTATCAATCAGCTGCGCGAAAAAATTGGTGTCATGTTCGGCAACCCGGAAACAACCACCGGCGGAAGGGCTTTGAAGTTTTTCTCGAGTGTTCGTATTGACATTCGTCGTGTTGAATCCCTAAAGAAGGACGGAGAGGTTATTGGCAACCGCGTTCGTGCGAAAGTAGTAAAGAATAAGGTTGCTCCTCCTTTTAGGCAAGCTGAGTTCGACCTGATGTATGGCGAGGGTATCTCACGTGAGGGTTGCATTCTTGACATGGCGGTCGAAGCAGGTGTGGTGAAAAAGAGCGGTGCCTGGTTTGCCTATAACGAAGAACGCCTTGGTCAAGGCCGTGAAGCTGCGAAGTTGGCTCTTAAAGAAAACCCCGACTTGCGCGATGAGATAGAAAACAAGGTTCGGGACTTCTATAACATTCCTGTTATCAACCCTGAGAATAGTGAGCCGGCCACAAAGCCAGCAGAAAAACCTGCTAAGTAGAAATAATGAAAAGCCAAAAAGATCTCACGGACGATCTACGTCGGAAAATAGCTGCGATTGAAAATCGGAGTGAGACTTTTCTCGATATGCAAGGGGAGTTTGCGGATAGGGCGGACCGGGTTCAGGAAATCCAAGAGAAAAGGAAAGAAGCTGAAACCAAAACAAGGTTTGCTCAAGGCAATAGCGAAGAGGAAGAGAAAACTCCACTTGATAAGAATACTGCGATAAAGAAGGTCCTTCGCTATTGTTCTATGCGGGAACATGCCTCTGAGGAAATCCGAAAGAAACTCTATCGACAGGGTTTTTCGGAAGTCGTTGTGGAAGATGCTCTCGAAGATAGTATCCGGTGGGGGCTTGTTGATGATCATCGGTTTGCTGAAACCTTCATGCGCAGTCGCTTGAGTATCGGCGAAGGAACTCGCGGCATTGAAAGAAAACTCGAGGAACTGAAAGTACCACTCGAAGATATTGAGGACGCATATATCGCTTGCAAACCCGATGCTTCCGAGTTCTCTCGTGCCCTCGATTATCTCCGTGCTCACCCTTCACGGTCTAAACGTATGCGCGAAGGCGGATATAGAAAACTTATTCAGCATGGATATGACGCGAACACTGCAGCCGATGCAGCTCGCGCTTGGGCAGAAGAAATGTCACGCTCGGGAAACGACTAAAGCCATAGTCTTTACTGCGTCCTTCACATTCAGGATGCGGCCAAAGGCATGACGTCTAAATTTCAGCACTAAATCTCAGTGCCTCATCACAAAAAATAGGCCGTTGGTTTGGTCTTTTAGCACTTTTCTCTTCTAAAATCATAGAAATTTTCCTCTTTGCTTAGATTATGGAGAAAAGTATAGGTATCATAGAGCGAGGTTAAGTAATTCGCGTCTTTAGAGACGTTCCTATAAACAATTAAATAGGATAATTAGCGCGATTTGCTTATGCCTGGGTTTATGCCGGGCATTTTTTGTGAACTGACGAAGGAAGGGGAAGGGATGCTAGAGATTATCTGGCTTGTTGTCGGTATCGTAGTCGGTATCGTTGCAGGCGTTCTCGCATCACGATTCCTCACCAGCGCTTCTAATAAACGTGCTGCTCAAGAAGCTAAAAACTTGTTAGATGACGCCCAGAGGAAAGCTGATACTTTAAAAAAGGAAGCAATACTTGAGGCCAAGGATGAAACTTTGCGCCTGAAACAAAAAGCTGAAGAAGAGAAAAAAGAACGGATGCACGAAATTCGTGTGGCTGAAAACCGTCTTTCGCAACGTGAAGAGACACTCGACAGACGTATTGAGTCCGCGGAACATCGTGAACACCAACTCTCTTCATTTGAAGGTCAATTAAATCGTCGTAAGCATGACCTTGAAGAAGCTGAAGAAGAGGTAAGTAATAGGCTGCAAAAAATCGCAGGGCTCTCGGCTGAAGAAGCTAAAGAAGAACTTCTTGAAGTTTTACGCGACGATGTAACGCATGAGTCGGCAACCATCATTCGAGATATTGAAGCAAAAACGAAGGCTGAAGCAGACAAACGTGCACGCTCTATTCTTTCTCTTGCAATTCAGCGCGTTGCTGCTGACCATTCGGCAGAGTCAACGGTATCTACCATAACCATCCCTTCAGATGACTTGAAGGGCAGGATAATTGGCAGGGAAGGTAGAAATATTCGTGCCTTTGAACAGCTCACGGGTACAAACCTCATTATCGATGATACGCCAGAATGCGTGACCATTTCTTGCTTCGACCCGGTAAGGCGTGAAGTTGGTCGCGTGACCATGGAAAACCTTATTGCTGATGGTCGTATTCAGCCCGCTCGTATCGAAGAAACGTATGAGAAAGCTCAGAAGCTCGTGAACCAACGTGTTCAAGAGGCTGGCGAGCAAGCAGCCTTTGACACCGGCATTCATGATCTCCATCCTGAGATTATTAAAACGCTTGGTAGGTTGCGCTATCGTACTTCCTACGGTCAAAACGTTCTCAACCATTCTCTAGAAGTTGCTTACTTAAGCGGCGTTATGGCTTCTGAGCTTGGTTTGGATCCGGCTCCTGCACGCCGTGCTGGTTTGTTGCACGACATCGGCAAAGCAATCGACCATGAAGTTGAAGGAAGCCACGCGGTAATTGGTGCCAACCTCTGCCGCCGCTATGGCGTCCGTGCAGACATCGTTCACGCAATTGAGGCGCACCACAACGACATTGAACCAAATAGCGTCTTAGACGTCTTGGTACAGGCCGCTGATGCTGTTTCTGCTGCCCGTCCGGGTGCTCGCAAGGAGACGCTCGACTCCTATATCAAGCGCCTTGAGCAATTGGAAGAGATTGCAAACTCCTATAAGGGTGTTGAGCGGACCTATGCAATTCAAGCAGGTCGTGAGGTTCGCGTCATGGTCGAACCGGGCGAGGTTGATGAGGATACTACTGAGGTACTCGCACATGACATTGCAAAGCGCATCGAAAATGAAATGCAGTATCCGGGCCAGGTGAAGGTAGTTGTTATCCGCGAAAGCCGCGCTGTAGGCATCGCAAAATAAATATGGGAATTAATCCTCTCGCAGATTTTATTGATGATGTTTCGAACGAAAGTCATCTCCGGGTCGAAGCGGACCTTGGGGATGGCTTTGTTCGTTTAAAGAGCGAAGAAGCAGAGCGGCGGCAAGCCATTCACGATATTCGCTCAAGTGAGGATATCGTCATTGAGCTTCTCAGGAACGCCCGCGATGCCCATGCTTCTCATATCTTTCTTGCTACTTCCAAGAGCGAATCGGGCAATACGCGCCATATAGTGATGGTTGACGATGGTGACGGTATTCCTCCCTCCATGCACGAGAAGGTTTTCGAACCACGTGTTACATCGAAGTTGGACACGATGCATTTGGATAAGTGGGGAGTCCATGGTCGCGGTATGGCGCTCTATTCGGTCAAGGTGAATGCAGACCGCGCCTATATTGCGAGTTCTGCTCTAGGACGAGGAACAGCATTAGTAGTGGATACTAATCTGAACTCTACCGGGGAAAAGGCAGACCAATCGACATTTCCTCGATTTGAACTCGATGAAGGCAGGCACGTGAGCGTGCATGGACCGCGCAATATTTTAAGAACGAGCTGTGAATTCGCCATTGACAGCCGCCACCAATCAGCGGTGTATGTGGGTTCTATTACTAATATCGCATCAACGCTGTATCACTTTGGACGTGCCCAGCTCAGTGCCAAGGACCGCGCCTTTATAAGCGAAGACCAGGTCCTTCTTACTCAAAAGCTCGCTCTTGCTCCAGATCCTGCCACCTTCATTCGGTTTGGTGCTGATCTGGGTCTTGATATTTCGGAACGCTCAGCCCGCCGTATTATGGATGGAGAGATTGAAGCGCTACCGCCGCTTTTAGACCTTATTCAAATCAAGGGACTTACCATGGAGGGTGATTCAAGTGAGTCACCTAAGGAAGAGTTGCCGGTTCGTGATGCGCGCGGACTTAAGATATCTCCTTCCGATATGGATGATTTTTCCGAAGCTGTGGCACGTGCCTTTCAAGACCTGAGTGAAAAATATTATTTGCATCCTCAAGGAGAACCTCAGATTAGAGTGGGCAGAGACGGTCTGCATATTTCTTTGCCGTATACGAAAGACAATTAAGCGCACATCGGTGTAAATTGCTTCAATGCTGATAAATTGTTAGAATGAGCTTCTAAAATTCGGATAGAAAACTATATATTCGCAATTGAAATGAAGGACAAAAGGAATCGCATGTCTACACCTGAAAAACAAGGGTCTACAAGCTGCCTAAAAGTATCATCGAAGTCGTCACCAGCTTCTGTTGCTGGCGCAATTGCTGGTTTGGTAAAAGACGGCGTCAATGTTGAAATGCAGGCTGTTGGTGCTGGGGCCGTGAACCAAGCGGTGAAAGCCATTGCTATTTCACGTGGTTTTCTTTCACCCATTGGCATCGAAATTGTTTGCATTCCTTCATTTTCTGACATCATTATCGATGGGGAATATAGAACGGCCATTCGTTTTAACCTGGAAGCACACAGGACCCACGGTGTTACTGAAACTCCTGATGAACTTTAGTACATGAAACACCGGGAAGTACGCTTCTATACCGAGAAGTTCTGAGAATATTCAAACTATGATTCATACTCATACGCCACTTACGGATCTCAATTTTGTGATTCGAACCTTTGGCTGCCAAATGAACAAACATGATGCCGAGCGCATCGCAGGTACCCTTGAGGGTCTCGGTGCCCTTATGGTTACTGAAATAGAAGACGCCGACATCGTTGTCTTTATGACCTGCTGTGTGAGAGAAGCTGCCGATGTTCGCTTATATGGCCAGGTAGCTTCCATAAAAAATATCCCTTTGCGAGAAGGTTCACCATTAGCAAAGCGCATCATTGCGGTTGGTGGATGTATTGGACAGCGCGATGGAGAAAAGCTGGTCCAGGAACTTCCGCACCTTGATATTGTGTTCGGAACTCATAACTTAAGTTCATTACCTAAGTTGCTTGAAGCGGTCTTAGATGGTGATAAGCATCAGGTAGAAGTTCTAGAGTCAAGTGAGGAGTTTTCTACCGAACTGCCTTCAGACCGTGAGCATTTTTGGGCAGCATGGCTCCCTATTACGGTCGGTTGTGATAACTTCTGCACCTACTGCGTTGTTCCCTACGTTCGTGGACGTGAGCGGTCTCGTCGAATCGAAAGCATTGCCGATGAGGCAGCGCGCTATGTTGCAGATGGGGTACAAGAAATAACGCTTCTGGGTCAAAATGTAAATTCGTACGGCCGCGACCTTTATGGCAAACCACGATTTGCAGACGTGCTTGATTGTGTCGATGCAAGTGGCATAAGCCGGTTGCGGTTTGCTACGAGTCATCCAAAAGACTTAAGTGATGAGGTCATTGAAAAGTTTTCTTCGCTTCGGTCGCTCATGCCAGCCTTACACCTCCCGGTGCAGTCTGGGTCAAATGAAATACTGAGGCGCATGAATCGCCGCTATACGGTAGAACACTACCTTGACCTCATAGACAAGGTACGCCTTCAAAATCCCGACATTGCTTTCTCTACGGACATCATCGTGGGCTTCCCGGGTGAGACAGAAGAGGATTTTATGGCGACTTATCGCCTTGTTGAGGAAGTGGGTTATACCCAGGTCTTTTCATTTATCTATTCAAAGCGTGCCGGAACACCTGCAGCAAAGATGCAGGATGATACGCCTCATGAGGTGATTCAGGATAGATTTGAGCGTCTTGTAGACCTTATTCAAGATAAGGCCTACGAGGCGAACCAGGCGGACAAGGGTAGAGACATTGATGTTTTGGTAGAAGGGCTTTCGAAACGTGACAAAAACTTGCTTGCGGGGAAGAGTCCAAAAAATCAGATGGTTCATATGCCACTTAAGCCTGGGATGAGCGTAGATGAAGTCGTAGGAAAAATTATTCCAGTTCATATTGACGAAGTGAAGACTTGGTATTTGAAGGGTCAAATCATTCCAGGGGAGATTTCGTGACGACGACTGAAAGCATTATATGTGTCGTTGGACCTACCGCATCCGGGAAGTCAGACCTTGCTCAAGAAATTGCCCTTGCGCTTAATGGGGAAGTGGTTAGCGCTGACTCCATGCAGATTTATCGGGGTATGGATATTGGAACTGGAAAAGTTCTCGAAGAAGAACGAAAGGTGAAACACTACGGCCTCGACATCCAAAATCCGGGAGAACCGTATTCGGCTGCTCTGTTTCAAGCCTATGCCCGCAATGCTTTTAAAGAAATTGCAGCGCGAGGCAAGCGCGTTATTTTGTGTGGAGGAACTGGCTTTTATATCCGTGCCGCTCTTGACGGCTATGAATTTCCCCATGGTGAGCAGGTAGGAAACGAAGTGCGAGATTACTACCGCCGTATTGCTGAGGATGCGGGTGAGCTTGCTCTGTGGCAACTTCTCAATGAAAGAGATCCTCAGAGTGCCCAAATTATTCCTCCTCATGATACTAAGCGCGTCATTCGTGCTTTTGAATTGATTGAGGATGGCACAACCTATGCAAGGCAACGCGAAAAACTCAAAGATATTCCGCAGGTATACCCAGCCATTTTTATTGGTCTTCAAGTGGACGTAGATATTCTTAATAAACGTATTGACCAGCGTGTTGATAAAATGCTTTCGTCTGGGCTGATAGACGAAGTAAAAACCCTTCTTGACGAGGGTTTTCGTGAGGGACTTTGTGCCCCACAGGCTATTGGATACAAGGAGATACTTGCCTATCTTGACGGCAAAAAAAGCCTTGACGAGGCCGTTCAATCTATAAAAACAGCTACACATCGGTATGCAAAACGACAGCGTACCTGGTTTAGAAAAGATAACCGCATTCACTGGATTGATGCGAATGATGGTAATCTTGCAAGAGTAACTGAAGAAGCGCTTAAGATTATTGAGCACAGTAACTAAGCGATTCTCGATTTAATCAAAGGGGGCTTGCGGATGAAAGAAGAGGGATATCTCACTGCCCAAGAAAAGGAGCGGGCAGTACTTGTTGGCGTAAATTTCCCTCACTCTCCGTGGTCTCTTGACTCATCGCTTGATGAACTAGCTAGCCTTGTAGACACCGATGGCGCCGAGGTTGTTGCCTGTATTACGCAAAACCTCGATGCTCCGAATCCGCGGACTTTCATTGGTTCTGGAAAAGTGAAAGAAGTAGAGGCAGCGCTGACGGCTTTTCATGCGAAACTCGTTGTCTTTGACGATGAACTCACACCTTCCCAGCAGTCAAATTTGGAGCGGTCATTTGCCCGTGACGTTAAAGTAATTGATCGTACGGCGCTCATTCTCGATATATTTGCTCTTCATGCACATACGCGTGAAGGACGTCTCCAAGTGCGCCTCTCTCAAAACCAATACCTCTATCCGCGACTACGCGGTATGTGGGCTCACCTTGCATCTAACCGTATGGGCGGTGGTGTTGGTTCTCGTTTCGGTGAAGGTGAAAGTCAGCTTGAGGTTGACCGTCGTATTGTGAGAAAACGGATATCAAGCATTCGGCGTGAACTGAAACATCTTGATTCGGTTCGTAGGGTGCAACGCAGCGAACGTCAGAAGAGTGGCATTTTTAAAGTGGCACTTGCTGGTTATACCAACGCAGGAAAATCAAGTCTGCTTAATGCACTCACTGATGCTGATGTTTTAAGCTACGACAAACTCTTTGCAACGCTCGATTCGAAGACAAAGCAACTCACTCTACCAGAGGGCCGACAAATCACCCTGACCGATACCGTCGGGTTTATTCAGAAATTACCAACAACGCTCATCGAATCTTTTAAGTCGACGCTCGATGAAATTCGGGAAGCTGACCTTATTCTGCATATTGTCGATGCATCGTCAGACGTTAAGGACGAACAGATGAAAACAGTCGAAGATGTCTTGGCTCAAGTTGAGGCAAGTGAAATTCCCTGTATGCTCGTCTTTAATAAAATTGATTTACTTTCAGCGGAGACTAAAGCCGCCCTTGCATCGCGGTATCCAGAAGCAGCTTTTATTTCAGCGCAAACTCAAGAGGGGATAGACCTTCTGGTTCGCCGTATAGCTAACGCAGCAGCTTCACATGATAGAAAGATTGAGGTACTCATTCCGTATGAACGGGGTGACCTTGTGTCCCTAGCTCATGAAAACTGCCGCATTATGCGTGAAATCCATACAGAAAAGGGGACCGAGCTTTCGTTGCTCGTTCCCCAATCCTACTTTGCTTATTTTGAAAATTTCCAGATTACTACGCCGAATGAAAATTAGATGCGCCTAAAGACGGCAACCACTTTGCCGGCAATACTGCAGTCACGCGTGATAATAGGCTCCATAGAGGAGTTCTCGGGCTGCAGGCGGATATGGTCCTTTTCCTTATAGAAGGTTTTTACCGTCGCTCCGTCTTCAATAAGTGCTACGACTATATCGCCGTTATTAGCGACATTTTGTTCACGAACAACGACATAGTCACCATCGTTAATACCAGCCTCAATCATTGATTCGCCACGAACCGATAAGAGGAAGGACGGATCGTCACCAACGATGTCGGTGGGAAGCGTAAGCGTGTCTGTGATGTTTTCTTCGGCCAGAATCGGTTCACCTGCTGCAACATTGCCTACGAGCGGTACATTGACCGTCTTGCTGAAACTGGGCTCTAAGACATTTTGTGCAGGGTTTAAATCATCAAGCGGATAGGTAAGGGCAATGGACCGTGATTTCAACGGGTCGCGCTTAATGAAGCCCTTTTCTTCAAGTGCATTGAGATGAACATGAACGGTAGAAGGGGAGGAAAGGCCAAGAGTTGAACAGATTTCACGGACCGTAGGACCATATCCCTTATCACGAATACAGTCTTCGATGCAGTTGAGTACGGCCTTCTGTCGTTTTGTTAATTTCGCAGACATCTTGGCTCCTTCATAAAAACGAACAAATGTATTATTTTCTATTGACAAGAACTTTTGTTCTATTTATTATAAACACGAACAAAGGTTCCATGCAAGAGGAGTAAGGAAGAGAATATGAATAAATACGGATATCTTCCTGTAGAGGGTACAGCCGCTTTAGATGAAT
The DNA here is from genome assembly GCA_050945155.1 of Eggerthellaceae bacterium. GTDB lineage: Bacteria > Actinomycetota > Coriobacteriia > Coriobacteriales > Eggerthellaceae > JBMNSK01. Next base: position 8,286 of record JBMNSK010000027.1, on the reverse strand, counting down.
ATGTAGAGGGCAAAGGGTCTGCAAAAATAATTCCTTTTCCAAGTGAATGCGGCGACATCGAATCTTGCTACGAAAAAGATTTGTATGATTATACCGATATAAAAGTTCGTCGTGCAGCTCATAAACGGAATTCGCGCATACTATTCGATGAAATTACGGACAGAAGCGATATGGTCTATAGCCTGCGTTATGAATCACTTGCAGGTGGGCATTTCGAAGGTATTACGAAAGCCTCAGTAACCCTGTTTTCTGGAGCCTGCTTAGCCTTTGGTTTTCTCTCAATCTTTTTAGAGATTGTTCTTTAAGACTTTGTCGTATTCACACGGGAGCAATAGAAACTCCTTCAGTGAGGCACAAGATATTCTGTTCTTTAACCTATATTAGGGCTAATGTAATTGCTACTCACTATATCTTGTGGTATCTATAACGCATGAATCTTCGTTGATAGGAGATATATGCGTTGTCCAAATTGCGGATCGAGTGAGTCAAAAGTAGTAGACTCGCGCCCTTCAGACGACGATAGTGCCATTCGTCGCCGCAGAGAGTGCCTGAACTGCGGAAATAGGTTTACGACCTATGAACGCCTTGGTGATAATCCATTGATTGTTATTAAGCGTGATGGTTCTTCAGAGGTCTATAACCACGAAAAGCTCTTCCGCGGGGTTATTATGGCCTGTGCTAAGCAGCGAATTAGTGGTGAAACCATTGAGAACTTGATAGAAGATATTGAGTCTGAGCTGCGGAAACAGTCACATAATGAAGTAAAGTCAACTACCTTGGGCGATATGGTATTAAAGCGCCTTGCGAAACTAGATGACGTAGCCTATGTACGATTCGCAAGCGTCTATAAGGACTTCCAGAACGTTGATGAATTTGCCCAGGCCCTTGAGGAGTTACACCGACCATGAGCAATCTTGAAATTCCCATACTGCAGTCAAATGATGAAATTCCCATACCCAGATATGCCTATGCTGGCGATGCTGGTGTCGATCTGCGCTCAACAGAAAGCTTTGTTTTAAAGCCTATGGAACGCAAGCTTGTGTCGACCGGAATCTCTCTTGAGATACCTGATGGTTATGCGGGCCTGGTAATGCCACGAAGCGGTCTGGCCATCAAGCATGGAATTTCAATTGTAAACGCGCCAGGACTCATCGATAGTAATTACCGCGGTGAAATTAAAGTTCCACTCATTAACCTTGACCAAAACGAAAACTTTGAAGTAGCTGTTGGTGACCGCATCGCTCAGTTGGTCATTATTAAAGTTCCAGAAGTTGATTTTATAAAAGTCAATGAACTCAGCGAGACCAACCGTGGCGCACGAGGTTTTGGAAGTAGTGGCGTAACTTTGGATAAATAGTTACGCTTTGTTGAACGCTTAGTCTTTTGAATGCGACGATTTTGATACATGCTATCCTAATAGCGTTAAAAACGCTCAATTTCACGACTAAGTAGTCGTGAAAGACCAAAACGGGGCCTTAGAACGGCTCTCAGAGCCTCGTTTACAAAAGACCAGGTCAGACCACATGTTTAGGGGAATATTTTAGATATATGGCTAATCAGAACAACAGTCCAGGCTTAATTCCGCCAAAACCATCCGGTGATTTCCCTGAAATCTCGCAGGAAGAGTTTCGACAGCTAAAAAAGTCGAGAAATCTTGTCTTAGCCGCAAATATTATCGGCCCGGTATCAATTATCATCGGCGGTGTCATTTTAAGCGGCATAGGAATTATCTGTGCGCTTGTGGCAAACAGTCGCTTAAAGAAGCAGGAAAACCTTCCTGGAGACGCGGGGATAACAGCACAGATAATGCGACGTTCAAATAAGTTTGGACTCTATATATGTATAGGAGCGTTTGCTCTAAATCTTATTACAGCAATTATGTTTTATCCGATGATGCTTGAAGCTATGCAGACAGGAGATTATTCAAATATCTTTGGAGGATCTTCTAGTGGTAGTGAGGCGGCATCTAACCCGCAGACATCAACCTGGGGCTAATAACGGAAACAGCTTTCTCAATATTAAAAGCTGATAATATATGTTATGTAAACCAAGAAGCGAATTTTAAATATGCGTATAGGTACGGGTCTTTATCGCTTCCCCTGTTTGAAAGCATCTCGGATAAAGACTCAGGACTTTATCAAAGTGTTTGAGACTGGCCCAGACAAAGATTCAGGGCGTAACGCATGAAAGCAAAGCAAGCTTGGGCCCTTAAACCTTTTAGCTAGAAAAGTACCCTAGCTCTTTCTTAAGGAAGATTTGGTGACTCGAGAACCTCTTGGTACTTAGCAAAGGCCTCAGGGAATATCTTTTTAAAATTAATTGGCTTGAAGTCTTTATTCGAGACCGTACAGTGCTCTGTAATCCCCCAAACATACGGGTCATCATAATTGATCTCGTCTTCTAATTTATAAACAAAGTAGGTAAAGACGGTGCGTGTTCGGGTTGACTTCGAAATACAGACGCGCAGCACGGCCGTATCGCCATATTTCAAGGGTTTACGGTAGTGCAGCTCACAGCTCAAAAGTGGCGCCTGGAAGCCCTGCTCTTCCATGTCTTCATAGGGAAATCCGATATCACGCAAAAAAGAGGTACGGGCATCCTCAAAATATAAAAGGTAGTTGGCATGGTAGACAACACCCATCATGTCTGTTTCTGCATAACGAACTTTAATGTTGTAATCTAGGTACATTGAAATCCTCGTTCATAAATGATACTTCAATGGTACTATTAATAAGGCTTATCAACCAGCCACTATTATGAGATAGAAAATGGGAACCATGCAAACAGAAATGCGTATGCAAGACTCAAATCAAAGTAAAAATTACGAACGATTCACTGCTCCGATTATGGTAGAAATTGCTGCTCCTCATACTTGGGCGGCATCAATTTTACCGGTAATTGTTGCAACAGCGCTTGCAGCGGTAACTAATCCTCCCCTCTCCCCTCTCATGATTTTCGTTCTCGTCTGCATTACCATATTGATGCAATCATCAGTGAATTCGTTTAATGACTACTATGACTTTGTCAAAGGAAATGACAGCATTGAAGACTGTCCCGATCCTCATGACGCAGCTCTTATTTATCACCAGATTAACCCAAAATCAGTGCTTAGATTTGCGATTGCGCTGCTTGTTTTAGCTTTCGTTTTAGGCATCTATGTCATTCTCATTGCTGGAATAATACCCCTGGTCATAGGCCTAATTGGTGCATTTTTTGTTGTGGTTTACTCGGCAGGTAAACTACCCATCTCCTACCTTCCAATTGGCGAGCTTGTAAGTGGATTTGTCATGGGTGGCCTCATTACCCTTGCTAGCTACCAGGCCCTGACACTTGAGTTTTCGTGGTGGGCATTGCTCTGGGCAATACCGCTTATCTGTGGCATTGGTCTCATTATGTTTACGAACAATACCTGCGATATTGAAAAAGATATGGAAGCAAAGCGAAATACCTTGGCGGTTTGCCTCGGTCGGGACAAGGCGCGCAAAGTCTATCATGCAATTCTTCTCATCTGGATTGCTTCAATCATTCTTTTAATCGGCATATTTTTTGTCAAAGGACTCATCTTGATGCCCTTTATGCTGCTTCTCGCGTATCCGCAGTTCAACGCAATTTGGACCAACCCCCTAAACATTGAAACGCGGATGAGCGCCCTACCCCAGATTCTTGGGCTCAATATTACGCTGGGGCTTTTCTATGCAGCCTCGATTTACGCAAGTGCGGCTTTGGTTCTTATCTAGGCGTTCCAGCTGATAGAGAGCTTGTTTTTCAGCGCTTTAAGAATATCTTCATAGCGAAGGTAGTGAGTCAGTTCTTCAGCTGAGGTCTCGCAATTCTCCGGAATAAGACCACTGAGGTAGGCAAGGTGTCCAATAATGCCTTCTGGTCTCTTATAGCGACCAAGCATTTCTTCAAGCGAAGCATCCTGATGGCGCTTTGAAAGACGGTGACCATCGGGGCCAAGTAAAAGTGGAACATGGGCATAGTGAACTGAAGGAAATTCAAAAAGACTTTGGATATACGCCTGCTCAGGAGATGAAGAGAGAAGGTCGACCCCGCGCACAATATAGTTAATATGCTCTTCGGCATCATCGATTGTTACCGCCAGTTGGTAGGCAAAGTCTCCGTTTGCACGTCTAATAACAAAGTCGCCGCAGTCAGTTTCTAAGTTCTCGCAGTATCTACCTTGAATTTCGTCATCAATGCAAATGTTTTTATACGGGACTATAAGCCGCATCGCAGGCCTTCTTTCCTGAGCGCGCTTTAAACGCTCAGTTTCCGACAAATTGCGACAAGTACCTGCATATACGCGTTTCTCACCGGATTGGGGCGCAGAAGCCGCGTGAAGGTCTGCTCGCGTGCAAAAGCATGGATACACAAGACCCTTTTCTTCAAGTTTGTGGTAATAGGACGCATAGACCTCATGGCGGTCGTGTTGAAAATAAGGACCCCTATCCCACGTCAAACCGAGGGTTTCGAGGTCCTTTTGTATCTGCGTACTAAATAGCGATTTTGACCGCTCGCTGTCTAGGTCTTCTATACGTAAAACAACTTCACCATTTTGAGCTTTGGTCAACAACCAAGACACAAGAAAGGCAAAGATGTTGCCCGCATGCATGCGCCCGCTCGGGCTTGGCGCAAACCGACTGATAACTTTGTTATTGTCGCTTTGCAAAATCGAGACCTAGGTGGAATGCCTTGATATTTATGTCAATTGTTTTAGCTGGTACACGGTCACGGATAGCCTTTTCCCAGACTTCTTCTGGAAAATCGAGCTGACTTGCAAGAGCGCCCAGCAAGACGACATTGACCGACTTTGGGCTTCCGGCTTCAGCAGCCATTTCACGTGCAGGTATGAGATTTGCACCGAAATCTATCAGTATTTGCTGCATATGATCAGGCATTTCAGCGCGTCCGCAAGCAACGGGAAGCGGCTTAATATTTTCATCAGCAACCAAAAGATAGCCACCGTCACGTAAGAAAGAAATATTGCGCAGCGCCTCGGTCTCTTCAAAAGAAACGAGATAATCAACACTTCCCGTGTCCGCAACCATGGTATGCACTGAATCGCCGAAGCGGATAACGGTTGTTACTGCCCCGCCACGCTGGGCCATGCCATGAATCTCTGAAACCTTTACCTCAAGTCCTGCACCCATAGCAGCTCGCGCGAGAAGATCGGCGGCCAAAACGGTACCCTGCCCTCCTACGCCGCAGAGCAAAACTGTTGTCGTCTTAGGCATCTGTCTTCTCCTTTTCGGTTTCATCGTTTACCGGATGTATGCAATCAAAGTGACAGTACTGGACGCATTGGTCACAGCCGACACAGAGCTGAGGGTCTATCTGCGCTTTGCCAGATTCGATATCTTGCGAAATAGCTGGACAACCAATCTGGACGCAGGCACCACAGGCGGTGCAATCGTCAGAAATCTTAAGTACGGGCCTCTTACTACGCTCTAAGAGGATACAGGGAGCCCTGAAAACGATAACGGACAGCTCATCGCGTGAGCAGGAGTCTTTCAAAGCGGCTCGTACGTCCTTTACCTTATGTGGGTTGACGGTCTTTACGTCTTTAACGCCTAACGCAGAAACAATAGCTTCGATATTGAGCTCGGTTGAAGGCCTGTTCTGAAGCGTTACTCCATTAAAGGGATTGCCCTGACGTCCGGTCATAGCAGTTGTGCGGTTATCAAGAACACAGATTGTTCCTACGCCCTTGTTATAAACCGTCGACATAAGTGCAGCAAACCCGGAGTGTGCAAAGGTTGAATCCCCGATGATGCCAACTACAGGACGGTGTTCTTTGCCTTGAAGACCGAGTTCCATACCATGGGACATGGATACGGATGCGCCCATGTCAAGGCAGGTATCCATTGCAGAAAGCGGAGGCAAGGCCCCGAGCGTATAACAACCAATGTCGCCCGTCACGATTGCCTTAATTCGCTTGAGTTCTCTAAAGACCACACGGTGTGGGCATCCTGGACAAAGTGCCGGAGGACGGTTGGGAACGTCTTCAGGTACATCGATATGGCTAGGCTCTTCATAGCCAAACGCTTCCCGGATAAGACCAGGCGAAAGCTCACCATCGCGTCTTATCGGTCGTGGAAAGTCGGCAAGTTTAACGCCAAGAGCGGCGACAGATTCCGTCAAGCATTCCGACCCTTCTTCAACGACATAGAGCTTCTCTACCTGAGAAGCAAATTCATGAATGGCCTTTTTCGGAAGTGGCCAGGAAACACCAAGCTTGAATACAGAAGCATCTGGAAGCGCTTCAACGACATGTTGGTAGACCGCTCCTGCACAGATCACGCCGATTTCTTTGTCGCGCATAAGAACCCGGTTAAAGCCACAATCCTCAACCCATTCTGAAAGTTCCTCAATGCGTTTTAGTTGAATGCGTCGGCGTGGCTTTGCAAATGCGGGCATCATGACCCATTTCGCAGGGTCGTATTCATATGGCTTTTCTTCGACTACTTTACGCTCGCCTACTTCGACGGGTGTCCTGGTATGTGATACACGCACCGAAGAGCGAATAAAGACTGGCACATCGAAGCGCTCAGAGACTTCGTAAGCTTCTTTTGTAAATTCCAGTGCTTCTGCCGCATCTGCGGGGTCAAACATCGGGATGTGCATGGCCCGTGCATACCAGTGCGAGTCCTGTTCGTCCTGGGACGAATACATGCCAGGGTCATCGGCAGCAAGAACAACCATGCCACCGTTTACACCGGTGTATGCAGAGGTAAAAAGTGGATCAGAAGCTACGTTTACGCCAACATGTTTCATAGTGGCTAAGACGCGAGCTCCCGCAGCTGATGCACCAAGTCCAACCTCTATTGCTACCTTTTCGTTAATACACCACTCAGCATAGACATCGTCCATTTTCCCGAAAGCTTCAAGTGTTTCTGTGGAAGGGGTCCCGGGATATGCCACCCCGATACGGGCTCCTGCCTCCCAAGCTCCACGGGCAATGGCCTCGTTGCCAGATAATAATTCCATGCAATGCGCCTTTCATTTCATAGTGGCTCTACGTTTAGATACAACGCTGCCCGCATCTTCTGCCGGTCAATACAGGGCAAGATGCGAGCAGAAAGAAAAAACTTATTTTTCCTGATAGATAAGGCAGAAAGCGCCAATTTGGATGACGTCGCCATTTTCAAGCTTATAGGCTTCAACGTTATTATTATTCACCCAAACGCCATTGAAAGAGTGCGTATCACGGATGAAACACCCATCAGGGCCTACTTCCACTTCAGCATGCTCACGTGAAACGGTCATATCGTTGAGAAATACATCACATTCTGGATTTCTTCCAATGGAAAGCGTACCCGGGGTAAGCTCAATGACCACACCGGTCTGAGGACCACGAACAACACGAAGCTCGGCAGATTTGACTGGTTTTTCTACCTCGCTCAAGTTCTTTTTCTCAACTTTAACCGGCTTAAAGCTCTCGGTAACGTCGCGCATCTTATACCCGCAATACGGGCAAATACTTTCATCATCACCAATTGTTTTCTTGCACACCGGACATGTAACTGTCATTGCCATATCTCCTCAAATATCAGACATCGCTACTATACAGCGCCTGATGTGGTTCTGTCATTAAGTAAAGGTGGTTCGTTTAGAGTTGCTGATGTAGCGGTAAGTGGTTGACCGGTACATAGTCTATATGCTCTTTGCCAAAAAATCTCAATACGGTCAAAAAAGCCTGGGCCATTCATATCTTCTGCAGCGACAATATCTACCGTATCGAGCACTTCGTTTCTTTGCTGGTAGGTAATGGTTCCTACCTTGTCTCCAGCCTTCACATCACCGTGGACTTCGTTGAAGGTGACAGATTGGGTGACGTTTCCGTTCAAGTCAAATACCTTAATGCTTGCATCGGGATCAACGAGTGTAGCTCTGAATGTTTTGTCCATCCAATCGGAGTGAGCGACATAAGCTACCACGGGAACTTCTCGAGATACCCCATCTTGGCCGATATAGGTTGTTGTCTCAGGGCTATTTGCTAAAGGAAGATCAACCTCATGTGTATAGGCCCATTCAAAAAGGTTTTTAGTATCTTCGAATCGTTTCGTTTCGCTACTTGAGTTTAATACAACGGAATAGAGTTCAATTCCCTCGTCGGAGGCGGCACCCGCAAAGCAATAGCCAGCACTTTCGGTATAGCCTGTTTTTAGTCCCATCGCAGGGTCATATTCTGAGAGAAGCTTATCCGTAGACTTTAGTTTGACCGTTTTGGTTTTTCCCGCAGATGTCTGGACGGAGATACTCGTATCACCACCGTCTGCAATT
>JBMNSK010000026.1:0-18900 GCA_050945155.1 Eggerthellaceae bacterium | reverse complement strand
TCAACGCCAGCCTTAGGCATTGCGTTATAAATACTTGCACGCATGCCACCTACGGTGCGGTGACCCTTGATGTTTGCAAAACCAGCTTCGCCAGCCTCGGCAATAAACTTTGCATCCAAGTCAGCGTCGCCGGTTACGAAAGGTACGTTCATGATAGAACGGTCTTCTTTGCGAGCAGCCGGCTTGAACAAGGTGCTCTGGTCGAGGAAGTCATAGAGAATCTTTGCCTTCTCATGATTGCGCTTGCTCATTTCCTCAAGGCCACCAATGCTCTTGAGCCACTTAAAGACCAGGCCACAGATGTAAATGGTGTAGCACGGAGGCGTATTGTAGAGGCTTCCCTTTTCAGAATAGGTTGCATACTTCAGCATGGTCGGAGTGCCCGGCAAAACCTCATCACGAATGAGGTCATCACGCATGATGGCAATAGCCATACCAGCAGGACCCACGTTTTTCTGAACGCCGCCCCACATAATGCCATAGTTCGTAATATCCATAGGTTCGGAAAGGAAACAAGAAGATACGTCTGCTACAAGCGGTTTACCCTGGGTGTCCGGAAGACGGTGATACTCAGTTCCATATACCGTCTCGTTCTGGCAGATGTAAACATAATCAGCATCGGGAGAGATTTTGATGCTATCCAGATCAGGAATGTAGGAGAAATTCTCATCCTCGCTTGATGCTAGGCAGCGTGCATCGCCGAAAATCTGCGCTTCCTTGAAGGCCTTCTTGGACCAAGAACCAGAAACGATGTAGTCAGCTACCTTGTTTTGCATAAGGTTCATCGGAACCATAGCAAACTGAACATTGCCGCCACCCTGAATGAACATAACCTTGTAGTTATCAGGAATGTTCATCAAGTCGCGGATGTCCTGTTCAGCAGTTTCAATAATCTCGGTAAATGCCTTGGAACGATGGCTCATCTCCATAACCGACATGCCCGTTCCCTTGTAGTCAAGCATCTCTGCCGCAGCCTGCTTCAGAACTTCCTCAGGAAGAACTGCAGGACCTGCTGAAAAGTTATATACCCTGCTCATTTCTTGTTCCCTTCTCGCATAAATCTTACTTGCGGTTTTATGATACGCATTCGACTTCTAAAATAACAGCGCTTTTTTGCAAGCGTTATAAACGCTCAAGTATGCCGCCGATAAGTCGTGCGAAATCCTCTTCCTTTGTTTTAGCAACGTCGCGCACTTCTTCATCGCTCGGTGATGCACCATGTATTCCACATGCCATGTTAGAAATCAAGGAAATCCCGAGCACACGCATATTCATTTGGCGTGCAGCGATTACTTCTTCAATCACAGACATTGCTACGGTATCGGCGCCCATGGTCTTAAACATACGAATTTCAGCAGGCGTTTCAAAGCTGGGCCCTAACAATCCCAGGTAAACGCCTTCGCGAAGGTGCGTTTCGCACTGCGCCGCAACTACATGGGCAAGCATCCTGAGATTTGAATCGAAAGCATCGAGCATTGAAAAGAATCGCGGACCAATTTCAGCCGCTTCCTGTGACGATACCGGATTTCTGCCGGTATAGTTAATCTGGTCAGTCATGACGCAAAAGTCGCCGACATGAAAAAGCTCATTGATGGCACCTGCGGCATTGGTTGTAATCAGCGTTTCAACACCAAAGCGCTTCATCAGCCAAATAGGGAAAGCAACTTCTTGAGCGGTATAGCCTTCATACCCATGCAAGCGTCCCTGCATCGCAAGTACTTTCTTTCCATGACAGTTGCCGAGAACGAACCGTCCACGATGCCCTGCTGCCGTGCTCACTTGCATATGCGGGACCCGGTTATAGTCGACAACTTGAGGCTCTTCGATAGCCTCTGCAAAACTGTTCAAGCCGGAACCGAGAACAATACCTATCTCCGGTTTTTCTCCTTGAAACGCCTCGTTTAGAAAGGAAACTGCTTCGTTGAGTTGGTCATTGAGCGTTTTGTGCTCTGACTGATTTTGATCCACGCTGTGACTCCTTGCTGTTTTTCGAGGGTTTCCTGGCCACGACGATGCGTGGACGATTCGTTAAATCATACACCGACCGCACCGCCTCAAACCCTCTCATCTCCGCATATTCACACGCTTCATCGACTTTTTCCTCAAAGAGTTCAATTGCCAAAGCACCATGCGGCTTCAGTGCTTCGGCGGCAAAGTCTATAAGCACTCGGAAAAAATCTAAGCCGTCTTCTCCCCCATCAAGAGCCTCACGCGGTTCAAACGCAGACACCTCGCGCGGTATTTCGTCGAGCACCTGTGTTGGAATATAGGGAGGATTTGAAACAATAAGATCAAATGCAGCTGCATGGTCTTTTCCAGATATCGAGAGCATATCCCCCTCGACGACCTTGATACGGTCACCAAGATCAAGCATGTCTGCGTTTTCTTTCGTAAGCGCGCAGGCATCGGGATTGATGTCTAGCTCAGTAAGAGACGCCCGAGGGCACTCCGCTGCAATCGACAGACCAACACAGCCGGTTCCACAACCGATATCGGCTACCTCCAGATGGGTTTCTTGTGTAAGGTCTTGGTAATCCTTCAACAGTGCTAAAGCTTCACTTACCAAGACCTCTGTTTCGGGCCGAGGAATCAGAACACCGGGCTTTACCGCAAAGGTATAGTAGCGAAACGCTGCTCTACCAGTTATGTACTGGATTGGCTCACCTTGCGCGCGTTTAACTACGTAGGTATGAAGACTTGAAAGTTCCTCACGCGATAGTGGCTTATCGAAATTAGTGTAGAGCTCAAGACGGCTGAGGTCTGTCACGGCGGCAAGGAGTAGTTGTGCTGAAAGGCGTGGATTTTCGTCACCTTTTGAAGCAAGGTATGACTCAACCCACGAAAGTGCTGCTTTAATCGTCCAGACTCGGTCTTGCACAATAACCTAATTCTTAGACAGCAGCCTCAAGCTTGCGAGCTCGGTCAGCCGCTTGGAGTGCTGTAATGAGCTCCCCTAGTCCTGAGCCTAGAAGGATGGAATTATACGTCCCGTTATAGCCAATACGGTGGTCGGTGACGCGGTCCTGAGGGGCATTATAGGTGCGGATTTTCTCGGACCTATCTCCGGTTCCAATTTGGCTGCGGCGCTCTTCGCCTTCGGCTGCACGCTGTTCAGCAAGCATCTTGTCGTAGAGTCGCGCGCGAAGAACAGCCATCGCGGCTATTTTGTTTTGAAGCTGAGACTTCTGGTCTTGAGACTGAACCACCAGTCCTGTTGGAAGATGGGTAATACGTACGGCCGAATCGGTCGTGTTAACACATTGACCACCCGGACCACCGGCACGATAGACATCGATACGCAAATCATTGGGGTTAATTTCAACCTCAACTTCGTCTGCTTCCGGAAGTACAGCAACCGTAGCCGTCGAGGTATGGATACGTCCTTGGCTTTCGGTCTTTGGTACACGCTGAACACGGTGCACGCCACTTTCGAACTTCATAACGGAGTAGACCTTATCGCCCTTTACCTTGAACTGAATTTCTTTATATCCACCGGCCTCCGAAGGAGATACATCCAAAAGTTCAATCTTCCACTTATGGTCACCCGCAAAACGCTCGTACATTTTGAAGAGGTCACCAGCAAATATGGCAGCTTCATCTCCACCAGCGCCGGCGCGGATTTCAACAATAATGTCTTTTTCATCCGCCGGATCACCCGGGATGAGCATGATTTTTATTTCTTCTTCAAGCTTTTCTAATTTCTCTTCGTTATTTGCAATCTCTTCCTGAGCAAATTCCTTCATCTCAGGATCTGAAAGCATCTCTTTTGCTGCTTCAATATCGTCTTCAGCTTGTACATAGGCACGCGCCTTTGCAACAAGCGGCCCTTGGTCGGCATATTCCTTTGCAAGGCGGTTGTACTCATGCATATCGGACAAGACATCGGGATCTCCCATTTTCTTCTGGAGATCCTCGTATGCCTCAATAATTTTTTGAAGCTTTTCGCGCATTCCGTTTTCGGTCATAAGGTATCTTGCTCTCTCACTTGTAAACATTCAAACATACTGTCATATACATGATACAAGCCGGCCTCGGTTGTGCCGGCTTGCTCGTCGTTTTTTACCTGTGCAATTTTACCAAAGAGAGGCGTAGTTCGCAGCCTCCTCTGCAGCCAAGGCTCCATCTGATACCGCCGTTACCACTTGACGCAAAGGCTTTTCACGAACATCTCCGGCAGCGAATACTCCTTCAACACTCGTTTTGCCGTGGTCATCAGCAATAATATAGCCTTGCTCATCTAGGGCGACGGCGCCCTTCAAAAACTCCGTATTGGGCTTTGTTCCAATAGCAACAAAGAGAGCAGAGCAGTCTATATGGCGCAGCTCTTCTGGGTCTGATATCTGCAAGTCGACACCGGTAACAAATCCATTTTCCTGCGAAAGTGCCGTGGGTCGAGCATTCCAAACAATCTCAATATTGTCTTGGTCAACAAGCGAATCATAGTAAATCTGGGTCGCACGCAGCCTATCACGGCGATGCACCAGATAAACCTTTGAGCATATACGGGATAGGTAAAGAGCATCCCCTACTGCCGTATTGCCACCTCCGACAACTACAGCAACCTTGTCCTTAAAGAAGTTTCCATCGCAGGTTGCACAGTAGGAAACGCCATGACCCGCAAGCTCTTCCTCATGATTAAGACCAAGTTTTCGAGGGCGTGCACCCGTTGCAATAATGACTGACTTTGCCTCGTAGGCATTACCAGCAGTTCGTATTATTTTCGGATTGGCCGTCACATCAACGTCGATAACCTCGGCGTTTATCGTTTCAACGCCAAACCGTTCCATCTGCTGCTTCATACTCCAGGCAAGGTCAAACCCGTTTACACCTTCGGGAAAACCCGGATAGTTATCAACTTGCTCGGTTTGAGCCAACTGTCCACCAGGGGTCAGGCTCTCAAAGACGCTGGTCTTCATACCGGCTCGGGCCGCATAGATTCCTGCCGTCATGCCAGCAGGACCTGACCCAATCACCGCCACATCAAGTATTGAAGAACTCATTTTCTAACACTCCTTTTGCAGAGCCTATCTCTCTGCTATCGTGCGTCGACCTGAAGCTTTTGTCTGTGCATTACTTCTTAAAAACAGTGTAACCTAAGCTTGTCTTCTGCGACGCGTATCTCATAGTTCTCTTCTATTTTCCCAGCTCAAAGGAAAATTTCTACGGGCAACATCAAATCGCAATAAAGGTGTTTACATCCTGAAAAGATAGCTTATTGAAATTCCAGACAGTAAGGTCAAGAAAAAATCAAGGTTGTCAAAGTTAATGCTCGATTAGATTACCTATCTAGTCGGTAAAAGGAAGAAAATATGCGGAAAAGCAGCCATTTTACTTGAGCTTTACTTGTAAAAATCCTATGATTTTCCGCAAGCTAAGTCCTAAGGCTTCGCAAATCCCCAAGAGAAGAAGGAGGTCCGCTGTGCAAAAGACAGTTGCCATCCTAGGTACCTTCGACACCAAGGGAGATGAATTCCGTTATGTTGCAGAGCGCTTTAAGGAGTTAGGCCTTAACACGCTTTGCATTCATTGTGGCGTGTTCGATCCCACGTGGGCACCAGATATCACCAATGCCGAAGTTACCAAAGCCATCGACATCGACCTTTCCGTCATCGTCGAAAAGAAAGACCGTGCGCTCGCGACGCAAACTATGACCGACGGAGTCAAAAAACTCATACCCGCCCTCTATAACAATGGTCGTTTCGACGGCATATTCTCTATGGGCGGATCGGGCGGCACCTCTATTGCTACTGCTGCTATGCGCGAACTTCCGATTGGTGTTCCAAAAGTTATGGTTTCAACCATGGCTTCCGGAGATACAAGCCCCTATGTCGGCGCCTCAGACATTAATATGTTCCCTTCCATCGTCGACGTTTCAGGCATCAACTCTTTCTCCATCACGATTTACAACAACGCCATTCATGCCATGGTTGGCATGCTTACCCATGACGTTCCGAAGATGAAAAGTGCAAAGCCATTAGTTGCGTGCACCATGTTCGGCGTAACCACGCCTTGCGTTACTAAAGCAACGAAACTTTTGAGTGAACGCGGATACGAACCACTCGTCTTCCACGCCACCGGCACAGGCGGTAAGTGCATGGAATCCCTGGTACGTGCAGGCTTTATTAAGGGCGTGCTCGATATCACAACAACAGAGTGGTGCGACGAACTCTTTGGCGGCGTTTTAAGCGCGGGTCCAGAAAGAAATGACGCTGCAGCACTTATGGGTGTTCCTGCTGTTGTTTCCGTTGGCGCTATGGATATGGTGAACTTCGGTCCATGGGATACGGTTCCCAAACAGTTTACGGACCGCAACCTCTATAAGCACAACCCCACCGTTACGCTCATGCGTACAACCGCTGAAGAAAACAAGGCTTTAGGCGAAAAGCTTGCCGAAAAGGTCAACCAGTCTATCGGTCCCTGCACGGTCATGCTGCCTCTCCGCGGCGTTTCAATGATTGATGCCGAAGGTCAGCCATTCTATGGCCCGAGCGAAGACGAGGCACTCTTTAATGCCATACGATCCAACCTCGACCAATCAAAGGTAGAACTCGTTGAGCTTGACGCTCACGTGAACGATGACCTTTTTGCAGAAACTGCGGTAAACAAGCTAATTGAGCTCATGAACAAACAAGCATAGCAATGACAGCATAAGTGGGATGCTGTTCAGGCGAAAGGAGTTTCCATGCTAAACAAGTCACGCTCAGAAATTCTGGCAGGTTTTAAAGAGAAGCGTGCCAGGGGTGAAATCCTTCTCGGAGTTGGCGCAGGTACCGGTATTACCGCCAAATCAGCTGAGGCCGGTGGAGCTGATATCTTCGTTATTTATAACTCCGGCAGATTCCGTATGGCTGGTCGTGGTTCTCTTGCAGGACTGCTCGCATACGGCGACGCAAACGAGATCGTTATCGAAATGGGCGCAGAGGTTCTTCCGGTCGTAAAGAACACTCCTGTTCTTGCCGGCATCAACGGCACTGACCCATTCCGCATCATGCCTAAGTTCCTCCAGCAACTAAAAGATGAGGGCTTCAACGGCGTTCAGAACTTCCCGACCGTAGGTCTTATCGACGGCAACTTCCGTAAGAACCTCGAAGAGACCGGCATGGGATACCAACTTGAAGTCGACGCAGTTGCTGAAGCTCACAAGCTTGACATGCTCACCTGCCCCTATGTATTTGACAAAGAGTCTGCACTTGCCATGACACGCGCGGGCGCTGACATCATCGTTGCTCACATGGGTCTTACCACCGGCGGTACCATCGGTGCAGAAACAGCCCGCGGCTTAGATGAATCTGTTGAAATCATTACGGGCATTCAAGAGGTAGTAAAGAACGAAAATCCTGAAGCTATGGTCATCTGTCACGGCGGCCCGATTTCCCAACCAGACGATGCTGCCTACGTCATTCATCATATTCCTGGTCTCGATGGCTTCTTCGGTGCAACCTCCATTGAGCGCTTGGCTGCAGAGCGCGGCATTAAAGAGCAGACGGAAGCCTTTAAGTCCATTCGCACCGACTAGATAGATTGATGGAGCATTTCTGCCCGTACTGATAGCGAAAAAATTAGGACATAAAAAGGGGAAGGCCAAAGCTTAGTGCTTTGGCCTTCTTTTTAACCCGGAGGAGGTCCCCTGATATTTAACCAACATTGAGCAGTCCAAGCAGGGTATCTTTAGACTGAACACCAACTGCCTGCTTTTGAACCAGTCCATCCTTAAAAACCAGGATGGTCGGAACACTCATAACGCCGTAGGTCAGAGCAACTGGCTGACTTTCGTCAACGTCAAGCTTATATACCTTCGCTTTGCCCTCTACTTCTTGGGCTACCTCATCGACTACCGGCGAAAGCATCTTGCAAGGTCCACACCAGGTAGCAAAAAACTGAACCATGACGGGGCCTGATGCATTCAGTACCTTTTCCTTGAAATCCTCTGATGTAACTTTCTCTGCCATATCTATTCTCCTTAAGCATTCGTTCACCGTTCTTACGAACCGTGAACATCCATTGTTCAATTGCGATTTTATAACTTCCAATAAGAAGAAACAGAGAATCTCAGGAATTGTTGCTTTACTGATAACAATTATCACAAAAGCGACAAATTCTAGTTACAAGGCTCGGAGTGAATGTCCTGCCCGAGAGGGGCTCCACTACCCCAGAATTTTTAATGCAAACGATGTCCCTACCTTTTTAGGACACGAACAAAAATCTGATAACGAAGCAAGGACAGACGAAAGGTATATGCGATTCCTGGAACATTAGGTATCAAAGGGGGATATCCTAATATCCCCCTTTGAAAAAACTTAAGAAGTAGCTTTTTCGGTATCTAATAAGTCACTGTCATCGATAGGCTTATTATCCTCTTTACGATAGAAATGAGCCACAATGAGAACTAGAGTCACAAGAAGATAACCAATGGTAACTTCTGGATTCGCGTTTATACCAAAGGTTCCTGCATTGATAATGCCAAAAAACGATAGGGCGGCAGCAATAACTGCATATGCCGCTGAACGTAGATACCTGTGATCAATGATGTATATAACTATAGTTGCCAGCAACATTGCAATAATGATATCGCCGCCCGACAACATGCTCCAACCACTGTACGGAACACCATTACCTGCTAAAACTTCGGTACTAACAGAGACTACACCATCGAGAGGAGTATTACCTATAGCAACCGTTACTCCCGCACCTGCATTAGTGAGAGCAGTGTTTACCGAATCAATCACGCTATCGATCTTGCCAGTAATAAAGCTGCCCACATACACAAGAAATGCAAGTATGATTGCAGGGTAATGGCGTGGAGACGCGGTTTCAAAAGCCTGTCGCCCAATAACCATACCGATATACACCAAGATTGGAAGTAGTGCTGCTAGTGGAATAATTGCTGTCACAATTTCGAGAACTCCAGCGAAAGCAAGTACTAAAATGCAGATACCTGTTAAAAACGAGTAACCAATTCTTGCACCTGCAGCCTTCCAACCTGGGTGACCGATATAGATGATTGTAGGAAATACACTTCCGATACATGCACCTAGAATTGTAAATGTAGCAGGAACCATCATCGACCGAGCAACTGGATACCTCTCACCAGCAACAGCAGCAGATTCAAGATTGTTCAAGCTTTCCAAGAAGTCGTAAATTCCCAAAGGAATGGCAGCTGGAAGAAACGGTGCAATTTGACTAAATCCAACTCCGAACATATCAACGCACATTATTGGCACAGGAAATCCGAAATTAGATACAGCATCAGAAACTGCAGATAAATCCATATATCCGGTAAGCCAAGCTATCACAGTACCAATAGCGATAGCGAATGCACCTACAGGAATATTAAACGGAAAGCGTTTGTTGCCAAGCCACCCAACCATTAAAACGGCAAACGTAGTGAGACCAATCATAGGTGCAGAAAATACCTGTCCTATCGGAACTCCTGAGATAAAAGTTACCGCAAAACCAGCAAGTGCGCCTAACATAGCCGCGCGAGGTAGATGACTCTTTATCCACTGCCCACAAAAAGAGCCAGCAAACATAATTAGACCTTCTATAAGATTCCAAACAATGCCTGTAGCCCACGCAATCATCCAATCTTGAGTAGCCACATATGTCGGTAGAATAACGGCGAGTGAAACTACAAAATAATGTGGTACAGAAAGCCCATATGGCATAGCGGTCACATCTGAACGTCCTTCTTTGATTGACATTCGACGTGCTATTAGTCCCAGAACAAAATTACCACAAGCAATAGATAGCGCAGTAGCTGGTACGATTCGCCCAAAAATGATGTCGTTGGGCATCATAATCCCTGCCAGAAGGCCAATTGCAGTTAGAAAGTTAGTCAGCGAATTTGAAAATAAGCCAAAAAAGCCGTTTAAGTCACTAGACACCCATAGTGGAGTGCCTTCCTTTTTCGTGATTACCGAAGTCGCCATTAGTTACCTCCCAATGCATCAATAACACTGTTGGACTCTGATACCCAGCCAAATATCCCACCTTGCTGCCAAATACTCTTTAGGGTTGCCTCATGATCAGCAATATCAAAAGCAGCAGAACAATCAGACAGGAGTAAACAGTCAAATCCACGATCATTGGCGGTTCTAATAGTTGTACTCACGCATACGTGTGTTGTTACTCCACAGACAATTAAGTGCTGGATATTTCTTGTTCGAAGGATAAGCTCAAGATCAGTCATATAGAATGCATCTTTGCCTGGTTTATCAATTACAATCTCACCGTCAATGGGAGTCAGCTCATCAACAATGTCGTGGCCATATTCCCCGCGAATCAAAATACGGCCCATAGGTCCTAAATCACCAATACCGGCGCCTTGCTTCCTACCACGATTTAGTTTTGAAGGAGGACAATCGGATAAATCAGGACGGTGCCCTTCACGCGTATGTATCACCAGCATACCTGCATCACGCGCTGTAGAAAGCATCTTCTTAACATTAGGGATAATGCCCTTTGTGAGAGAAATATCATTCCCAAGCTTCTCGCCAAAACCGCCAGGTTCACAAAAATCGCGCTGCATATCGATAATCACCAGAGCGGTATCATTAATACTAAATTCGAACTCATACGGTAACGCGCTTGCGATATTTTTCTTCATTTCTAACCTCCTTGTACTATGTCTTCTTGTCACAAAACCTAATTGCTAGTTAGCCTTTTCTTTGAGAGTATTGTTGACTTCCCCCTTTTTGGCTGAATATCTGTTGTAGCGCAAAACGACAATACTCAGTACGGCCAGGCCTATATAACCTATGCATGCTCCCGGTGCCATACAGACGCCAACCGTTTGAGCATGGATAATGCCAAAAAACGCGAGTATGGCTCCTATCCCACTGGCTATGCATATCCCTTTCTCATTCTTTTCCATCATGAAAATAAGAATTGATGCCCAAATAATGCCGATAAGTATTGCCCCACTGCCAAGGGCATCAAAACCTAGCCAATGAATGCCTGCATTGTTGAAAGCGTCTACAGAAGGAGTAGCTACACCGCATGCAGTCACAGTGTTTTCAATGAGCGTTTGTCCCCAATCTCCAAGCCAAGGCAAAATAGCTAGGATAACGGCAGGAAAATGCGATTTAGGAACATGCTCAAATGCTTGACTGCCAATGATTATGCCAATGTAAATAAGAATGGGGAGAATAGCGACAAGTGGAATTACGCTAATTAATATCGAAGCAATACCAAAAACGGATAGAACTAAAACGCTTACGCCAACCAGCCAACTGTAACCGGTTCGAGCGCCTACGCTCTTCCAACCAGGATGGCCAATATATACCGCAATTGGTATGATGCCACCGAACATGCTACCGATAACCGTAGACATGCCATCGAATAGTAAAATTTGTCGAGTATTGTGGGCATCACCAGCAGCGCTAGCGCTTTCAACGTTGTCAATGGACTCCATAAAATTGTAAATACCTAAAGGTATAGCGGTAATTAGATAAGGAGCCGCAGCAGACATGCCTTGAACGATAGCAACTGGCATTGCTATAGGCATATGTACGCCCACTTGCTCAACCGAGGCAAGTAAATCTGCGGTAGACATATACCCAGTAGCCCAACCAATAATGATTCCTAATATTATGGCAACGAGTCCCGCTGGCATATTGAAAGGCATGCGACATTTTGCAACAAATCCAAGAAGAATAACCCCAAAAGTTACAAATGCAATATAGGGTACCTCCCAGCTCTGAAGTGCACTGTTTGCCATAATTGCTGTTATAGAAACTCCCGCTAGTGACCCAAGCAATGCAGCACGTGGAACATGTTTACGGATCCAAGGGCCGACAGCAATACCGCATAAAGCAACAATGCCTTCTATAAAGCACCACGCAATTCCTGCATACCAAGCAACAATAGGATCTCCTGTTGCCATCTTGACCGGCAAAACAATCATAAAGATGATAAGAAACATATGAGGAACGCTGATGCCTGCAGGTAGTGCAGTAACATCACATCTTTTTTCTTTGTTGATAAGCCGCCAGCCAAGATAGGTATAACCTATCGATGCCAAGAAAACAGCGAAACCAGTTGCTGGCAGAATTCGACCGAACACGACATCAACTGGCATTTGAACAGAACTGACAAGTAGCCCTGTTAACACAAGAATGTTTGTGAGGTTATTTGTAAATAAACCAAAAAAACCATCAATTTCTGACCGCTGAAATAACTTAATACCTTCCATCTGACACCCACACTCTCTAGGTTAAAACTTTGGTTTCCTTACGCAAAACTATGTAAGAAAAACCAAGTTACCTGCTCATTGAAAACCGATAATGTGCCGATGTATGTATTAAGAAGTTATCAGTTAGCCTAAAAGTATTAACTAGCTAGATATTACATATTTTTGTATAGATTATTGTTATATTGTGATATTCACTCACATATAGACAGATAGCGCTTCAGCATGCATACGGCGCCCGCTGAAAAGTCAAGACCGGATGAATATCCAATGTGGTAAATCTCATAAACGCAATCGCGCAAAGCCTCGGAATGTTCTATCAACGCACTTAGAAAGCGGCGATATGGTGCTGCTAAACGTCCCTGAGATGCGTGCCAAAGCATAGATGCACTCACCATGGTTGTTTTGCTCTGGAGCATCTCTTCGGATAGATATTGAGCTATAAATGATGCCCAAGATTTACTCAAATAATCATCAAAAGACATGAGAAAACTAATGGATCCACAAAGAAAGTCGTCTCCTGCGGGTGTTAATCCAACGCCCGCGCCAATCAGTTTCTCCACAACCTCTTCTGGAGGCAGACTATCTAATGAAGTGTTGTTGCTAAAAGCATTAATGAATCTATGGCACCGGTCAATGAGTTCGATATCACCGCATCCAATCTCTGACAAATGTGGACGGTTAGCTACCCAAGAAGCCAGCGCACTGGGGCACGAGGGAAAACTCGAAATAGTATCGCTATATACCCGCAGAGAACTAGCACAGTTCTCAATGTTTCCACACAATAGTGGCAAACTCGAATTTGTTATAACTGCACAATCAAATTTGAGGCGGTCTCCATTTTTAAAAACAAGCGTTGGCGCTCCTATTCTTGAGACCCGGGTACCGACTAGGTCTAATAGGCTGGCAAACAAACGTCCATCACCCACGCAGGCTGTCGCTGGAGCATCGTAATTGTCGCGACTTACAATTGAATAAATACTTTGACCACAACGTAAGTTTGCCGTATGAGCATACACACTCACAAGCTCTATAGGCTTGACTTCCGAGAAAATTTCAAGAAATAAATCATCGACGTGTGTCGCTTGAACAGTTAACACCTTTTTACTCACCATGTAGCTGCCATATATTTTACGGCTTGCGTGAAACATTCCATTGGAGGATGTACAATTCCAGCGCCAATCTGACCAACACCGGCGTCTTTATGCGCAATGCCCGTGTTAATAACTGGTAGTATGCCTGTTGCAATAACTTTTCGCACGTCAATACCTGTTGCGCTCCCACCAAAATTGAGCATAGGAAGGAGGTATGCAGAACTTTCTCCTTCGGTGATTTCATACATTTCACGGCTGTACTCAATTGCATCATGTACCGTACCGCCCACAAACTGTACTATCGCAGGACTTGCAGCCATAGCAAAGCCTCCAACACCACATGTCTCAGTAATACAACTATCCCCAAGATCACGTGCCGCATCTTGATTGGTAAAACCCGGAAAGAAAAGACCCTCGACCATATTTGCTGGTGCCACAAACCATTGATTTTCAGGTACTCCACTTACTCGGATTCCGAAGCCAACTCCATTGCGAGCCATCGTCGTAACAATAGTTGAATGTTTAATGCCATCAACAGCGTCAAGCGTAGCCTTACAAGCCGCCATCGACAGATTTAAGAAATAATGTTCATTACCTCCAATAAACCTGATAACCTCAAGCACATCCCTACTATAACTATCTTGTTTTAAAAGTGTTGGCAGAATATCTCGCAACAAAATTGAGGTAGTCGCCTTATTTCGATTATGGCATTCATCGCCCATAGTAAGACCTTGCGCTGTAAGGTTTTTCAGGTTAATCCCACCACAATCCCTGATTACTCTGCGCATGACCGGAAAAAATGTGTCTCGTATGAAGCAGAGCCGATTTATAACTTCTGAACTATTAGCACCAAAACGCAGCACTTTCCCAAGACCTTCATTAACCGTTGCATAACTGCAATTGCCAAATGTCTTATTCTCAACAACATGAACCGGCATATGTGGAGAGATAATCCCAGCCATCGGTCCCACGCACCCCATTTCATTACAGGGTCTGAACTCTATTGCACCCGATGATGCGAGTGCATGAGCATTTTCTACGCTGCTAGCTAGTCCTTCGTAAATAAGGGCTCCTTGCACAGCGCCTTGCATAGGCCCACACATACATTCATATTCAATAGGTGGTCCTGCATGCAGGATCATATGAGAGTGCATACCTGGCACTGCATTGATTGCAAGTTCCATATCAACAAGCACCGGTTGTGCGCTATTAATACGACTCAGGGCTATCTTGTTTGCTGCATCGATATCAGATTGCTTCATTAATACATCATTTAACTTCGCAGCTGCTACATCGCCGCCTGCTGGAGGCCTCCAATCCACCTGAACAACCGAAACTCCTTGTTTTTTAAGTTCGGTCTCAAATAATGGAGTACCTATATTGATAATTTTAGGATTTGCAAGTAAGTTAGACATCTAGCCCACCTTCCTTGAACTTCATAATTTCGAGTGCTATCAATACAGCGTGTAAGTTACTATTGGCTACCAACACACCAGCTTCTTCTAACAAACGCCGTTGTTTATGGAGTCCCTGGTAGTCAGCCTTCGTTCCCTGCACATAACCAACAAATACCACTTCGCCCTTCGCATCCGTAGAGGCCTCACGTAGTCTGCGACTCTCCGTAATAGCCCCAAGAGCAATCGATGCAGGGTCGGCGTTAGAGCCAAACCCTATTTCAAAATCAAGAAGAATAACTGCGCATTCAGGATCTAAGGCTTCTTGAATTATTCGATTGCAACGCAGATCCGGGCTAATCATTGGATGGGGTCTTCCTTCAGTAAAAAGATCATCCCCCATATCGATAATGCAATTCCCCTCGCTTTCGAAAGGATTATCAAGTTTGAACTCAGGATTCTTTGCTACATTGCTTCGCACGCATGGAAGCACTTTTGATGCCTCATACTGTGCTTCCGCAGCTAATGTGCCTCCACAGAACAAACCACGCAAGTAGTGTTGCTTTTTATCAAGCCCCGACGCAGCATCATATACTTTGGCTTGGTCAATCGGAAAGTAAGAACGCGATAAAGCTTCCTTTTTCTTATTAATTGCCTTTCCCTGCGAAAGCGCAATTGATTTAAATGCTGCATCTTCTAGACTAGACGCATACACAAGGTTTCCATCAGGTTTATCTGGTTCTCGTGCAATAAAGCAAACTACAACTGGCTTTGAACAATGCTTTACTTGATTAATTATTTTGCCTGCTATTTCTGTACTTGGGGGTTTGGAAACAACCACGATTGTCTTTGTTTCTTCATCAGCATTAAGGAGATTAATTCCATCAAGCATCATGATGCCACCAATCTCAGCTGATAAATCACGGCCGCCTGTCCCAATAACCTGGGTAATGCCCCCACCAAGACTATCAATCAAAGCACAGAGTTCCTGAAGACCTGTGCCCGAAGCTCCAACCAAACCGATATTTCCCCGGCGCATTTTGTTTGCAAAGCATAAACCTATACCATCAAGAATCGCTGTCCCACAATCTGGACCCATAACCAATAGATTTTTTTCATGCGCGAGGCGCTTAAGTGAAAGTTCTTCTTCTACAGAAACATTATCGGAAAAAAGCATTACATGCATATCTCGATCTAGTGCATTTTGAGCTTCGCGTGCTGCAAATTGACCTGCTACTGATACTACAGCAATGCCAAATGAACCAGAAGCATCATCAGCTTCAGATATCGTTCTATAAGGACGATTAGACTGGCTCTCATCTCTGCTCTTTTTTTCCCTTAAGAGCGTATCAATGCTTTCAAGTGCCGCTTGACATGCTTTTTCGGAGTCTCCTCTGATGGCAATAAGCATATCATTGGAGCTAGCACTTGCCAGTTCATCGTTGAGCATTCCAATGCTCTCAATGAGCTCTTTATTCATAGGGGTCGCCATTGACACAACGGCATCCTGTACACCCGACATCTTCTTTAGTTTGTTAGAGAGAGTCATAAGGGTAATGGAGTCGTAATATGAGTTCTCTCGACATAATACAACCTCTGTCATACGAACCTCCTACCACACATTCATGAAGGTTTAAGTTACAAAATTCGACGCTGCAATTAGACTAGATTGATAATTATTAATTCAGCTAGTCGTCTAGGCAGTATTGTAGGAAGCAATAAGAATGCGGTAACTGGCATTTATTTACAATATAATGAGGTTGTTTTTGTTATTAGTGACGAAGAGACTAGCTCATCAGCCGCCACAAGCCCTCAGGAGCAAAAGCTGGCAAGGCACGATAGACCTTAATCGCCAATTGCACTGACTGAATTTCCTCAGGCCTTTCAAAGTCGGCCTCAAGAAGAGACTGAGCAAGCTTATAGCGGTATCTGATGGTATTGTAGTGTACGAAAAGCTTTTCTGCAGCAGCCTTAAGGTTATAGCCCGAATCAGCTACAGCCTCTACAGTCTCAAGAAGGTTTGATGCATGCCGCTCATCGTAGTCTATAAGTTTGCCAATTGTGTCACGACAGAAAGCTTCAAGAGAGGCTTTGTCTTTTGTATCGTAAATAAGGCGAAAGACACCTAAATCTTGAAACCTTGCGCACCCTGTATTTCCCAACGACTGAGAAAGTCTCAATGTGTATTCGCACTCACTCCAAGCAGACGAAATTTTATCTAACTGTCCGATGTTTCGAGACCGTGCGATAAAAACATCCAAATTCTGATTCTCGGCAAGTTCATCAGATAAGACATTAACCAACTTTTGAACGACATCATCTGGTATATCACTCAATAAGATAAGAATTGAGGTACCATATACTGCCCATAAAGCCTTATGCTCATCTGAACATCCAAAAACTTTTCTATTGACACGTTTACCAAGTTCAACAACAACTTCTTGATGACTTGAAGTCTCCACCACAGACTCTGGCAGTTTGCATACTAACATCGTTAGAGGATATGCGAGTTTCCAACCGAGCGTAGCAGCTTTGTTAAGCGCAATATCTGGATTGCTTATTTTTCCACTAAGCAAGTCGAAGGCAAGGGAATTTCGACGATTCCGTTGTTCATCTTCCGACATTTCCTTGTATTGAACTGATATTCGAAACACAATAGCAAATTGTTGAAGCGTTACCGCATCCAATCCTGTAATTTCAAAATCCTCAGGAGCGCAAATGGCAATGATGCCAATTCTCCTTTTCCCGAATTGAACACTGTTCAAGATGCAATAGCCGTTCGAAAGTTTGACCTTTTTTGTACGAGCCACAAAAGTTTTTGCAATTTTTATTACTTCCTCTTCGGAAGGTTTCCACTCATTGGACAATAAATATGATCCTAAAACTTCACAGGTTCTATCAAAAAGTACGATGTCGTGTTTAATCTGAATAGCCAATGTCTTAGCAATTGCGGCTGGAGTACCTCCTTGGAGCAGGATTTTCATGACCATATCATTTACTTGATTGCGATGTTCAAGCTCTTTATTTTTTTTCCTAAGGTTCTCTTTGAGAAAATCATTAATCATTAAGGAAAAATTAGCATCTGGAGGGAGCAATACTACGGGAAAGGACAATTCATCAGCCCGTTGTAGGCAGGTATCCGGTATTTTTGTAACATATCGATTGAGCTTTATTGCGATACCTACGAGCCCGAGTGTTTTCATTCTCACAATAAACTCCTCCAGCTCGTCCATGCGAGCCGAGATTGGATATAAAGTTGTTAACAAAAAGTCACCCGGTCTCACATAATCCTCGATATCTGGAACTTCCATAATGCAGATATCGACAATCTGACCGGTAAGCCCACCAGTACCAGCCAGCAACCGTGATCCTTGAAATTTAGGTAATTCTAGAAGTTTTGAGACGGTAGTCATCGGTATCTCCTTGCAACTTTAGTCACATAACGATTTCAGGATTCACGAAACTGGAATATTGGCCATGATGGTTTTAGTGTAATCCGTTGCCCTTAAGTATGACTAACACCCAGGATTGTGCTGATAGCCCAAAATAAGCTAAAACACACAACCCCGGGATTGCCTTATCGTCTTGCGCTACAATACTAATCCCCGTTTAATTAATAAGCCTCCTCTTTGCAGAGAGTCCTCATAATTACCTGGGATTTTAACTAGTTTATAGCACTAAGCAAATATACGTTGCAATCATTCGATAACCTAGACCACCGCATCAGCAATAATGTCGAGGAGCTTTTGCTTATCCCAACTACCCATATCGCCTTCGTGACGCTCGCGAACAGAAATGGTGTTCGACTCCACTTCCTTATCGCCGATGATGACCATATAAGGAATCTTTTGCGCCTGTGCCTTGGCAATCTTGACGCGCATTGGCTCGTTTTCGTCATAGACATCAACACGGCCGCCTGCAGCAGTAATCTCCTCCCCAAAGGCACAAGCCGCCTCACAGTGACGGTCTGCCAGAGGAAGAACAGCGACCTGGACAGGGGCAAGCCAAAGCGGCAGGGCACCAGCATAGTGCTCAAGCAAGATGCCCAAGAAGCGCTCGATGGAACCAAAGATGGCACGATGTAACATCCAGGGACGCTCTTCGGTATTGTTGTCGGTGCGGTAGCGCAAATCAAAACGCTCAGGAAGGTTGAAGTCAACCTGAACGGTTGAGCACTGCCAGGTACGACCAATGGCATCCTTTACCTTAATGTCAATCTTTG